>JAZADL010000067.1:0-2812 GCA_036123635.1 Actinomycetota bacterium
TGGTGGCCGGCAACCCGGTCGTCTGGAAGCCGGCGAGCAACACGCCACTGACTGCAGTGGCCATCGCTGGCGTCTTCGCTGATGCCGGCCTGCCTGCCGGGGTGCTGAACCTAGTGCTAGGTCCCGGCTCGGTGGGCGGGGCGCTGGTCGCTGACGAACGAGTCGACGGGGTGAGTTTCACCGGTTCGGTCGGAGTAGGTCAGGGAATTCGAGACGTGGTCACAGCCCGTAACGGTCGAGTCCAACTGGAGCTAGGCGGCCACAACCCGTGCATCGTGTTTCCGGATGCCGACCTCGACATGGCGGTTACTGCGGTGGTCGGCGGCGCCATGGGAGCCACCGGCCAGAAGTGCACAGCTACCCGCCGGATAATCGCCGTAGGCGATATCCACGACGAGTTGGTCGACCGCCTCGCTGTTGCCGTCACCGCATTGAAGGTGGGCGATGGGCAGGACCCGGCGACGGCTATCGGCCCCCTGGTCTCAGCTGGCGCCCGGGCCGAAGTCGCGGCGGCCATCGACCAGGCAAAGGCAGAGGGCGCCGAGACGGTGGCCATCACCGAGGGCGTCCCCGACGGCCCCTGCTACCAGGCCCCCACCTTGTTCGTCGGAGGGACCGATCTGACCATCACCCGGGAGGAGGTCTTCGGGCCGGTCAGCACAGTGCTCCAAGTGGACACCGAAGACGAGGCCTTCGCACTAGCCAACGACACCGAATTTGGCCTGTCAGCATCAGTGTTCACCAACGACATGTGGACGATCGACAGGGCCGTTCATGAACTTCGCGCCGGTCTCATTAAAGTCAACGGACCGACCACCGGGTCGGAAATCCATGCCCCGTTCGGTGGCGAAAAGAACTCCTCGGGACACTCGGCCCGGGAGCAGGGAGACACCGCCCAAGAGTTCTTCACCCGGACTCGGACCGCCTACATCAAGCCAGGTCGACTCCCGTGACCCCCGAGGTCCGCAAGGTCGTCACCCATACCGAGGAGGTTCACGTAGAGGGTGGAAAGGCCGCCGACCCGCCGTTACGTATGTTCGGAGTGGCTGCCGTGTTCACCAATCCGTGGGCCGGCCAGGGCTTCGTCGAGAATCTTCGGCCGGCCATCTTGGACTTGGCCCCTCGCCTGGGTGATCTCCTGGTTCCCCGGCTAGTTGAGATGGCGGGAGGAGGGGATGCCGTTGAGGCTTACGGAAAGGCATCCATGGTCGGCACCTCGGGCGAGGTCGAGCACGGCTCGGCGTTCATCCACACTCTCCGATTCGGCAACGTATTCCGCGATGCCGTGGACGGCACGGCCTACCTGTCCTTTACCAACACCAGGGGTGGCCCCGGGGCCACAATTTCCATCCCCATGATGCACAAAGTTGATCCAGGCTGGCGGTCCCACTACCTGACGTTAGAAATGGCGGTAGCCGACGCTCCGGGTCCAGACGAGGTGGTGGTGGCCATTGGCGCTTCGGTGGGCGGACGCCCCCACCATCGGATCGGCAATCGATATTCCGACATGGAAGAGATGGGGCTGACCGAAGGGTGAGCGGCGATACTCACATTCGCCTCGACGGGGAGGACACCGGGGAGAGGCCACCACTAGTCCTGGTCCACGGTGTCGGCCTAGACCACACTATGTGGGACCTAGTGGTTGACGACCTGGCGCGAGACCGCCTGATCGTGCGCTACGACCTCCTCGGCCATGGCCAGTCAGCCGACCCGCCGGGGCCCCGCACGGTAGAGGACCTTGTCGACCAGTGCCTCGGGGTTCTTGATACCTGCGGTCCGACACCACCTGACGTAGCCGGGTTGTCGTTGGGCGGAATGGTCGCCCTGGGCCTAGCCGCCCGGCATCCCGACCGGTTGGGTCGCTTAGCTCTCTGCAACACAGTGTTCGATCGAAGCGCAGAAGAGGTCAACCGGATCCGAGAGCGATTGTTGCTGACTGAGACAGGCGGGATGGGGTCGATGGTCGACCTAGCTGTCGACCGGTGGTTCGATGCCGCCTGGCAGGCCACACACCCGGACCGGGTCGACGCCGTAAGGAACCGTTTGCTCTCCAACAACCTGGAGGCCTACCTGAAGGCCTATCGGGCCTTCGTTGAGGGGGATCCGCTGATGCCCGCAGAGGCGAGTTCGGTGACCGCCCAAGCATTGGCCGTAACCGGTGAGCTGGACCCAGGCTCGACACCGGCCATGACCCATGCCCTGGCTGCAGCCATTGAAGACTGCCGCGCCGTGGTCCTCCCCAGTCTCCACCACATTCCACCCATCGAGGACCCGGCGGCCTTCGTGGTGGTGCTCCGGTCCTTCCTCGAGGAACCCTGCGCATCTGACCGATCCGAGTTCGCCGGGGAGGCGACCAGATGAACGACTACCAGCTTTATATCGACAGTGAGTTTTGCGAGTCCTCTGACGGGGGCCGGTTCGACACAGTCAACCCGGCCACCGGGGAGGTCTGGGCCTCGGCTCCGGCGGCTACCGAAGCCGACGTGGACCGCGCCGTGCGGGCGGCTCACCGTGCCCTGGTGGAAGGGGAGTGGCCGGCCTTGACGGCCACCCAGCGGGGCCGACTCCTGAGTCGGCTGGCAGACCTGGTAGCTGACGCTGCCCATCACCTCGGTGAGGTCGAAACCACTGATAGCGGCAAGCTGGCCGCTGAGACTCGAGCCCAGTCGGCGTACGTCGCCGACTACTACCGCTACTACGCCGGCCTAGCCGACAAGATCCAGGGCGACACGCTGCCAATTGACAAGCCGGACCTCCACGTGTTCACGACCCGTGAGCCGGTCGGCGTGGTAGCGGCCATCGTGCCGTGGAA
>JAZADL010000068.1:0-4690 GCA_036123635.1 Actinomycetota bacterium
GACGACCAGTTGTGAATCGGCAACTTGATCGGATCAGACGAATCCGCAGCAGCAGCCTCTTCAGCAGCCGGTGCAGCCGTAGTAGCCGCCGGTGCAGCCGTCGTAGCCGCCGGTGCAGCCGTCGTAGCTGCCGGTGCGGCCGTAGTGGCCGCCGGTGCGGCATCGTCGCCATCATCGGAGCCACAAGCCCCGGCGATCAGCGAGAAGCCCAACAGCAACGCGAGTAAAACGCGTGCACGTTGAAACATTGTCCCCTCCATGTCATGGAATAGATCAAACCGTCCCATCAAAAACCGACGGCACGGACGGCAGCCCTACTGTCTGCCAGCCGCGAAGGGTAGACGCCGATGCGGCCCGTGTCACCTTGGCGTCAGGTCACCGTCAACTGCAGCGACACCCTGGTGGCTCCGTGGTCGATGGCCGCCCGGACGACGGCGTCGACGGTCTCCAGCACCGATTCGGATTCGCCGCTGACCGCCGTCCCGAAGGGCCCCACGTCGACGGCCAGGCCGGCGGCCTCGGCCACGTCGATTGCCGCCCGGACATGAGGTCCGGGCGCTCCCTCGACGAACGGTTCGATGGTGAACTCGGCGGAAATCTCCACAACCACATCATGGCCCATCGGACCGACCGTTGTGTTGGCCCCTCAGGCCTCCCAAAGGCGACGGGCACGCCCAGCCAAGCCACGGTGCGCCTCCGCCAGGTCGGTGCCCAACAGCAGGCCGTCAGCCACCACCGCCCGCCCTTCAACGAAGAGATGCCGGACCCTGCGGTCTGGACCGAGCACGAGGGCCGTCAGTGCATCAGCGATGTCACCCAGGTCGTCACCCGGCCAGACGGCCAGGTCGGCCCGCATTCCGACCTGTACCGATCCCAAGTCGTCTAAGCCGAGGCACCGGGCACCTCCGCGGGTGCCCATCTCCACCACGTCGGCCGGCATCAGCGCGTCCGGGCGGAGTTCTCGGAGCCGGGCCGTGTAAAGGGCCTGGCGCAATTCACCGAATAGGCCTCCCACCTCGTTGGAGGCAACGCCGTCTACCCCTAGGCCCACGGGACATCCGGCGGCCCGGAGGTCGGTGACTCGACACATACCCGCCGCGACGCGGGCGTTGGACGAGGGGCAGTGGGCCACCCCCGTGCCAGCGGTTCCGAGTCGGGCCATCTCGCCATCGTCTATGTGTATTCCGTGGGCCAGCCACACGTCGTCGCCCACCCAACCCCACTCGTCCAGCATTTCAACTGGTCGGCGACCGAACCGCTCCAGGCAGTGCTCTTGCTCCTCGACCGTCTCGCAGAGGTGGGTGTGGAGCCGTAACCCGTGGCGTCGGGCTAGCTCAGCCGATTCCACCATCAACCCGGGGGTGACCGAGAAGGGGCTGCACGGTGCCACCGTGACGTGAACCATCTCACCGTCGTGGTGGCGGGCGATAACCGATTCAGTGGAGGCCAGGATGGCGTCTCGGTCCTCCACCACGTGGTCCGGAGGCAGCCCACCCAGACTCTCCCCTAGGTCCATCGAGCCCCGGGAGAGATGCAATCGAAGGCCAACCTCGCCGGCGGCATCCACGATGGCGTCGAACACCGTGTCGTCGCCACGGGGAACGAGGTAGTGGTGGTCGGATGCTGTGGTGCATCCGGTGGTCGCCAACTCGCCGAGGCCGACCAGAGCGGCGGCCCGCACGTCCTCCACCGACAGCCGGCCCCACACTGGGTACAACTCGACCAGCCAGTCGAAGAGGTTGCACCCCACGGCCCGACCGCGGGTCATCCACTGATATAGGTGGTGGTGGGTGTTCACGAGGCCTGCGGTAACCACATCGCCCTCGCACCGCACCACCTCGTCGCCAGGTTCGGCGGGCACTGTTCCCACGGCCACGATCCGGCCGTCGGCAACGGCCACGTCACCAGGATGGCGGGCACCACGCAGGACGAGGCGGGGGCTCATGCCGTCCAGCCTCGCGTGTCCAGCGCGATCACGGCGTCCAGTCGGCGAAGACGTCGATCATCAGGCGGACGTCGGGCCCCAACGGGTAAAGGATCGGGCAGGTGCACCCGTCGGCCATGTACTGGGCCACCTTCTCTCGGACCTCATCGGCCGTGCCCGCGGCACAGATCATCTGCACGATCTCGTCGGGAACCAACTTCGATGCGGCCTCCACCTGTTCGTGGGTAGCCGGCCAGGTCAGTACTCGTCCGATCTCCTCGAGGAGCGACTCGGGCACACCGGAGGCCTTCATGATGTGGGGTTGCTGGCCCAGGTACTGGGTGACCATGAGGCGGGCTCCATCCAGGGCCTCGGCGCGAGTTTCGGCCACCGAGCAGACCACCAGTTGCGGTCGATCTAGGTCGTCCACCGACCGGCCGGCTCGGGCCGCACCGTCGGCCAGGCGGTCCATGGCCCGCCGGTTGTACTCCGGCGACACCAGGTAGTTCAGGACTACCCCGTCGGCAATCTCGCCGGTCAACTCCAGCATCCGGTCGCCGGTGGCTCCGATATAGATCGGGACGTCCTTGGGTCGGCGCTCCTGGTACACGTAATCCAGCTCGACCCCGTCGAGGTGCACGAACTCGCCGTCGTAGGTCACCGTTTCGTCGGCCAGCAGGGCACGACAGGCCTCGACGGTCTCCCTCATGGCCTTCAGCGACCGGTGACGGTGCACACCGACCTTGGTGGCCAATGGCTCCCACCAGGCACCGATGCCGAGGATTATCCGGCCGGGTGCCAGGTCGTCGAGCGTGGAGAACGTGGAGGCCAGGCGAGCCGGGTTGCGGGTCCAACAGTCGACGACGCCCGAGCCGATCCTGATGGTCTCAGTGCAAGAGGCAAAGGCGGCCATGGGGACCACGGCGTCGCGAACCAAACGGGAATCAGCCTGCCAGACCGCCTCGAAACCCCGCTGCTCGGCGTACTGGACGTAGCCGATGGCGTCCGGAATCGAATGGGCGTCCTGTAGGTAGATGGCCAGACGGGTCATAGGGCGCTCCTCTCAGCAGTCCTCGAGGCGACGGTGCAGGCGGGCGGCCTCCTCGGCGGCCCGGGCCCGGACCTCGTCGGCATCGACCAGGGTGGGTCGGCCATCGGCCAGGACCACCCGGCCATCGACCGCCACGGTCCGGGGTCCGACGTCGGTGGTGAAGGCCAGCCGCCAGGGGTCCATATCGGCGTACGTCCAAGTCACCCGGTCGGCCAACGCCTCGGGAAACAGGTCCCAGCCGGTGGCCAGCCATCCCCAGGCCACCTCGGGCGAAGCCGTCACGTCGTCTTCGCGCTGGCGCGCGTAAGCCACGCGGAACTCGTCGAGCATGTCGGCCCCGATCCCGTCGCTGCCCAGGGCCACCGGGTTGGCGAACCGGACGGGTCGGGCGTAGCCGACGGCGTTGTTCATGTTGGATCGGGCGTTGTGGACGATGGTCCCGGCCAGGCCGTGGTCGTCGAGCAGGTGTACCCCATGGATCAGGAGCCAGTCGTCGGTGGCCAGGTGTCGTAGCCGGTCGGCCGCCCCGGCGTCTACTGGGCCCTCGGCCACGTGCACGTGGACCCCCACGCCCCGGTCGGCGGCCAGGCCGGCCGCCGCCTCCAGGCTCTCGTCAGAGCAGGTGAACCCGGCGTGCACACCGACCATGCCCCGGCCACCCTCCCGGAGGAACCGCTCGTTCTCGGCCAGTCCACGCCGGGCCCCGTCGGCACCGTGGCGGTCGGTGATCCCGTAGGCACACGACACCCGCACCCCCACCTCGGCACACGCCTCGGCGATTATTGACAGCGAGCCGTCGATGGCGTCCGGGGACTCGTGGTGATCGATGATCGCCGTGCAGCCACGTTCGAGGGCCTCCACGGCGCCCAGCATGGCCGACCACCGGATCGACTGGTCGTCCAATGCCCGGTCGAGGCGCCACCACACCAGTTCCAGGATCTCGGCGAACCCGGTCGGTGTCCGGGGCGGGGTTGGCATGCCGCGAGCCAGCGCCGAGTAGAGGTGGTGGTGCGCGCAGACCAGCCCTGGGGTCTGGTCGGCGGTCGGAGCGACAGCAGCCACGGAATCAGCGTCCGTCCCAGGCGGCCCAACGGTCCTCCTGGTCCGGGTCGGCCATGGGCAGGCTGTGACGCCATCCGCCGTCGTGGGCGTGCAGGGCGGCAGCCACTGCACCGGCCGTCGGCACTAGGCCGATCTCTCCCACGCCCTTGATGCCATAGGGCGAGTTGGGCTGGGGCGACTCGATCAGCCGGACGTCGACCTCCGGCATGTCCTTGGGTCGGATGATGCCGAGGCTTCGTAGAGTCTCGTTCCGGGGACGGGCGTCGGCGTCAGTCGGGAAGCCCTCAGTCAGGGCGTAGCCGAGACCCATGTGAACCGCCCCCTCGACCTGCCCCTCGCACATTAGGGGGTTAACGGCTCGGCCCACGTCGTGGGCGGCCACCACGCAGTCCACCAGGCCAGTCTCCGGGTCCAGAACCACCATCTGGGCCGCGTAGCCGAAGGTGGAGTGGATGACGGGATTCTCTAGGCCGTCATTCATCGAGTTGGTCCAGTCCACCCGGTACTCGCCCTCGTAGTCCACGTTCGGACGGCAGCCGTCAGCCAGGGCGTTGTGGCAGGCGTCGGCCACCGAGCCAGCGCCCATCAAGGTGCCCCGGCTGCCCGTGGTCTGGCCGGCGCCCAATTCACGGGTGGTGTCCACGATGACGTCC
>JAZADL010000069.1:0-11199 GCA_036123635.1 Actinomycetota bacterium
GATAGGAGCTGACATCGTCGTGAACTGTGCCGGCGCCTGGGGTGACGTAGTGGCGACTACGGCCGGCCTGGCACCAGCAGGTCTCCAACCCATGCGCCGTACGGTATTTATGGTTGATGGCCCAGGACTTGACACCACCGGATGGGCATTTGTCGGTGACATTGATCTCGACTGGTATCTCCGCGATGACGGACCGCAAATGCTCTGTTCTCTAGCTGAGGAGAACCCGTCGGAACCTTGCGACCCGAAGCCCGAGGAGGTCGACGTAGCGCTGGCAATCGACCGCCTCAACGAGGCCACGACGTTGGATATCCGGTCGGTCAACTCGGCCTGGGTGGGCCTTCGAACCTTTGCCCCCGACCGGTCGATGGTCATTGGCCCGGACCCCAACCAACCCACGTTCGTCTGGTGTGTAGGTCAGGGTGGGACTGGCATCCAGACCGCCCCAGGGGCAGGCCGGTTAACCGCCGAATTGGCCTTCGGGGTTGGACCGTCGCCGGCATTCTCGGGGCTGATCCTCGACGAGGTCAGACCGGGGCGTTTCCGGGGCTAGCGGTAGTCTCGGTTACCCGCCCCCGTAGCTCAGCCCGGATAGAGCAGTGGCTTTCTAATCCACCGGTCGGAGGTTCAAATCCTCCCGGGGGCACCACCAACAGCACCAATCTTTAGGGTTGTCTCAGAACTTCCGAGCGTCGTTTGGCGGCCGGCCGGGTTTCTATCCCTGTGGGACTACTTCCACTCCCAAAGATCCCAGGACGCGTCACCGCTTGCTTCGACATTCCAGTCGTAGACAACTGCGACACCATTCAAGGAAGAGAGAGAGGGAGCAGCAGACTCAAAATACACGACTCCCTTGAATGAGAATCCGCCGTCAGCCGTCGGGGATCCGATACCGGTAGCCCTAAATGTGGCCACTCCATCGGCTGCCATTACCACACCAGAGTTAGGGCACTCGCCGTAGAAGGAGCCGTCAGCTCTCATCGCAGCTGAGTACGTGGCAAAGCTTGTTACATCAGTACCGGCAAGAGTTCCGGTCAGGCCACTGGCGACTGTTTCAAACGCTGGATTCCCATCTACGGCTGGAATGGCCTTCATCGATGTGGGTCCTGAAATGGATCCGACCTTTTCGCCCAGCATGGTTTGTCTCCTCCATCGAGTTCGTTTCTATAACCATTTCCAGAATACGGGTCGAAGGTTGTGGACGGCCAAGCCGACCCTTCAGTCCAAACGTGCAAATCTTGACCCCATGGAGAACCCGAACGAACCAACAGAAGATGTTCCCCCGGCCGATCCGGGCGACGAAAAGCCATTTCCGCTAACGACGGAGTGGTTCGAACTTCAGCGCCACGAGGCGACAGAGAACGTGAGGAGACGGAAGACCGAGCGCGAACAGGATCGAGCCAGCAGAGGTAGGACGACAGGCCGAAAGTCTGGATTCCTGCGGCGTTGGAGGTCCAGGCCGTCCTCCTAGTCCGTTTCGGCACTACGTCTACACGGCCCGGAGGCCGGATTTCGAGATGAACGAACCCAGCGACGACATCAAGAGCATGACGCTGTATCACCACGTCGATCGGGTGGTGAACGAGCTTCGTGAACTCGGGAAGACAAATGAGGAGTTGTTGCGTGTCGACGAGCTGACAGCCTTTGACCAATTGCACTACCACGGCACTGAGGCGGTCGACGAGGCGATCCGGGCAACGGGCATCGGCGAGAGGAGTTCAGTCCTGGAGATCGGTTCCGGGCTCGGTGGGCCGGCCCGGTATTTGGCGGCTACCTCGAGTGCAGCGGTAACCGCGCTGGAACTCCAGGAGGATCACCACCGCATGGCAGCGGCTCTCACCCGACGGTGCGGTCTAGCCGACCGGGTGACGCACGTGTGTGGAGACTTCCTGACCTATCCCTGGGGCGGCGAAGGGTTTGACGCTGTCGTCAGCTGGCTGGCGCTGTACCACATCTCCCAGAGGGCCGTCCTCCTCGACCGGTGTCGGTCACTGCTTCCGGACGGCGGGTTCTTTTACGCCGAGGACCTTTGTGAGCGCCGACCGTTCGATGACGACGAGAGCGAAGAGCTTGCCTCTGAACTCTTCGCCAACTATCTCGTAAGTAGTAATCGCTACCGGCAGGACCTTGCTGACGCCGGCTTCGAGGTTCTCGTATGCGACGACATGTCCGACGACTGGACGGCGTTTACCCGTGGGCGCCTGGACCAGTACCGCCAGCAGCAGGACCGGCACCTCCGGGTCCATGGTGAGGAGGTGTTCGAGACCATGTGCGGTTTCTACACCACAGTGGTACGCCACTTCTCCGACGGGAAGCTAGGGGGTATCCGAGTAGTGGCTCGTCGGATCTGACCCATCGGACCGGTTGGAACCCGATTACCGGTTCAAGAATCGCGGTGGCGCAACAGGAAGTCCCGTACCGGGCCGAGCACACGATCTGGTGCCTCAATCAGGATGGAGTGCTTCAGGTCATCAAGGATGACCAGTTTGGCATCGGGTAGTTCGTCGGCGATGAACCGGTTGAGGCGAGGGTTACAGCCGCCGTCTAGTTCACCGGTCATGACCAGACACGGGCAGGCGACCTCACGAAGCCATGGAGCCATCTCTGCCCCGGCGTACACGTCAAAGACACTCAGAAAGACGTCTTCCGGAGTGCCAAGAACCTGCTGGATTCGATTCGCGATGGCGTCCGGCCGGTCCGCTATGAACCGGTCGGTGTACCAGCGGTCAAGGAGGGTATTCAGTACCGGTTCGACACCTTCGGAGCGCATCCGGGCCACCACACCGTGGACTTTGGCGCTGTCGTCGGCGGTACGGCCGGCAGCCGTGCTGAGAAGCACGACGCTGGCCGTATGTTCCGGGTGGGCCCGAGCGTAGGCGGGGCCGATCTGGCCACCTAGCGAGTGGCCGATGATGTGGATTCGGCCGTGTCCGAGGTGCAGACGTAGGGCCTCCAGGTCGTCGACCAGGTTGTCGAGAGAGTACGGGACCGGTGGTACGGGGCTCTGGCCATGACCCCGGAGGTCGTAGCGGACACAGGTGAAGTGTTCCTCCAGCCCCGGGAGCAGACCGTCCCACGTGACCCGTCGGGAACCGATCCCGTGGACCATGTAGAGCGGGGGCCCTTCCCCGGAGATGGTGTACGAGACGTCGACGGCACTCATGATCCTGCGGTCCGCTTACTGGTCGGACATCAACTGGCCGCCGACGCCCCAGTCTTCACGGTCGATCTCGGTGATGATTACATGGAGCCGGTCGCCGGGACCTCCACAGGCCCGAACGAACCCGTCAGTGAGTTCCCGCACCAAGTTCCTTTTCTGATCGACGGTGCGATCGGGAAACATCTCTACGCGAATGATGGGCATGGCGGATTCCTCCTAGTTCGTGTGGTGGCAAGGCGGACAGCGGGTTCGGGTTCATGCGGCGGCTGGAATCCGCTGCAGGTGGGGGAGCACGTCGGTGGCGAAGCGTTCCATGGCTTCGAGGTGTTCGACCTGGGGTTGACCAAGATTGGAACTCAGGATGACCTCATCGATGCCGGCCTCCGCGTACTCGGCGAGACGGTCGACCATCTCCTCGGCCTGGCAGATGACGAGGTTCTTTTCGAGTTCCTCGATGCTCTGGGCACGAGGCAGGGCCTGGACGTCGCCGTTGTGGACGATTCCTGGGCCGGTGAAGACGTTGTCGAACCGGCTGTAGTAGTCGTAGGCCCTTTGCACCATCTCCCGGGTGTGGGCTTCAGACTCGGTGCAGTAGATGACTCGCGACATCATGATCCGAAGGTGGTGTCCGGCCTCACCCATTTCAGCTTTGGCCTCCCTGTGGGCGGCGACCTGGGCCTGGAACAGGCCAGGTTCCCCGGCCAGCGGAGTGGTCTGGACGTCGAATCCGCGTCGAGTAGCGGCGGCGATTCCCGGAGGGTTCATGACGGCAACCATCATTCGGGGCATGGGCTGGGTCAGCGGCCGGGGCATTACGGTCAGCGGTTCGAAGCGGTAATACTCGCCGTCCCAGGAGACCTCCTCCCGGCTCAGAAGCGCGATGAGCACGTCGAGGCTCTCATCGAATCGAGCCTGAGATTCTTCGATGGGGGCACCAAGCCGGGCCATCTCGTAGGCGAAGGCACCGCGACCCACACCGAGCACGAGACGCCCGTCGGTGAGAATGTCGGCCTGGACGACTTCGCCGGCGAAGATCCGCATGTCTCGGAGGGGTAGAACAGCGACCGAGGTGACGAGCTCCAGATTTTCTGTTTCACAAGCCACCTTGACTGCCATCTGCAGTGGGGACGGCATTAGCAGCACGTTGATGAGGTGGTGTTCCGGGAGGGTGACACCCCGGTATCCGAGACGTTCGGCGACTTTGGCCTGTTCGACCATGTCGTCGTACAACCGCTTCCCACCGTAGGAGGTATCCGGGTAGTAGGAGGACAGGAAGTGGTTGGCGTCCACGGGGAGAAGTCTGACGGTGCACGATGATGTTGACAAACAGGGAAAGCCGCATTGAACAATTGACACAATCAACCAATCTGAGACCTGATGATCCTTTCCGCCCTCCAGACGTTTCTCGCTGACGCCGAGTACCAGCGCCGCCTGAAGCGACTGCCGCTGTCACCGCCCGCGAGGTCGGTGTGAGTGAGCGCTTCCTGTCCGCGGGACCGGGATGCCAGATACCGGTTGAACAGGTGGGGTGGCGTTTCGGTCCGTCGGGCGGCCCGGGTGGACAGCACGCCAACCGAGCCCACACCCGGGTGGAGGCCGAGGTTGACCTTCACGCGGCCCGCGGGATTGAAGCGGAGGTCCGAGACCGTCTGGTGGAGAGGTTGGGACCCGTCATCCGGGTGGTGGTTGACCAGCATCGATCGCAGGCCAGAAACCGGGAGCAGGCCCTGGACGAGGTGGAGAAACGACTTTGCGAAGCATTAGTGGAGGCGATACCGAGAAAGCCGACCCGTCCGCGACGGGGCGCCGTGGAACGCCGGTTAGAGGCCAAGCGTCGCCGGGGCGCCCGTAAGGCCGAGAGGCGCCGAGACTGGGACTAGGCCTCCAGGCCGGTCAGGAAGACCATCAGCACAGCGCCCAACTTCTGAACTTGGGTACGGGTCAGCCCGTAGGCGTCAGCCATCTCGATCAGGACCGCATGCTCCGCTTGATCCCAGGGCACGACTTCAGAAATCGGACCGTAGGCGTCGGGCCGGTCAACCTCGTCCAGAGGCCGAATCGGGTCGGCATCGGGTAGCAAACTGAGAAACTTCAAGGCGTGGACGCCAAATCGCACGACCCAGTCTGTAGATCGGCCCAGGTGGTGTGCCGTAGCGGCCAGGGTCTCGTACTCCTCGGCCGTAAACCCTGTCGAGACCTCAGTGGGCGGCGTGAGCTCCGGGTCATGGCAACCCCTGGCCGTGCCGGTACCTGTGGTGTGGGGGTCGTAGAACTCGGGCCGGAACCCCGATCCGGGATCCTCACTGGTCAGAAAACGGTCGATCGCCCCAGCGATGGCCTGTCCCTCCATGGCTTGAATCTCCGGAATCACCAGTAGGGCGGCCTCGGGTGGATTCGATAAGTAGAGCGCCTCGATGATCGCCGAGTTGAGGTCGGGGGTTAGGCGGAGCACGCCATAGGTCTCGGTTCGACCGTCGCGCAGCCGAACCGATGCCCCCTGATGCACGGTGTCCACCCAGGACACCCAGTAGGGAGCAAAGGCGGCGTGAAGGTCCTCGAAAAGTATTCCGGCCAACCGAGCCGACTCCGGGTCGTCGACCTGGTGGAAGGTTTCGGTCCCTGGGGTCTCCGAGCGACGGACGGCCCCCCCGTTGTGATGGATCGATACGAAGGCCCGAGGGGACAGAGCGTTGGCGATAGCTGCCCGCTGGCGGATCGGCAGTTGTAGATCTCGATCCCGGGTGAGAGCCACCGTGTACCCGAGCGACACCAGCTCGTCTCGGGCGTGGCGGGCCACCGCAAGGTTGAGGGTCCGTTCCGTTAGGCCGTTGGAGCCCACTGAACCTGTTTCTGGACCGCCGTGCCCCGGGTCGAGAACCACGTCGACCGGCTCTAGCGTCTCCTCGCCGTTGAAGGCGATGGGGGTCCCACAGGACGAACTGACCACCGTGCCGTTCGGTGACGAGGAGATGACAGGGAGGATCTCGCCATCCGGACCGAGGAACGCCACCGGGTCAACCTCTGCGGAGACTCCGGGGATCAGACTGACGGAGGTGACGGCGACCAGAAACCCAGCGGCGAGAGGCCGGAATAACCGACGGAGAGGCCAGAGCACGGGGTGACGCTAGGGGATTGGCCGCAGGGGACGGCACACAATCGCCCCCAAAGCGGTAGAAACCTTCGGAGCAGCCGGGAGATGTCTGCCGATTCGCGGGACTACAGCGGTTCTAGAACTGCTCCTCCTCAGTAGAGCCCTCCAGAGCCAGCGTCGAAGCTGTGCCGCCTGAGATGACGGTGGCGACGTCGTCGAAGTAGCCAGCCCCGACCTCTCGCTGGTGGCGAGTCGCCGTGTAGCCGTCACCCTCCATCCCGAACTCGGCTTGCTGCAACTGTACGTAGGCCGTCATGTCCGATTCCGTATAACCGCGAGCCAACTCGAACGCCGAGGAGTTCAGGGCGTGCCAGCCGGCCAGGGTGATGAACTGGAATTTGTAACCCATCCTGCCGAGCTCGCGCTGGAACTTAGCGATGGTCTCATCGTCTAAAGCGGCCTTCCAGTTGAACGACGGTGAGCAGTTGTAGGCCAACATCTTCCCGGGGAACTCGGCGTGTACAGCGTCGGCAAATTCCTGAGCTTGGTCGAGGTCGGGTGTCCCGGTCTCACACCAGATGAGGTCGCAGTACGGCGCATAGGCCAGGGCGCGGGAGATGGGGGTAGCCATACCGGGCTGGGTGTTGAAGAAGCCCTCAGCGGTGCGCTCTCCGGTCAGGAATGGCTTGTCGCGATCGTCGACATCGCTGGTGATGAGCGTGGCTGCCAGGGCATCGGTCCGGGCGATGACCACCGACGGCACGCCGAGGACGTCAGCGGCCAGGCGCGCCGCGGTCAGCGTCCGAACATGCTGCTGGGTCGGGATAAGCACCTTGCCGCCCATGTGGCCGCACTTCTTCTCTGAGGCGAGTTGGTCCTCGAAGTGGACGCCGGCCGCACCAGCCCGCAGCATCCGCTTCATCAGCTCGTAGACGTTTAGGGCGCCGCCGAAGCCGGCCTCGGCGTCGGCCACGATCGGAACCATCCAGTCTCGGAGCATCTCGCCCTTGTTTTCCGACCACTCGATCTGATCAGCCCGTCGCAGGGCGTTGTTGAGGCGTTCGACCACGGCCGGAACCGAGTTGGCCGGGTAGAGGCTTTGATCTGGATAAACCTGGCCAGCCAGATTGGCGTCGCCGGCTACTTGCCAGCCCGACAGGTATAAGGCGGGGAGACCACCCTTGACGTACTGGATGGCCTGACCGCCGGTCATAGCGCCTAAAGCATGGACGTAGTCCATCTCGTGCATCTTCTGCCAGAGCACTTCGGAACCGTGGCGAGCGATTGAGCACTCGGGGAGTACCGAACCGCGAAGCCGCACGACGTCGGCCGCGGTGTAGTCGCGCTGCACGCCCTCCCAGCGGGGGTTCTCGGACCAGTCCTGTTCAAGGACTGCGACCTGGTCGTCGAAGGTGTTACGCATCGATTGCTCGCTTTCGAGGAGGGCCAACGGCGGTCCGCCGGCAGCTCCAATCAGGGTTGGATCAGGGGATGCCCGTCAATCGAGGAGCTCGTAGGCGGGCAGGGTAAGGAACTCGACGAACTCCGAGGCCAGGGCGACCTGCTCAAAGATTCGTCGGGATTCGTCGAACGGCAGGTCAGCGAAGGCGTCTCTGCCGAGATCTTTGGCAATGGCGATCATCTGTTCGTCGATCACCGAGCGAACCAGATCGGGGGTGACTTGGGTTCCGTCTTCGAGAGTCTGGCCGTGGCGAACCCATTGCCAGACCTGGGAACGGCTGATCTCTGCCGTCGCGGCGTCCTCCATGAGGTTGTTGATAGCCGCCGCTCCGCTTCCCGAGAGCCAGGAGGCGAGGTATCGGAGGCCGACGTAGACGTTGGTCTCCAATCCAGTTCGGGTTACCGCTCCACCGGTCAGGTCGACGGAGAGGAGGTCGTCGCCGTCGACTAGGACATCGGGCCGCTGGCGGTCGATCTGGTTGAGTCCTCGTCCGAGAATGGCGTTGAATTCGACTTCGGCCACGGTCACGAGGTCGGGATGGGCGACCCAGGTCCCGTCGCAGCCGTCGTTGGCCTCCCGGCGCTTGTCCTCCTTGACCCGGGTTAGGGCCTCGGCGGTGATACCGGGGTCGCGTCGGTTCGGGATGAAGGCGGCCATCCCGCCGATGGCGTGGGCCCCCCGCTTGTGGCATGTGGCGACCATCAACTCGGTGTAAGCCCGCATGAAAGGGACTGTCATGGTGACGTCGGATCGGTCCGGGAGGACGAACTCGGGATCGGCGTTGAATTTCTTAGCGACGCTGAAGATGTAGTCCCAGCGGCCGGCGTTAAGACCACTGGAGTGCTCGCGTAGTTCGTAGAGGATCTCGTCCATCTCAAAGGCGGCGGTGATGGTCTCAATGAGCACGGTGGCCCGGATCGAGCCACGAGGAATGCTTAGGGCATCTTGGGCGTGGCAGAAAACATCGTTCCAGAGCCGAGCCTCATCGTGGTTCTCCAACTTAGGGAGATAGAAGTACGGGCCCGTGCCGCGGTCTAGGGCCTCACGGGCAGTGTGGAAGAAGACCAAGCCGAAGTCGACGAGGCTGGCCGCCGCCGGTCGACCGTCGACCTGGACATGCTTCTCCGGAAGGTGCCAACCGCGTGGACGGATGACCAGTGTGGCCGTTTCGTCATTCAACGTGTAGCTCTTACCGTCGCGGCGCAGGGAGAGTTCCCGCCGGACGGCATCACGGACGTTGACTAGGCCCTCCATCATGTTGTCCCAGGTGGGGGAGCTGGAGTCTTCGAAGTCAGCCATGAAGACTTTGGCCCCCGAGTTCAGGGCATTGATCATCATCTTGCGGTCGGGCGGGCCGGTGATCTCAACTCGCCGGTCCAGTAGGTCTTTAGGTGGGGGAGCAACGGTCCAGGTGCCCGAACGGATTTCTGCCGTTTCGGGCAGGAAGTCAGGTCGGAGGCCGGTGTCGAACTTCTCCTGTCGAATTCGCCGGCTTCGTAGCAACTCGATTCGATGGTCTCGGAAGGTTCGGACCAGGTCGGCGACGAACGCCGTTGCCTCCGGAGTGAACACCTCATCGCGTCTGGGGTGGTCGCTGACCTCGATGCCGTCTAAGTCGGGCACTGCCGCTCCTGTGGCTTTCCTGGCACGTTTCGTGTGACGAGTATTGGCGAATTTCCGATCATCGACGGGGTCAATGGATCGTGAAGTTCCTCTAGGCTGTTCAAAATTAAGAAAAATCGCCAGAGTTCGACCACGAAAGCCTGCAAAAGATTGATGGCCTACGAGCCCGGCGAGGGAGGTTGAGGTGATCGACGTGGGAGGAAAGATGACCGGGCGGTCTTTTGATCCCGTGGTCCTCGGCCACCGATTGCGGCACCTACGGCGACAGGCTGATCTAACTCTGGCCGAGTTGGGCCGTCGGATTGGTCGACCGGCTTCCTATCTTTCCCAGGTCGAGAACGGTCGGATCGAGCCCAAACTGGGAGTACTAGGTGATCTGGCTTTGGCTCTAGGGTGCGCGACCGTCGACCTGCTGGACCCCACGGCACCCAACCGGCGAGCCGAGTTGGAGATCGAACTGGCCCGGGCCCAGGCTGGCCCGTGGCGGACCACCTTGGAGCTGCCCGAGGTGCGTGTAGGTGCCCGCCTAGACAACGAGGTGCTAGAGGCTCTGGTCGGCCTCTACCGGGCTCTGCCCGAGGTCGAAGTGACCCGGTCCGGTCTGGCCAGTCTCGAGGCCGGAGACCGGGCTCGGATGGCAAACATCTCGCTCCGCACCGAAATGAGAACCCTGAACAACTATTTCGCCGAGATCGAGGTCGAAGCGGCTTCCGGTCTAGCTGCCACCGGGTACGCCGGCGAAGGGCCGCCGTCCGAGAAACACCTGGCTGATCTTGCTGCCCACTACGGGTTCACCGTGGAACGGGTAAAGGGAATGCCGAGAACGGCCCGGTCGGTGACGGACACTCGTCGCCGGGTGATCTTTATTCCCCAGCGAGACGACCTGAGTGTTCGGGCGGCCCGGTCGGTGATCCTTCAAACTCTTGGTCACTTCGCCCTTGAGCACTCAGAGACCACTGACTTTGAGGGCTACCTGCGTCAACGGATCGAGTCGAATTACTTCGCAGCCGCTGTACTGGTTCCAGAGTCGTCGGCGTTGGATTTTCTTACGTCGGCCAGGGAGGACAACGACCTTTCGATCGAGGACCTCAAGGAGCGCTATTACGTCTCCTACGAGATGGCCGCTCACCGGTTCACCAATCTGGCCACCACCCGACTGGAGATCCCAGTGCACTTCATTCGGACCGACCCCGAGGGCACGATCACCAAAGCCTACGAGAACGACGGAATCCGGTTCCCGACCGACGCCGACGGAGGCTTGGAGGGCGCCCGCCTGGGGCGGCACTGGGGAGCGCGCCAGGCCTGGGATGGTTCAGACCTCCTGCACTATCAGTTCACGACCACTGACGCTGGAGAGTTCTGGTGCGTGACGTATATCGAGAACGCCACGGAACGGACCCCCTATGCCGTAACCCTGGGCTGCCGAGCTGAAGACGCCGGATTATTCAGAGGCGGTGAAACGCTGCGTCGGGTCAGCGGACGGAACGAAGACGACCAGGCGGAGCCGGGGTTACTAGGCCGCTGGGACGGAGTGGCCTGGCCGTCGGCATCCGAACGGAGCTTCATTCTCACGGCGCTGCCGTCATCCAGCCGAGAGTTCACACCGTTCCCCGGGATCGACCTCCTTGACGTCTACCGCTTCCTGGACCGTCAGGCCGGGCCGGTCTGACGGATCGACCGGAGGGCGACCGCTGGTCAGTCTTTTGTGAACGGCTGGCCGGCTTCGGCCCGTTTCTGAATCTCGGCGACGAAGGACCCCAGGTCGACGGTCCTGATGGTTGCCGGGTCGCGGACCATTCCGGTGTGAGTCACGAAGCGCTCACCGTCCCATCGGTGAAGTTGGAAGCCCGACGGCTCGTCGAC
>JAZADL010000070.1:0-25622 GCA_036123635.1 Actinomycetota bacterium
CCTCCTCCCATGCCCGATCGACAATGCTGACCTCGATTTGCTTGATGGTGACCGGGGGTTCGTTGATTCCCAGCACGCAGGATCCCTCGCAGGGGGCCGGACAGAGCCTCCCGGTGAACTCAGGAAAATTATTGGTGGCATGCAGACGCTCAATGGCGTCCCGCCAGTGGCCGCGGTAGGTCAGGTCGTTCCAGTCCGGGATGAGGTTCCCCAGTGGGCAGCCGTCGTTGCAGAACGGGATGCCACAGTCCATACAGCGACTGGCCTGCGCCCGGAGGCTCTCCTCGCTGAAGGGTTCGTAGACCTCTTTCCAGTCCAGGAGTCGGACCGGTACCGATCGACGGTCAGGGAGCTGCCGGTCGTGTTTGAGAAAGCCGCGCGCGTCGCCCATGATCGCTCCTAGCCGCGCGTGGAGGCCATGATTGCCTCCACCTCGTCTCGGCCGGTCTCGCGGGCGGCGGCGGCCGCCTCTAGGACTCGCTTGTAGTCGGTGGGCATCACCTTTACGAAGCGGTCTATTTGGTGGTCCCAAGACGCCAGCAGCCGCTCAGCCACTGTCGAGCCTGTTTCAACGTGGTGTCGGACCAGGAGGTTCTGAAGCCAACGACGATCCTCGACATCCGGTTCCTCCAGCAAGACCATCTCTGGGTTGACCCGGTCAGACAACGAGCTCTCCGAGTCGAAGACGAAGGCGACCCCGCCGGACATGCCGGCAGCGAAGTTCCTACCGGTAGGGCCCAGGATCACGGCTCGGCCACCGGTCATGTACTCGCAGCCATGATCGCCGATACCTTCCACCACTGCCACGGCACCGGAGTTTCGGACGCAGAACCGCTCCCCGACCCGCCCCCGGATGAAGGCCTCGCCCGAAGTCGCCCCGTAGAGAATTACGTTTCCGGCGATGATCTGCTCCTCAGCCAGGAACTGGGCATCGGCTGGCGGTCGGATAGTGATACGGCCTCCGGAGAGGCCCTTGCCGACGTAGTCGTTCGCGTCACCGGTGAGACGCAAGGTGATTCCTCGAGGCACGAACGTCCCGAAACTGTTTCCCGCCGATCCGTGGAGATCTACCTGGATCGTGTCGTCGGGTAGACCTTCTCCCCCGTGTCGACGGGTCAACTCATAGCCCAACATGGTGCCAACCGAGCGATCCACATTGGATACCGGTGTGGCAATACGGACTGGCGTCCCGTCTTCCAGAGCTCCGATTGCCTCATCGATCAGGTGTCGGTCTAGGACTTGGTCCAGGCCGTGGTTCTGGCCGCAGGTGTTGCGACGATCGGCATTACCTATGTCGGGCACGTGGAGGATGGGAGACAGATCCAGGCCAGCGGCCTTCCAGTGGTCAATGGCATGGTGGGCGTCGAGCACCTCAGCACGGCCGATCGCTTCGGCCACCGTTCGAAAGCCCAGTTGGGCGAGGATTTCCCGAACTTCTTCGGCGATGTACTCGAAGAAGTTCACGACGAACTCGGGTCGGCCGGTGAACTTCTTTCGTAGCTCTGGGTTCTGAGTAGCCACCCCCACTGGGCATGTGTCGAGATGGCAAACCCGCATCATCACGCAGCCTGAGACCACGAGGGGTGCCGTGGCGAACCCAAACTCGTCCCCACCCAGTAGAGCGGCGATCATCACGTCGCGTCCGGTCTTCAACTGGCCGTCAACCTGAACCACGATGCGGTCCCTCAGCCCGTTTAGGAGCAGTGTCTGCTGGGTCTCTGCAAGGCCCAACTCCCAGGGTGCCCCGGCGTGCTTTATGGAGGAGAGGGGTGAGGCGCCGGTGCCGCCGTCGTGACCCGAGATCAGGACAACGTCGGCGTGGGCCTTAGAGACACCGGCGGCCACTGTGCCTACCCCGACTTCGGCCACCAGCTTGACGTGGACCCGGCTGACCGGGTTCGAGTTCTTGAGGTCGTAGATGAGCTGGGCCAAGTCCTCAATCGAGTAGATGTCATGATGGGGCGGCGGCGAGATGAGTCCCACGCCCGGTGTGGAGTGGCGAGTCTTGGCGATCCAGGGGTAAACCTTGTGGCCCGGCAGCTGTCCTCCTTCGCCCGGCTTGGCCCCTTGAGCCATCTTGATCTGGAGGTCGTCGCTGTTGACCAGGTACTCGCTGGTCACGCCGAAGCGCCCAGAGGCCACCTGCTTGACGGCCGAGCGGCGGAGATCGCCGTTCGGTTCGGGTGTGAACCGGTCGGGGTCCTCGCCTCCCTCCCCTGTGTTGGACCTGCCTCCGATCCGGTTCATGGCGATGGCCAGCGTCTCGTGGGCCTCGGCGCTGATCGACCCGTAGGACATAGCTCCAGTGGAGAACCGCTTCACAATCTCGGAGACCGGTTCCACCTCGTCTAGTGGAACCGGCGTCCTTACCCCCTCACGGAATGTGAAGAGGCCGCGGAGGGTGGCTAGTCGCTTCGACTGCTCGTTTATCAGGTCGGTGTACTGCTTGAAGACGTCGTACCGCCCCTCCCGGGTGGCGTGCTGAAGTCGGAACACGGTTTCCGGGTTGAACAGGTGGTACTCGCCCTCGCGACGCCACTGGTACTCGCCGCCGGCCTCCAGTGTGCGGTGGGCGCGCTCTTCCGGGTTGGCGGGGAAGGCGAGGGCGTGGCGTGACGCCACCTCCCGGGCCAGGACGTCGAGGCCGACGCCGCCCAGTCTGCTCACCGTGCCGGTGAAGCAGGCATCCACGACATCGGCCCCTAGGCCGATGGCTTCGAAGATCTGAGCTCCGGTGTAGGAGGCCACTGTCGAGATGCCCATCTTGGACATGATCTTCAATAGGCCTTGGTCGAAAGCCCGCACCAGGTTGGCCCGGGACTTCTCTGGGTTCATCGTCGTGGGAAGACCGTGGCGCCCGTCTCGCACCATGTCATCTACCGAGGCGAAGGTCAGATAGGGGCAGACAGCGGATGCGCCGTATCCGAGCAGCAGAGCGACATGGTGGACCTCACGGACATCGCCGCTCTCAACGAGGAGGCCGACTCTGGTCCGGGTCTTCTCGCGGATTAGGTGGTGGTGTACGGCTCCGGTGGCAAGGAGGGATGGAACCGGGGCCAGGGTCGGGCTGGTCCCGCGGTCGCTTATGACTAGCAGGGTGACCCCGTCCTTGATAGCCGCAGATGCTTCGGCCCGTAGCCGGTCCAGGGCGCCGGCCAGGCCTTCGCTACCGCGGCTCACCTGGTAGAGGCCGTCGAGTACCCGCGACGTGAAGCCATCGGGGCCGCCAGGTCCATCGATTCCGATCAGGGCGGCCATCTGATCTTCGGTTAGGACGGGATGAGGCAGGTGGACTTGGCGACAGCTCTCGGGGCGGGGATCTAGCAGGTTGCCCTCGGCCCCCACTGTGGTGCATACCGCCGTGATCAGTTCTTCCCGGATGGCGTCTAGCGGCGGGTTGGTCACCTGGGCAAAGAGCTGTTGGAAGTAGTCGTAGAGGGGTCGTGACTGATCGGACAGCACGGCCACCGGCGTGTCCGTGCCCATCGAGCCGACGGCACCTTTGGCGTCCCGTGCCATAGGGGCCACCAACAGTTTCAGGGCCTCGTGGGTGTACCCAAAGGTCTGCTGGCGTTGGACGATTGTCCCCTCGTCCAGGGTTGTCCGTTCTCTGGGAGGAAGGTCGTCCAGGTGGACCAGATTCCGTTCTAGCCATTGGCGGTAGGGTCGGGCGGAGGCCAACCCGGCCTTGATTTCGTCATCGCGAATGATTCGACCTTCATTAGTGTCGATCAGGAACATCCGCCCGGGTTGCAGGCGTCCCTTTTCGACCACCTCGTTGGTTGGCACGTCGACGACGCCGACCTCGCTGGCCATGACCACCAGGTCCTCGGAGGTCACCCAGTAGCGGCTAGGTCTCAAGCCGTTGCGGTCAAGGACGGCTCCTATAACCGTGCCATCGGTGAAGGCGATAGACGCCGGGCCGTCCCACGGCTCCATCAGGGAGGCGTGATACTGGTAGAAGGCTCGTCGGTCATCGGACATCTCGGCGTGGTTCTCCCACGGTTCCGGGATCATCATTAGGACCGCCTCGGGTAGCGAATAGCCGCCCATAGTCAGCAGTTCCAGAGCCTCGTCAAAACCTGCGGAATCGCTGGCTCCCGGTGTGCAGATCGGGAACAGCCTGTCGAGGTCCCCGTCCAGCACCTGGGTGGCCATCAACGCCTCCCGGGCCCGCATCCAGTTTCTGTTCCCCTGCACGGTGTTGATCTCACCGTTGTGCGCGATGAAGCGGTAGGGATGGGCCAACGGCCACGACGGGAAGGTATTGGTCGAAAAGCGGGAGTGGACAAGAGCCAGAGCACTCACCACGCGTTCGTCGGTCAGGTCGGCGAAGAACTCGGAGAGCTGCAGAGTGGTGAGCATCCCCTTGTAGACAATGGTCCGGGCCGAGAGCGATGGGAAGTAGACACCGCAGTCCTGTCCGTTCTCGTCAGTCACCGCCACTTCGTGCTCGGACCGCTTCCGGACCACATACGCGATTCGGTCCAGGTCTAACCCGGCTGGTCGACCTACGGGCCCCTCCGGAGCGGCCAGAAACACCTGGCGGAATGTCGGCTCAGTGGAGCGGGCGGCGTCGCCGATCATCGAGTCGTCGACGGGCAGGTCTCGCCAACCGAGAACCTCCAGGCCTTCCTCGACGGCGATCCGGTTGACCGCAGTAGTCGCCAGGTCGGCCGAGTCGGCCCCCTGGGGAAGGAAGGCGATTCCAGTGGCGTACTGGCCCGCCTCCGGGAGCTCAAATGGCACCACCTGGCGGTAGAAGTCGTCAGGAACCTGGATAAGTAGGCCGGCTCCGTCCCCGGTGTTGGTCTCAGCCCCGAGGGCTCCCCGGTGCTGCATCTTGCATAGGGCGCCGATTCCCAACTGAACGATCCGGTGCGTCGCCACGCCGTGCAGGTGACAGACAAAGTTGACGCCGCACGAGTCGTGCTCCATGCGGGGGTCGTAGAGACCCTGAGCAGGCGGCAGGTTCCGGCGCACAGCCGGCTCGACGGGCTCGGAATAGGCGGACCTTTTCGGGATGGTGGTCTCCTGGGTTTGGGACCGGTAAGGGTCCACTATCTGGAGATCGCCCGAAACGCCGTTGGTCGGAGCGACTTTCATGAGATGCCACCCTGGGGCGGGCGTCTCAACTCGGCTGTCGACGGTCCATGATAGAGGCATGTCCCATCAGGACCCCTCGTCTGCTGTCGACCTGTGCCGGTTTATTGACAGCTCGCCTAGTCCGTACCACGCGGTCGACGAGGCCGCTCGACGCCTGAGTGAGGCCGGTTTCGTAGAAATCGGCCAGGACGACGATTCTCCCGAACCGGGCCGCCACCTGGTGCGTTCCGGGGGCGCCCTAGTGGCCTGGGTGGATCAGGGTCGGGCTGATGACGCCCCTGTACGAATCGTCGGTGCCCACACTGACAGCCCGAACCTCCGGTTAAAGCCCGTTCCTGACCGTGATGCTGCCGGATGCCGCCAACTGGGGGTGGAGGTCTACGGGGGTGTCCTCCTGAACTCCTGGTTGGACCGAGATCTCGGGATTTCGGGTCGCCTGGCGGTCCGGGACGGCGACGACGCACTACAGGTCCTAGTACGCGATGACCGCCCCCTCGCCCGGATACCGCAACTGGCCATCCACCTAGACCGAGGCGTCAACGAGAAGGGACTGGTGCTGAACCCCCAAGACCACCTCTCCCCCATCATCGGGACCGGTGGGTCGACAGCAGATAGCTTCGCTGCTCTGATGGCCTCGGCGGCCGGAGTTCCAGAGGACGCCGTGTTGGGGTGGGATGTGATGTTCCATGACCTTTCCCCTTCGGTGCTGGCCGGTACCAATCGTGACTTGGTTAGTGCACCGCGTATCGACAATCTCCTCTCCTGCCATGCCGGCACTCAGGCCCTGGCGGCGACCGCTGAGGCTGACGGTCCGGTCCCAGTCCTGGCTCTGTTCGACCATGAGGAAGTAGGCAGTGTGTCGAGCAGCGGGGCCGCAGGTCCGCTGCTGCTTCGAACGCTTCGGCGATTCGTGACATTGGAGTCCCGACGGATGTCCGGGTCGCTGATCCTCTCCGTCGACGGGGCCCACGCCACACATCCCAACTACGTCGATCGGCACGACCCCGAGCATCCCGTCCACCTGAATAGTGGTCCCGTCTTGAAGTTCAACGCCGCGGAGCGTTACGCCACGGACGCCGAGGGAGCCGGGGTGGTGCGCCTGGCCGCAGAGCGGGCTGGGGTCCCCCTGCAGTCCTTTGTCAGCCGGGGAGATTTTCCCTGTGGTACCACTATTGGTCCGGTCACAGCGGCCGCGACGGGAATCCGGACCGTCGACCTGGGGGTTGCCCAACTGGCCATGCATAGCGCCCGGGAAACCTGCGGCAGTGCCGACCCGGACCACCTGCAGGCCCTGCTGGTGGAGCTGTTGTCCGGCTAGTGACCGGGGCGCCCCGTCTGCCGGGCCGCTCCACGGAATGACCGGTAGGGCGCCACCAGCATCAACAGCATGGGGAAGATCTCCAAGCGTCCGACCAGCATCAGGAGGGCTAGCACCAAGCGAGCCGGGGTTGGGAAGCCGTCGACAAAGGAGGCTGTGGGGCCAGCGTCTCCCAGAACGGGCCCCATGTTGCCCAGGGATCCGATCACCCCGCTGACCGCCGTAACCAGGTCCGTGCCCAGCGCGGCCACCAGTACTGTTCCCCCGACCACCAACATGCCGTACACGACCATGAAGCCGGCAACGCGCTCCACTAGGGAATCCGGAAGGGTCGCCGTGCCCTGACGGACTGGGAGCAAGGCCCGTGGGCGGCGAAAGCCGTGCAGGGTGCGTGCGGCGTGGGCCATGCCGACCCGGAGTCGCATGATCTTCACCCCGCCGGCGGTGGACCCGGTACACCCTCCAAAGACAAGGAGGAACAGGAGCACCATCTGCGGGCCGGCCGCCCAGCGGACCCAGTCACCGTCGCTGCCAGCCCCGGTGGCGTTGCCGAAGCCACCGCTAGTGCCGAGGGTGACCACGTTGAATAGTCCGATGCGCAAGGCACGTGCAGGAGCCATGCCGTCGAGGGCCAGGAGTGTTGACACGACAAGTGTGCAGATGCCCAGAACACTCAGAAATCCGCGGAACTCGTGGTCACCGAAGTGGGCGATCCGCTTCCGGCTCCACGAATGGCTGTGGAGCGTAAAGCTGGCCGCTGCGACGATCAGGGCCACGATTAGGACAGACTCAACGGCCACGCTGTCCCAGTATCCAATCGATGCATCCCGGGTCGAAAAGCCCCCGGTCGAGGCGGTGGTGAGGGCGTGGGCCACGGCATCGAACGGCCCCATGCCGGCCACAAGGAAGCCGACGGCGATGAGCACGGTGAGTCCCAGGTAGAGACGCCAGAAGCGAATCGCCGTATCCCGCACCCGCGGGGCCAGCCGGTCCACTCCCATGCCGGGAGCCTCGGCGTCGATCAGACCGAGGCCGCTGGCTCGCAGGGACGGCAGCACAGTAACCACAAGGACAACGATGCCCATGCCCCCGGCCCACTGCGTCAGTTGTCGGTAGAGCAGGATCCCGGCACCCTGGTCGGCGATCGGATTGTGGCTGCCGAACACCGTCGCGCCGGTAGCCGTATAGCCGGAGATCGACTCGAACAAGGCGTCGGCGACCACAACTGCCCACGGTCGACCGGCGACAGCGAACGTTCCGGCCAGAAGATAGGGAATCGCCCCGACCATCGAGGCGACCACCCAGGTGCCCCCCACCGCTGCGAAGACGGTGGCGTGGTCCAGAGCGCCGGGCCGAGTCGTCCACCACAGGCCTAATCCGAGAAAGGCCGTAATTGCCGCCGCCCCAAGTAGAGCCAAGCCGGCCGAGCCTGCCACCAGTCCAACGATGGCAGAGACAAACATGCCCGCAGACATAAACAGCAGGGCCAGGCCGGTCACGTGACCGGTGGTGCTCGCCCACCGGTCCTCCAGGGAAAATGGGGTGGTCATAGCGTCCGCCCCCGATAGGACCGAATCCTGCGAGCCAGTCGAATTCGGTTACCGCATACCGCCACTCCGGCACTCAGCGCCACTAGGGCCGGATAGATCGAGAGCCGACCAATGACCATGGCCGGAAGCAGGGCCAGACGGGCGGGCGCTGGCCACGCCGACGGGTCAAGGACCGTTCCGTCCAATGCTCGAACCGGTCCGGCGGTCGAAACCGCGTGGACGGCGGCCCCGAGGGCGGGGACAACGTCAAGCCCGAGGACGGCTACCGCAAGAGCCGTCACGAACAGCACACTGACCGACAGGAACTGGGTAACTACCACCCGTGCGAGAGTGCCCTCAGCGGCCACCCGGCCACCGAGGCGAACCCGAACCACGGCCCGTGGGTGTATCTGGCGGACCATCTCACGGAGGGCGACCTGGAGGAGGGCCCGGTGGCGCAGGATCTGGAAGCCGCCGCCGGCCGATCCGGTCATGGGTCCGATGGACACCAGTCCCAGCAGGAGGACGGGAGCTGCGGCTGACCACGTTCCGGCTGGTGCAGACGGGAAGCCGGTGGTCGTCACCGCCGCAGTCACTGTGAATGCAGCGTGGCGGACGCCCTCCGGTCCCGCTCCGTCAGTCCACAAGAGAAAGAGCACCGTCCCGACAACCAGTAGACCCAGGTAGACCCGTAGTTCTGCCGACCGCCACAGTCCCCGAGCCCGTCCGACAGTCAGTCGCCAGAGAACGACCAGGCTGGTCCCAGCGACCACCATGCCTCCTACCGCTACCCACTGAACAGCAGGTCGAGCGAACGGGTCGCCGTCCACAATCCCTCCGGTGGACACGGTGGCCATGGCCACCAGGAGGGCGTCGAAGATTGAAAGGCCGGCAACCGCGTAGGCCAACCAGGTCGCCACGGAGGCAGTGCCGTACACAATCAGGATGTTGCGTAGGGCTACCCGTTGGGTGGGGGTCATCGGTCGGCGCCCCCGTATCCGTGACCGGTCAGCGAACTCGCGTCCCGCTCCAAAGAACGGGAGGATGGCCACGCCTACGAACAGGGCTCCGAGGCCTCCCGCCCACTGGGTGACTGCCCGGAGGAATCGCAGACCGTGGTCGCCACCGGCCGGCTCGATTGCCCCAAGGGCGGTTGTGGTCAGGCCGGCGGTGGATTCAGCCAGCGCATCAACCACCGAAGTGGTGCTTCCAACAAGCAGGTGGAGACCAGCCAGCAGGCCGACGAGCAGCGGTAGGGCGACAGCGACCCCCGACAGGACGTGGGAGTCCCGGACGCGGTCTGGTAGACGGATCAGCACCAATAACCAAGCCGCAGCCAGACCCGACAGGGTTCCGGCAAGGAGGAAGACGGTGGTGTCGTCGCCCGCTCCGAGTAGGTCCACCAGTCCCGACGAGATCGCAAGGAGGCTCAGGCCACCCAGAGCGGCTGCAACAGCCTGTGCACCGGCTGAAGTCCACGAGGCCCAAGGAGGGCCGGTCCCGGCCGCCGATCGTCGGCTGGCCGGGGCGGTGAAGATCATCCGACCAACCGGATCACTCGAACAGCGACGACAGGACCGGTGCCTGGCTGGGACGAGTCACGGCGATCACGTGGTCCCGGGCTCTTAGGGTGCTTCGCCCTCGGGCGATCTGAGGCTTTCCATCCCGGACGATGGCCGCTATAAGGACATCTTCGTGGAGGCCCAGATCGGCGATGGACTTCCCGTCGCAGCCGCACCCCTCGGCGACCGCCAACTCCAGCACCTCGGCATCTCCGTGAAGCGAGGTAGCTACGGCGGCCACCGTTTCACCCTCGCCACGTACGAAGCGGAGCACACTGTTGGCCGACGCTGTCCGGGGACTGAGGGTGGCGTCCACCCGGTGTGACTCCAGGAGGCCTAAAAGTCCAAGGCTGTGGACCACAGCAATGGTTTCTGGACCACCCTCGTCGCGAGGCGACCGCCGCCGGCGCCCAGCATCCTTGGCATACAGGCAGGCCAGAACGTTGGCGTCGTCCGCGCCGGTCAGGCCAATGACTACGTCCTGACCAGCCACGTCAGCTTCGTCCAGCATCTCGGCATTGGCGATATCGCCCCCGAACACAAGGGCCCGGCCGGCGAACATCTCAGAGAGTTCCTCGGCCCGCTCCTCGCGTTTCTCGATGATGGCCACATCAAGGCCCCGCTCGATTAGCTGCTCGGCCAGCATCTGCCCGGTCCTCCCGCCGCCCAGCAGAAGCGCCCTGGTCGGCATGTCGCGGGCCAAGCCCATGCGGGTTGTGACGTCGCGAAGGGCGCGTCGCTTGCAGATCACGGTCAGCAGGTCGGCCTCACGTAGGATCCAGTCGCCACGGGGGATGATCGTGCCCTCATCTGCTTCCTCATGTTCACGCCGGGTGATCGATCCCACGATGAAATCCCAGTCCGGTTCTAGCTCGGCTCCCAGGGCATGGAGGGACTGACCGACCAGCGGTGCATGGCCGGGAAGACGGGCGCTAAGGATCACTACCTCGCCACCGGCCATCCGCTTGAGTTCGAGTGCACCCGGATACTCCATGAGCCGCAGGACGGCTTCGGCAACTTCCTCGTCCGGATCTATCACCAGGTGGTCATCCGCTCCGTCGAACAGAGCGTCTACCTCTGCGCGTCGCAGGCTCCGGGACTCCACTCGGACCACCGTCTTGGCCACCCCGGCTCGGCGAGCCAGCAGGGCGACCAAGATGTTGGTCTCGTCGCTTCGGGTAACGGCTACCAGGAGGTGAGTGTCTTCTATTCCCGCGGCCTGGAGGACGTCCATGTCGGTTCCGCTGCCTAGGACGGTCAGGAAATCAGACTGCTCCCGAACCTCAAGAAAGCGCTCGGGGGCCTTCTCAATGAGGGCCACCTCATGGCCCTGCCCATTCAGACGTTCAGCAACGTAGGTGCCAGTCTCGCCAGCACCCACCACGATGATGCGCACAGCACCAATCCTTCCCTATGGACGAGCGGCGCGGGTGGCATGCTGCCCCTCTCTAGTGGGATTCGCCGCGACGCGCCGTTTACCTTCCGGGGCGTACCAGGCCGACTTCAGTCACCACCAGATCTAACGGTACGTCCCACGGACGGGCCTCGAGTTGAGGAACCACTTGGAAGGCATGACACAAACCGATTAGCAACGGTCGAGACCGGCCCGCTTCGCGGGTATGAGCGAATGTCCGGTCATAGAAGCCGGCACCATGACCGATGCGATTGCCCAACTGATCGGCAACTACCACCGGAACTAGGACCAGATCCAGATCGTCGGGTAGCACCTCCCAACCGTCTCCTGGCTGGCGGGTCCCGAAGGGACCGTCGAGCAACGGTCCTACGGGAACCACGAACCGTAGAGGTTCACCGGGGGTGGTGACCGGAAGCGCCACGTCGAGTCCTTTGTCGTCGCAGAAAGCTGACGGGTCCACCTCCCCCCTGATACCTAGGTAGGCGCCGATGGTCCGGGCTTCTCGGACCTCCTGTAGGCCCCGAAGGCGCTCCACCACCACGGCAGACGATCGGGCGACCACGCCAGCGGGCAGAGCTCGCCGGCGGGCCAGCATCTCGGCCCGGACGTAATCAATAGATGCCGAGGTCGGTTCCACAACTCGCATTGTGGCCCACCCACATTGCTTCCGTCTCCCCGATCGGTGACCCTCATTCCTTGGAAGAGGTCGGTCCCGGGCATTGGACTCACTAGAGTCCCTGCGTCCCTGCGCGATCCGCCGCAACCGGCGGGCGTGGGGGCTGGTTCCATCCACCGATTAGTTGGATGAAACTTCCCAACGTCCGACACCCCTTGGAGACACTCCCTTGGACGCCATTCCGTATCTGGCGGGCACGTCGGCCCTCATGGGCCTACTGCTCGCGTGGTTCTTCTACAACAACGTAAAGGCCGCCTCTCCGGGCGACGAGCGCATGGTCTTCCTCATGACCGAGATACAGAAGGGCGCCCGGGCCTTCCTCAAGAAGGAATACAGCTGGGTATCGGTCTTTGTGGCGGTCATGGCCGTGCTCATTGCGGTCCTGATCGCTCCGGCAGCTGCCGTGACTTACGTGATCGGCGCGGCCCTCTCTGGCCTTGCCGGGTACGTGGGTATGACAGTGGCCACCATGGCCAATGCTCGGACGACGGAGGCCGCTAAAGACGGTCCTGGTCGCGCCCTCCCAATCGCTTTCCGCGGCGGGGCGGTCATGGGCTTCACGGTTGCTGGCTTGGCCCTCCTGGGCCTCATGGCCGTTTACGTACTTTTCGTGTTGGTCCTCGAGGTCGATGACGCCTTCGAGGTCGTGACCGCCTATGGCCTGGGCGCCTCCTCAATCGCCCTGTTCTCCCGCGTAGGAGGTGGCATCTACACCAAGGCAGCCGATGTGGGTGCAGACCTGGTCGGCAAGGTCGAAGCGGGCATCCCGGAGGACGATCCCCGGAATCCGGCCACCATCGCCGACAACGTGGGCGACAACGTGGGCGACGTGGCCGGCATGGGCGCTGACCTGTTCGAGAGCTACGCAGGATCGATCATCGCCCCGATCTCGCTGGTGGCTTTCGCTCTTGGCTTGGGTGCCGAAGAGGCCAGTGCCACCACCAACATTTCCCTGCTCGCCTTCCCAATGGCTATCGCTCTGGTTGGAATGGTGGCCTCCATCTTGGGTTCCTTCTTGGTCAAGGGCGGAACCTCCACCGACACCAAAGCACTATCTAAGGCTCTCCACATGGGGACCAACGTGGCCATGGCCTTGACCGTGGTTGGCACAGTGGGCGTTGCCGCCTGGCTCTTTGGCGACAACGATGCCTTCGACTCGCCGATGGGCCTGGCTATCGCCGTGATCGGGGGCCTCGTCGTGGGTTGGGCTCTAGGCAAGACGGCTGAGTTCTACACCTCAGATCACTTCAGCCCGGTGAAAAAGATCGCCAAGCAGACGGAAACCGGGCCCGCCACCACCATCCTGGGTGGCATATCGGCCGGCATGGTCTCGGTCGCTACCTCCGTAGCCCTACTGGGGGTCGGCGTCGGCGTCGCCTACTGGGGTGGTGAAATGGCCTTCGACTCCATCGGAGCGCTGGACGGCGGGATCTACGGAATCGCCGTGGCCGCTATTGGGATGCTGGCAACTACGGGAGTGGTTGTCTCGGTCGATGCCTACGGTCCGATCGCCGACAACGCCGGGGGCATAGCGGAAATGGCTGAGCTCGATCCAAGTGTTCGCGAGGTCACCGACGCCCTGGACTCGCTGGGAAACACAACAGCCGCCGTGGCTAAGGGTTTCGCTGTGGGCTCTGCTGCCCTCACCGCCCTAGCGCTGTTCAAGAGCTTCGAGTTCGCGGTCAGCTTGGCGGGCGGTTCGTTATCTCTCGACGTCGGCAATGTGACCGTCTTCATCGGCCTATTCCTCGGCGCAATGCTGCCCTTCCTGTTCGCCGCTCTAACTATCGATGCCGTGGGCCGAGCTGCTCAAGACATGATCGAGGAGGTCCGGCGCCAGTTCCGGGAAATCCCTGGCCTGAGGGAGGGCCAGCCTGGGGTACACCCAGACTCGGCGCGTTGTGTGGCTATCTCCACCACGGCATCACTTAAGGAGATGGTGCTTCCCGGATCGTTGGCTGTGGTTATCCCTCTAGTCATGGGTTTCATCAGCATCAACGCCCTGGGTGGGTTCCTGGCCGGCGCCCTAGTTTCCGGCTTCTGTCTAGCCATCTTTATGGCTAACGCCGGCGGAGCGTGGGACAACGCCAAGAAGTACATCGAAACTGGACATCACGGCGGCAAGGGCTCAGAAAGCCACAAGGCGGCTGTTGTCGGCGACACAGTAGGCGATCCGTTCAAGGACACCTCTGGTCCCGCCATGAACATCCTCATCAAGGTGATGACGATCGTGTCGCTAGTGTTCGCATCGGCCTTCGTCGGCTAAACCGACATCGAGCGCTCCGGGAGAGGCCCTTCGGGGTCTCTTTCGGCGTTTTCGGATTACCCGGCTTAGCCCGGGAGGACGATCATCGGGTCTTTGGCTTCACCACCGGTTCGGACTTCGAAGTGGAGGTGTGGGCCGGTCGACCAGCCGGTGGATCCGCACTTGCCAAGCACCTCGCCTTTGCCGATCGCGTAGCCGCTGGAAACGTGAAGCTCTTCCTGATGGGCATACAAGGTGATTACCGGACCCTCGTGCTCGATTAGGACGACGTTGCCGTAACCGTTCTTCCAGCCCGCGTAGATGACCTTCCCAGCCTTTGCTGCCCAGATGGGCTGGCCCCGAACACATCCGATATCCACCCCATTGTGCTGACGCATGGTCCCGAAGATGGGGTGGACCCGAGGTCCAAAACCTGATCCGATCTTTCCCTCCATCGGCATGATGAAGCCCTGGCCGGATTCCTTAGTCAGATCGGGCGCCGATTTGCGAAGTTCCTCGGCAATCAGGTTCTCGATCAGAATGGCCATGACGTACTGGTCGCGTTCAAACTGTCGGATCTCCTCCTCATAGGCCTGGATTCGCTCCTCCAGCTCTCCCTTTACGTTCTCCTTGGCGGCGATCCGACGGTCCAGTACCAAGATCGATGACTCCAACTCCCGTTGCCGCGCTTCGGCCTCGCGAATGGCGTCATCGGCTGAAAAGGCGATGTCCTCCAAGTCCGACTCGAGGGCACGGAGCCGATCGACCATGTCACCCCGGTTGCCGGTTACCGCGTCAAGGATCGCGGCTCTCCTCACACCCTCTGTGAGGTCCCGAGATTCGAGCAAACTGCCCGGCCGCATGCGAGAGATGTAGACATCGATAGCCAGTTCCTGGATCCCGAGCCGTAATGCCGCGACCTCGGCCTCCACTTGGTCAGCCTGGACCCACCGAAGGGTGGCTTCGGCCTCTGCGGCTTCGATGGCCTGCCGAGCGGCGGCAATTTTCGCTTCTTGGAGAGCCACCGCATCATCTAAAGCGTGTAGAGCGTCGGCGACCACATCGTCGGCGGCCGCCACCACTTCCAGGGCTTCTGCCGCGGTCGCTGCACTGTCCTTGGCTGCCTCTCTCTTGTCCCGTGCGTCCCTGATGGATTCGGTTTCCTTGATTGCCCCCGCTGGTAGGGCCAACACGACCATGAGGACCCCAGAGAGCACCAGGAGTCGACGGACACGGGGAACGGATGGATGGTGGAGCATGGCGATCGTGCCTATGGGCAGGCAGGCGCAGGGTACCCGTGGGGTGAGGTGTGGTGCCGTACCCGTCGGATCGTCTGTTGCCAGGCCAGGGTGGTAGACCCGGGGCCGACGCTGCAGTTTCGGAGGACGGATGCCCCCCATCAACCGACCCTTGCAAGACCTCCGGGTTATCGATCTCTGCCACGGCCGGGGCGACCTTTGCGGTCGATTACTGGGTGATCTGGGGGCCGACGTCATACTCGTCGAACCTCCGACAGGTTCGGCCAGTCGACATATCCCACCCTTTGCTCCCGACGGGACATCGCTGTACTTCGCCTATCGCAACACAAATAAGCGCAGTGCGATTCTGAATCTGAGCGAATCGGATGACCGAAACCGCCTGTTATCCCTAGCGGAACACGCCGACGTGTTGGTCGAGTCGTTTTCGCCTGGTTATCTGGCGAGCATCGGCATCGGTGCTGAGGACCTCGCCGCCATCAATTCTGACCTCGTGGTTGCATCGTTAACCGACTTCGGGCAGACCGGCCCGTATCGAGATATGGAGTCCACCGATGACGTGATTCTCGGCTTGTCGGGCTGGTTGGCTCTCTCAGGTATCCCGGAGAAGCCACCCCTGCTACCCCCGTGCACTTTGGCTAGTGACACCTTGGGGATCCTGGGTGTCCACGCCATCCTGGTGGCCCTCGCACAACGGAGCCGGGGTGGAGGTGGCCAACACCTTGATGTGTCGGCCCTGGAGGCCGTCGCCCAGATGAACACCTGGGGAGTGCCCCTCGCCAGCCACCGCCGACACCTCGGAGCAGGAATGTCGACTCTCCGGCAAGGGGACAGTCTGATGTATCCCACGGTGCCGTGCGCCGACGGCGCTGTCCGACAGGTGGTCCTTTCATCCGGACAGTGGCGAGCCATGTGGGAGTGGATGGGTCAGCCAGAGGAGTTCGCCGGTGAGTACTGGGAGTCCTTCGCCAATCGTTTATCTCGCCTTCGAGACATCAACGCGGCATTTGCCAAACACTGGTCCGATTGGCCGATGGTGGAGGGATGCCGGGAGGCTCAACGGCGAGGCATTGTGGCCACCCCCATGTTGAGTCCAGCCGACATACTGATCGACGAGCATTTTGCTTCCCGTGGCACTTTCCGGGATGTCGACGTCTCCTCGACTACCCAAGCGCCAGTGGTGTCTGGGTTTTGGGAGTTTGACGGGGAGCGGGTCGGGTACCGGTTCCGGTCGCCGGACCCCGGCGAACACGTGCTTGCGTTTGAGAATCCACCCTTCGAGCTCCCCGCCCTAGTCGACCTTCCCGGGGATCGGCCTCTAGAAGGCCTCCGGGTAGCCGATTTCGGACACGGTGGTGTTGGCGTGGAGTGCGGCCGAATGCTCGCCGACTTTGGAGCCGACGTCGTCAAGGTGGAGAGCCGGTCCTATCCCGACTTTCTCCGGATCTTCATGGGAGGTGAGGTAACCCCCTCGTTCGCCTCCTGTAGCCGCAACAAGCGCTGCCTTGGTCTTGACTTGAAACATCCCGATGCTCGGGAGGTCGTGGAGCGCCTAGTTGCGTGGGCCGATGTTCTAATTGAGAACAACTCCACGGGGACCATGGAACGCCTAGGGATCGGATGGCAGGACGTCCGGCGTCTCAATCCGAAGGCCGTACTGGTCTCCAGCCAACTAATGGGTTCTCGGGGGATCCAGGCCGCCTGGACGGGCTATGGGCCCACCATCCAGACAGCGGGTGGACTCAGTTGGCTCTGGGCCTTCGACGACAGCGACGGTCCGCCGGGCAATAATGCTGTCCATCCAGACCACCTGGCCGGACGTCTGTGCGCGATCGGGGCTCTCGCCACCCTGATCGGTACTCGGCGGGGATCAGCACCGGCACACGTAGAGGTGGCGCAAGTCGAGTCCATGGTGGCCACTCTTGGTGACATTCTCCTGGCCGAGGCGTTAGAACCTGGAGCAGCACGGCCGGAAGGTAACGACTCCCCCATTGGTGCCCCGTGGGGTGTCTTCCCGTGCGCTGGCGAGGACCGGTGGTGCGTGATCTGCATCCGCCATGACGCCGACTGGGTCGCTCTACAGGAGGCCATGGAACATCCGGAGTGGGCTGCGAGTCCCGAACTGGCCACCGCCGACGGTCGGCTGGCGTATCGGGATCAGGTGAACAGCGGACTGGCTTCCTGGACAAGGGACCTCGGGTCTGTTGAGGTGCAGAACCGTTGTCAAGCTGTAGGCGTGCCCGCTGGCCGGGTGACGAATCCGTTTGATCAACTCGAGGATCCGCACCTGATGGATCGGGGGTTTCTGGTGGAGGTTGATCAGACCGGGCTGGGTCCCATAGTCCTAGAGGGGACGTGTATACGAGGTTCTGGCATGCCGGAGCCCCCCTGCGGGCCGGCACCTCTCATCGGGGAACACAGTTGGTCCTTCTGTGTACAGGACCTGGAGATGGAGCCAGACCGAGTAACTGCCCTTCTGGCCTCCGGCGCCTTGGAGCAGGTGCGAGAGGTGGAGGAGAATCTTTAATCTCATCACCGATGCACACCAAGCACATCGCCCCCGTGGGTCAGCATTCGAACCGGGGCGCCCTCCCCGGCTAGCGGGGTGGCCTCGTTCCTACTCGCCTCGGCTGACCCCCAGTCCGCTGGGTTTTATATCTGCATTGCGATCATGTCTTCTAACGAGGTGTAAGGGCCGCTGACAAGGTTCTGCACGATGCCAGCCTGACCGACCATCACCTGACATCGGGTAGCGCTCTCAACGTCAGGTGCAGTCTGGATGCTGATGGTCCTCCCGAGAGCCGAGGAGAAGCCCGTCGAGTGAACTTCGATGCCACATTCTGTGTAGGCCGCCATGAGCTCAGCCATAGCCGAGTTGAACTCATCCGACCCAGGCTTCGCTCCTTGGAATCGTGGACCAAGTTCTGATGCATTCAGGTAGGTGTACGACATGGTCTTCTCCATTCGCTGTGAAGGGGCGATGCTTCCATAGAAGCCGAAGCTCTGCTCCGAAACCCCCACTGTCCTGAACCGGTTCAGGCCGGTCGACCAACGGGCCGTATGCTCCCCCGCCATGGGTGAAGTCGCTGTCTCCGAGACGTTCGATCCCGAGCGATGGAAGCCCGTGGATGGTTTTGACCTGACCGACCTGACCTACCACCGGGCCGTGGACCAAGGGACCGTACGGGTGGCCTTTGACCGCCCGGAGGTTCGAAACGCCTTCCGGCCACACACCGTCGACGAGCTATACCGGGTCCTGGACCATGCTCGGATGACATCGGACGTGGGCACAGTGCTGTTGACAGGAAACGGGCCCTCGCCTCATGACGGCGGTTGGGCGTTCTGCTCGGGAGGCGACCAGCGGATCCGAGGTGACGACGGCTACCGCTACGCCGATGGGGAGACGGCCGAAACGGTGGATCCAGTACGGACGGGTCGCCTCCACATCCTTGAGGTCCAGCGCCTGATTAGGTTCATGCCCAAGGTGGTGATCGCCGTGGTGCCTGGTTGGGCAGTCGGTGGCGGCCACAGCCTCCACGTGGTAGCTGATCTGACTCTGGCTAGCCGCGAACACGCCCGCTTCAAACAAACAGACGCCGACGTGGCCAGCTTCGACGGCGGCTTTGGGTCGGCCTATTTGGCCCGTCAGGTCGGTCAGAAGTTTGCCCGTGAGGTGTTCTTCCTCGGTCGGGAGTACACAGCCGACCAGGCACAGGCCATGGGGATGGTCAACGAGGTAGTCGACCACGACCGCCTCGAGGAGGTTGCCTTGGAGTGGGCGGCCGCCGTTAACGCCAAGAGTCCGACAGCTCAGCGGATGCTCAAATTCGCCTTCAATCTGATCGACGATGGTCTAGTCGGTCAACAGGTGTTTGCTGGCGAGGCAACACGCCTGGCCTACGGAACTGACGAAGCCCGGGAGGGTCGGGACGCTTTCTTGGAAAAGCGACCCCAGAACTACTCGGGTGTCCCATACCACTTCTAAGAACACTGCCTCCAGGATCCAGAGAGCCGTCGTGCCCGATACGCGCACTCTGCTTGTTGTCTGGCACTCCGCCTCCGGCGGGACCCGTACTCTGGTCGAAGCTGCAGTCGACGGGGCCTCAGATCCGGCTATCGGCGAGATTGGGGCCCTCGTCGAGGTGCGGATGGTCGAGGCACTCCATGCCGAAGTAGAGGATGTCTTGGATGCCGACGGTTACCTGCTGGCCACTCCAGAGAACTTCGGGTACATGTCCGGAGCGTTGAAGGTTTTCTTTGACCGGACTTACTACCCGTGTCTGGATCACACCAGCGGAAGGCCCTACCGCTTAGTCGTCAAGGCCGGAGGAGACGGCCTGGGTGCTGTGGACGCCGTGGTGCCACTGGCGACCGGCCTGGGCTGGCGACCGGCTGGTGAGCCCCTAGTCGTAAAGGGGGAAGTCAACGACGGTCATACCGATGCGGCACGCGAGCTTGGCGGATCACTAGCCGCCGGCCTGGCCCTAGACCTTTGGTGAGGTGGACGACCACGGGCACAGCCACGACGAGCGCTGAAGGTTCTCTGGACCGAGGTCAGGTGGTTCTTCCGGCTATCTGGTCCGAAGTGGCCACGCAGCGGACTACCGCCGCCATGATTTCGTCTGTGGCCTCACGGGCTCGCTCGGCCTCCACCACTCCGACCACCTCACTGCGCAGCACCAATGGCACCCGCCGCCAGGGCCGGAAGAACGGAAGAGACCGTCCGCGAGGCCAGAACCTTTCGGTTCCGCTGGCCCCGTTTGCCACCACCGGAAGCCCGGTGTCTATGGCCAGGCGTCCGATCCCCGGGTGGTATCGACCTACGCCGGTCTCTGCCCATTCCTCTTCGGGAACTATCCGCCCCTCGGGCATGATGGCGATGGACCACCCGTCGCGGAGTGCTTCGGCCGCAAGGTCAAGGGCTTCAGTCCCCTCGACTGGTATGCAACGGAGCTGCCGCAACAACCAGCCGATCAACGGTCGTTCAAAATAGGAAACGGCAACCAAGGGGCGGATTGGCCAGCCCCAACTGCTAAACGTGCACGTTGAAAGAAGGAGGTCGGCCATACTCCGGTGGTTTGCGGCGTGGATGGCCGGTCCTGGAGGAGCTGAAGGCCGCTCCCCCGCGTCGACGGTGGTCAGCAGCCGCATGAACCACGCCACCCGGGCCTGGATCCGCAGGAGCGAGCGTTCCTCGGCGGCATCTGGCCCGTCGGGATAGTCGTACATACCTGAAGAGGGTACGGAACGCTGGCCGACCCCGCTCGAGCTGGCCTCAGGGCAGGTGGTGGCAGCCCAGAGACGTGTCGTGGCGAGATCGGCCGGCATTCGCCACCCAGACACAGATCGGGACTGTGTCCGTCGGACTGGTCAAGAACACTGCGAAATCGTGTCCGATGCCAGTCGCTCCCACTATCCGTGGGCTCAGACCATCAGTGTTGACGACAACCTCCAGGCCGCCCTCTGGAGCGTCGGCGTCGTAGGCCCAACCGGTTAGCAGTAGGTCCTCCCCGTCTTTCGTTAAACCCTCGACTCGGCCGACAGGAACGTCGCCCTCGGCCCGTGTGGCCATACGCGCCTCTCGCTCGTTTCCGGTTCGGCACGAGTCCACAACCTCGAAGCCCCAGCCGTCGTCTCTGAATGCGGAGACAACTGCGTCCACGATGTGAAGGGAGAGCCATTTTCTGTCGTGGAGAAGAATCGTCGACCCGTCGTGGCGCTTCTCGGTTAGGTATGCCAGGACCACCGGCACCCAAGGGTTCTGCCATTCCTGCGGGTCAGCTGTCCACCCGACGTGCTCCATTCCTAGGGACCCGGCGACGGCCAGCACCATCTCGTTGCGCTCCCCGTAGGGCGCCCGCCAACAGGAGGGTCGGAATCCGGCCAGGTCCCGGAGAAGTAGTGAGGCCTCTTCGAGGTCAGCCGCCACGTTGAATGGATGCTGCTCTGTCAGTCTCCGGTGATGCCAGGAGTGGTTCCCGATGGCATGTCCTCGGCTCAAGAGCTCCTGCACGTCGTCCTGCTCCCACCGGGGCTTCAGATTCCGGCCGAGGGGGAAGAAGGTGGCCTTGATCCCGTAGTGGTCGAGAAGGTCGAGGAGCACCGGAGTGAACGCTTCATCGGGGCCGTCGTCAAAGGTCAAGTGGACCACGCCTGAGGCTTCCTCCAAATACCCAGTGGACTCGTTGACCTTTTCGGAAGTACCGCTACCGCCCGTCTCGGCCCCTGCCGGTCCAGTAAGCACGACGACTAGGACCCCAGCGGCGACTACCGCCGCCATGGAGAGGAGCCGACGGGCTCGACGTTCAGCTCGTGCCGAAGATCCGGTCACCGGCATCGCCGAGGCCCGGCACGATGTAGCCGACCTCGTTCAGACATTCGTCGACCGCCGCTGTCCAGATGGCGACATCTGGGTGGGCCTCTTGGAGGGCAGCGATCCCCTCTGGAGCGGCTAGTAGGCACAGGAATCGGATGGCGGCAGGCTCATCTAGCTTTATCCGGTCGAGGGCGGCGCTGGCTGAGTTCCCGGTAGCCAGCATGGGATCGACAACGATGACGGTCCGCCCCTCGAGCGGTGGAAGCTTGCAGTAGTACTCAATCGCCTCGAGGGTTTCATGGTCCCGGTAAAGGCCGACGTGTCCCACCCGGGCCGAGGGGATCACTCTGAGTACGCCGTCTAACAGTCCGTTGCCGGCACGCAGGATCGATACCACTACGGGTTCCTCAATCAATTCGGGCTGATCCGTGTCGGTCATCGGTGTAGTGATTCGAACGCTTTTCAGCGGTAGTTCGCGGGTTACCTCGTAGGCCAGGAGGAGGCTGGTCTCGGTCAATAACTGTCGGAACCGTTCGCTGGGCGTCTCGGTCCGTCGCATTTGGGTCAACTTGTGGCTGACCAGCGGGTGGTTGACGACGTGCAGTTCTGGCATCGCCCCACCCTAGGTCCGTCTTTACGTGGCGGAGCGTCCTCAGTCAGCGGTCAGGAGCCAGTCCCGCAGCACCTCAGTGGCCGAAGTAAGGGCCCTCCCTGGTGGAGCGTTGAGCCACATTGGCTCAGCGGTCGTCACCGATTCGACCACCGGCCTCACTAGGCGGCCTTGCTGGACGAGATCGTGGACCAAGTGGTGCCAGCCCAGACCCACCCCCTGACCTTCCATTGCGGCATGCAGGAGCACCGTGTAGTCGTTTGTGACTCCCACCCCTGTTCCATCAGGTGCACCGGCTCCGAGCGCCTTGAACCATTCCGACCATCGCATCCGTGACCGGTGGCGTTCCTGGAGCGTCAGGAGTTCGGCTCCCATAAGGACTCCTAACGACCACGGGGTGGGGCCCAGCGACGCCGCGTACTCGGGGCTGCAGACTGGATAGACCGTTTCCTCCATCAGCGGCCATCGCTGACATCCTGGCCAGCGGGCCCGACCCACGGGAACGAAGAGGTCGACCGTGCTGGTGTCGAAGTTCCGGTCAGAATCGGTGGTCACACAGCGGACGTCGATCTCAGGATGGCCTACCTTGAATCGGGCCAGTCTGGGTATCAACCAGTGGCTTGCCGTCGCTGTGGAGACCGAGATGGTGACAACCTCGGTGGCTAGATCATGGAGATTTTGGACGTCGCGGACGGCTTGGTGAACCCGAGCCAAGCCGGCTCCCACTCCGTCGGCGAGGATTCTGCCCTCCTCGGTGAGGCGGATACCCCGGTGGTCCCGATCGAAGAGGGCACACCCGAACCAGCGCTCGAGTTGCCGGATGGCATGACTCACCGCCGACTGCCCCACTTCAAGTTCCTCCGCTGCGCTGGAGAAGCTGTGGTGTCTGGACACGATGGCGAAAGTGGTTAGCCCCTGGGTGCTCGGAAGGTCGGTCGATCCAGGGGTATCAATCTGTCTCATACCACCATGAGAGTAGCCGTCCTTTACAAGGAGTGAAACCGGACATACCTTTTCCCCGCCCCCTCTCCGGTACGGGGGCACACGCTCCATGAAGACCTCGACCGACGCGCTGACCGCCGCTACCGGGACCCACTGGACTTCCGAGGAGGCCTGGGTGGGTACCCGCCGTCCGATACTGGAGGCTCACGCCCTCCCGGCTGCCGTGTACACCGACCCGACCTTTTTCGCCGAGGAGCAGGAGCGGGTCTTCTCTACTTCCTGGGTATGCGTGGGAACCCGCGATGAGTTGGATGCCCCAGGTAGCGCCATCGTGCGATCCGTGGCCGGCCGGTCTCTGATCCTCACCCGCAACCAGAATGGCGAACTTCGGGGTTACTTCAACGCCTGTCGACACCGCGGCACGGAACTACTGGAGGCGGACTGCACCCTGGGGTTGACCATCCGCTGTCCCTACCACCGTTGGACCTACGACCGGGACGGCGCCCTGATCGCCACTCCCCAGTTCGCCGACGCCGGCGTGGACCGATTTGAACCCGCTGAATACGGGCTTCATACGGTGCGAGTTGCCTCCTGGCAATGCCTCCTGTTCGTCTGCCTCTCTGATGAGACACCGCCAATCGAGGACTGGTTCGGTGACCTCGATCGACGCCTCGCCGGCTACCGCCTCGCCGGATGGCGCAGCCACCTCACCCAGAACCTCGAATTTGCAGCCAACTGGAAGCTCGTCTCCGAGAACTTCCAGGAGTACTACCACCTGCGCTGGGTGCATCCGGAGCTTGCCAAGGTCTCCCGAGTCCAGGACCACTACCGCTACCAGGGCACCGGCATGTACTGCGGCCAGACCACCACACCTCTTTCCAACAACGAGCGTGGCGACTGGGACGCCTTGCCTCCTGCCGAAGGACTCAGCCAGTCCGATATGGCTAGCGGCCGCTTCATCGCCCTGTTTCCCAACGTGCTTCTCAGCATCTTGCCCAACCATGTTTTCGTGATGCGTTTGGACCCTGTAGCTCCCGATCTGACCCGGGAACACTGCACCTGGCTGCTTCCCCCCTCCAACCTGCAGATAGCTGACGAGGACTTCGCCGTCACCCGAGACTTCTGGCTAGACGTAAATGGCGAAGACATCGACATTGTCCAGCGGGGACAAAAAGGCCTGGCTCGTGGCAGCTACACGCCGGGTCGCCTCTCCCCACGATTTGAGGAGCCACTCCATCGGTTCCACAACATGCTCGCCGACCGGTTTGTTGGGATCTCACAGATTCCCACCGGTGACGAAACCGACGATCAGCCGCTCTACGGCACCGGAATAAACCCGCTTCCGTGGCGCAGCGTCGAGAACCAAGCAAGGAAGGTGAATTAGTCCATGGGGAAACGACCCCCGAAGTACTCAGCAGGCGCGCTCGTCAAGCACGGCCTGACTAGAGGCGATTGGCCACGGATGTGGCGCCGCCCAGAGATGCGCGACTCTTACGACGTCGTCGTCATAGGTGGCGGTCTTCACGGCCTGGCCACCGCCTACTACCTCGCCGAAAACCATGGCATCACAAACGTCGCCGTCGTCGACAAGGGGTACATCGGTGGTGGTGGCTCCGGACGCAACACGGCCATCGTCCGCTCCAACTACCTCACACCAGAGGGAGTGGCCTTCTACGACCGGTCACTGGACCTGTACAACACGATGGCCACCGACCTGAACCTGAACATCATGTTCTCCCGGCGGGGTCACCTCACCCTGGCCCACACCGACTCGGCGCTACGGACCATGCACTGGCGCGCCGAGGTCAACAAGCTCCAGGGCATCGACTCCAGCGTCATCGACCCCCAGGAGGTGAAGAAACAGGCCCCAAGCCTGGACGTCTCGTCGAACACTCGGTACCCGATTATGGGCGCCTTGTACCACCCCCCTGGCGGGATCGTCCGTCACGACGCCGTCGTCTGGGGTTACGCCCGGGGTGCCGATCACCACGGAGTTCACATCCTCCAGGAGACCGAAGTCCTTGACATCAATGTTGAAGGCGGTACCGGGCCCGGCGGAAAGGGTGCCGGAGGCCGGGTCACCGGAGTGAAGACCAGTCGCGGAGACATCAACTCTCCCGTGGTTGTCAACTGCACGGCCGGTTGGGCCTCACTCATCTCCAACATGGCCGGCGTGCCTCTACCCATCACCACTCACCCTCTCCAGGCGGCGGTCACCGAACCATGCAAGGTGTTCCTGCCGACGGTGGTTGTATCGGGTTCGCTGCACGTCTACGTCAGTCAAACCGACCGGGGGGAGCTCGTATTCGGTGCCTCCGTTGACCCAGTGGGCACTTACCGGGTCAACGGAACCCTCGAATTCACTGAAGAACTGGCCGGACACGTACTGGAGCTCATGCCGGGCATCTCGAAGATGCGCCTGCTACGCCAATGGTCGGGCCTCTGCGACATGACGCCCGACTACTCCCCTGTCATGGGCTTTACACCCGTAGAGGGTTACCTGGTTGACGTTGGCTGGGGCACCTACGGATTCAAGGCCGGCCCGGTGGCCGGCGAAACCCTGGCGGAGACGATCGCCACCGGCCGCACAGCGGACCTGATCGCCCCGTTCGGAATTGAGCGCTTCACCGAGGGAGACCTCGTCGGTG
>JAZADL010000071.1:0-21713 GCA_036123635.1 Actinomycetota bacterium
GGTTGGCCGCCCAGCGGCACCTCAGTAGTCTCGGCGACGGAAGGTTGCCAGAGCGGACGAATGGGGCGGCCTCGAAAGCCGTTGTGGCCTCCGGGTCACCGTGGGTTCGAATCCCACACCTTCCGCCGTGCCGGTGACCGGGTCCCCGACCCGGTCACCGTCGTGTCCGGATCCGCCTCGCCTAGGACCCGCTAGTCGCCGGTAGGCCAGCACCGACCATGGCGTCTAGGTGGCCGAGCAGCATGGCCACCAGGTGCTCCACCGTGTCGTCGACTCCGGGAGCCAAGGTCAGCTGATCACCGTGGACCAGAGAGGCGAATCCAGCGGTGACGGCGAGTTGTAGGCGCGTCCAGTGCACTCGGGGCCCGTCGTCCAGGCCCAGGGACTGCAGGACGGTCTGCAATGGACGACTGACCCGGTTAATGGCGGCCTCCAGGTCGGGATCCCCTCCGGGTGGGTGGATGGCCGCGCTGAACCGGCCCGGGTGGGCCAGGGCAAACGACAGGTGGGCCCGGACTACGGCTTCGGCGGCGTCCCGACCGGATCGCCCTACGGCGGCTGTAGTCACTACCTCGGCCAAGTCATCGAGCGACCGCAGGGCTAGCAGGCGTCGGAGCCCTGCCGCTCCGTCTACGTGGGCGTAGAGGGACTGACTCCGGATCCCCAGGCGTTTGGCCACCGCCGACGGTCGCACGTCGATCACCCGCTCGGCCTCGTCCAGAGCGGCCAGTGCTGCCACAGCAACCCGGTCGGCAGTCACCCCTCTTCGTGCAGCCATTTCACGCGCCCCTCCCGGCGTACTTGCCAACCTAGTCGATATCAGTCAGACTTATGTCTAATGTCTGTAGACACTGCTGACCTGCTGGAAATCCCCGACGATGGGGACGTGACAGCCTCGCTGGCCGTCCATGGCTGGGGCGACGGCCTCCCGGTGATCGCCCCCACCCCGGAACGGGTTGCTGAAATGCTGTCCGGATGCGGCGACACTGACCCCGACGAGGTGGTAGCCGTCCTGCCCCCCAGGTTCGGTGAGGCCTCCCGACAGACCATCGCCGTCAGCGCCGTTATGGCTGGATGCCGACCCGAACACCTCCCGGTCGTGGTGTCGGCTGTGAGGGCCCTGGCCCGACCCGAGCTCAACCTGCGGGGCGTCAACGCCACCACCCACTGCGTGGCCCCTCTGCTGGTAGTCCATGGTGAGGTAGCCCGGACCGCCGGCTACAACAGCGGGCTCGGGGCCTTCGGACCCGGGAACCGGGCCAACGCCGCCACCGGCCGGGCCGTTCGACTGGTCCTCCTCCACGTCGCCGGTGCCACACCGGGCGACGGCGACGCTTCCACCCAGGGTGGGCCGGCCAAATACGGGTACTGCGTGGCTGAGAACCTCGACGCCTCGCCCTGGGCAGGCTATGCCCCCAGTGTCGGGGTGGATTCACCGTCAGCGGTAACCGTCCACTGCGGGGAGGCCCCCCACAACGTCCACGACATGGAATCCGACCACCCGGCCCGGATCCTGGACAAGGTGGCCTCAGCCATGGCCACCACGGCCCAAAACAACGCCTGCATCAGCCAAGGGGAGTACCTGGTCGCCCTGTGCCCGGAGCACGCCGCCACCTGCGCCCGGGCCGGCTGGTCCCGGCGCGACGTGTCGTCCTACCTGTTCCAGCAGGCCCGGCTGCCGGCCGGCGAGCTGACCCGGGCCTTCGACCTCCGAGCCTGGGCACCGTGGATGGAACACCTGGACGACGACACCCCCACGCCGATGACCGCACATCCGGGCAATATCCGGATCCTGGTCGTAGGGGGGGCCGGCAAGCACAGTTCGGTCATCCCCAGTTGGGGCATGACCCGTAGCGTGACCCTCCCCGTCGAGCCCTAGGAGACCCCATGTACGTACACCGACCCGACGGTCCGACGTGTGCCCCGCCGGCCGTCCTGGCTCCCTCGCCCCCGGTGCTGGCCGGTCGACGCATCGGGATCCTGGACAACCGGAAGCCCAATGCCGACGTCCTACTGAACCGTCTAGCTGACCGCCTGGCCCGGCGTACCGGCGCCGAGGTGACCCTCGTGGAGGTCAAGAACGCCGCCGTCCCGTGTGAGGATCAGGTTCTGGGGCGCCTCGTCGAGGAGGTGGAGCTGGTTCTCACCGGCACTGCCGATTGAGGCAGTTGCACGTCGTGGAGTGTCCACGACACCGTGAACCTGGAGGCCGCCGGACTGCCCACCGTCCTGGTGGCCACCGGGGAACTACGTCCGCTGGCCGACCGGACGGCGGCCGACCTGGGGCTGCCCGACCTTCGGGTGGTCTCCGTCCAGCATCCAATCGGCGGGGTGGACCAGGCGACTATCGAAGCTCGGGCCGATGGGGCGGTGGATGAGGTCCTAGCCCTGCTCACCGGCTCAGCCCACCGTCCGGACACCGACACCCGAGAAGGGACAACCCCGACATGACCATCGCAATCGACCACACCGGACGCAACGCTCTGGTGACCGGAGCTGGAGCCGGTATCGGGCGGGAGATTGCCCGCTGGCTGGCTCGGGCTGGAGCCGCGGTGGCCGTCAACGACCTTCTCAGCGACCGGGCCGAGGCCGTGGTAGCCGAGATCACCGACGAGGGCGGGCGAGCCGTGGCGCTGCCCGCCGACTGCCGGGACGACGAAGCGGTCGACGCCCTGGTCGATGCGACCGTTGACCAGCTAGGTGGCCTAGACCTGGCCGTCAACAACGTCGGGATGCTCCCCCCGGGACGACGACCCCGGCCGTTCGTGGAGTACGGAGGCGACGACTGGCGGGACATCGTCGACCAGAACCTGGTCCAGGCCGCACTGTGCGGACGGGCCGAGGCGGCGGTGATGGCCGGGGCGGGCGGGGGATCCATCCTGTTTGTCACGTCCGGAGAGACCACCCGTCCGGCGCCCTACAACGCGGCCTATGCAGCGGCCAAGGCAGCGGTGAACCACCTGGTGACCACCATGGCCGTCGAGTTGGGCCCCGAAGAAATCCGGGTGAACGCCATCGCCCCAGGGACCACCCTCACGGAAACGGTGGCCTCCGCCTTCACTGAGGAACGCATGGCGGCTCTGGTGGCTGCCACCCCGCTGCGGCGTATGGTCGAGCACGACGAACTGGCCCGCCTGGCTGTGTTCTTGTGCAGTGACCTGGCCCGGTGCATCACCGGCCAGTTTCTGCTAGCCGATGCTGGGGCGTTCCTGTCTCGAAGCCGCCCAGCCAACAACGAGGGACTGGCCGTCTCGTTAGAGGGCGCACACGCCCGCTGACCGACGGCAGTCAGAGGCCCATGTCGTGCGGTGGGGGCATCTCGAAGCGGCCAATGGCGTCGGCCCGGGTGTGGAGCAACTCGACCGTCCGTTCCAGCTCGCGGCCGATCACGTACTGGCGTCGGGCCACGCACTCCACGACAAAGCGGCCGAGTTCATCTAGATCGGCAACCTTCACGGTCCGACCGGCCTTCTCCAGACGGTCCTTCATCTCGGCGAACGTCATACTTGCCCGACCGGTGCCCCCCCGGACCCGCTCCAACTCCACCGGCCGGTTCCTCTGGGAGGTGAACAGGCCGGTATCCATGAGCCCACCCGACGGATAGAGGACAGACGCCCCCATAACCCCGGAATCCTGCCGGAGCTGGTGGTCCAGCGACTCGGTCATGCAGCTCACTGCGGCCTTGCTGGAGGCGTAGAGGGCTGCCGTCGGTACTGGAGCGAAGCCCCCATCACCCGACGAGGTGTTCACGATGTGCCCCGGCTCGCCCGACTCCAGCATTCGGGGCACAAAGGCCATGATGCCGTGGGCCACCCCGAACACGTTGACGCCGTAGCACCAGCGCCAGTCGTTGGGCTCGTGCATCCAGACACGACCGCCACCACCCGATCCGACGCCAGCGTTGTTGAACAACAGGTTGCACCGGCCGTGCACGGCGAATACCTGGTCGGCTAGCGCCTCCACAGAAGAGTCATCGGACACGTCAGTGCGGATCCCCGACACCCGCCCCGGGTGGGACTCCGACAGGGCGGCCACCGTGGCGTCCATCACGTCTTGCTCGACGTCGGCCACAACCACCGTGGCATCGGCCTCCAGCAGGGCCCGGACGATCCCCCGCCCAATGCCGTTGGCCCCACCGGTGACAACGGCGATCGAGCCGGCGACCTCGAGTGGTGGGGGGCCGCTCAAGCGGCTACCTCCTGAGTCTGGTTCTGCGGAGCCATGCCCGGACAGCCCTTGGCCGTCTCGGGGATCTCCGAGTAGGCGATGCCGCTGGCCACGTGGGCCTTGGTCGGGCAGTGCAGCTCGGCCAGGGGTCGCAGTTTCTCGACATCGAACTTGTAGAGCTTCGCCACGTTGGTGGTCAACATTGTGGTGGCCTCCTCCTCCGTCATCTGGCCGAAGGTCAGCCGCAGGTGCTCGTCGGTGTAGGGGTGGGAGCCTTCGATGTGCGGGTAGTCCGATCCCCACATGACGTTCTCCACGCCGATCTGGCGGGCCGTCTCGGTCTCGGACGGCCGCAGGAAGCTGGCCCCCACATGACACTGCCGCTGCCAGTACTCCGACGGTCGGAGTGACATCTCCGCCACCGCCATCCCCCCAAAGATGGACTCCGAGCCGTAGGTCGAGTACTTCATCCGGTCGTAGAAGGAGTCCAACTTCTCAAGCGTGTCGGGCACCCAAGCCGTTCCTGTCTCGGTGTTCACCCACTGCAGGTCGGGGTGGCGTTCGAAAACCCCGGAGAACATCAGGTGCCACAGCCCGCGGTGGCTCCACCACGAGACCTCCAGCAGGAAGATGGCCAGGGAGGCTGGGAAGTGCTGGCCAAAGCTGGGCGTGGCCCCACCCGAATGGTGGTTCAGGGGCATGTCGTTGGCCGCCGCAGCCTCCCAAATCGGTCGGTAGGTCGCCGAGTAGAGGGGCTCGAACGGAGAGTCGGGCGGAGCTCCGGGCACCAGGATCCCGCCCCGGAGTCCATTCTCGGCCGCCCACTCGATCTCGGCCACCGAGCCCTCCACGTCGCCCAGAAAGATCTGGGCGATACCGGCCCGCCGCTCCGGCGCCTCGGACACCAGGTCCAGCAGCCAACGGTTGTGGGCCCGCAGCCCGGCCCAGCGGTGCTCCATGTCCTCGGTGTAGGGCGGAGCCTCGAACTGACTGGCCGCCGACGGGGCGAACGGCGGCTGGGTGTTGGGAAACAGCACGGTGGCCACCACCCCGTCGGCCTCCTGCTCCCGGAGGCGGCGGTCGCTGTCGTAGTTGCGGTTCCCGTCCACCTCTGGATCGCCGTCGACGCCCACGTTCAGGGTGGACCGGGGAGCGTCCTTGAACCGCTCGGCGGTCCGGGCCTGGGCGGCCTCGATCGACCGGGCCCAGTCGTCGAACTCCGGGTGGTACTTGGACTCCAGGTAGTTCCGGTAGTCCCAGAGGTCGGCGCCGCAGTGGCTGTCGGCCGATATGACGATGTGGTGCTCGCTCATGGCTAGTCCTCGCTAGTGGTCGTTCGTTCCGGTCAGGCGTACTGCATCTCGCAGCCGTACTCGTCCAGCCACCACCGGGCGTGGCGGCTGGCGTCGGGCGGTGTGCGCTGGTCCAGGTCCTGGCCCAGGTCCTCCGGCGTGGGACCAATCCGGTCGGCCACGGCCCGCAGGCCCGACTCGTCCAGCCCGTAGCAGTCGATGGCGTTGAGGCCCAGCAGCCGGCGGGTGTCCTCGACGGTGGCGTCCTGGAAGTCGGTCCTGAGCCGCTCCCGGGTGTTCGGCCACGAGCCCTCGGGATGCGGGTAGTCGGTGCCCCACATGAGGGCGTCGATGCCATTGACGTGTCGGCGCCGGACCTCCTCGCGCGACATGGTCGAGGCCCCGATGAACACGTTCTCCCCGAAGTACTCCGACGGGAGGCGAGAGATGAGCCCCTTCATCCGGGAGCCCATCTTCTTGACCTTGAAGCTGGCCCCGAAGTTGACGTCGGCCTTCCAGAGCAGGTCGCCCACCCAATAGGAGCCGCACTCCACGACGGCGTACCGGAGGTTTGGGTATTTGTCGAACTTTCCGGAGAAGAGGAGCTGCCAAAGGATCCGGTGGGTCCAGAACGGGACCTCGCTGATGTACATAGCCACGTTGTTGTCGTAGCTCCGGAAGTCGGCTTCACCGGAGTGGGTGTGCACGACCAGATCGGCGTCAGCGCACGCCGCCCAGAAGCGGTCGTAGTGATCGGACCCGTAGGCCGGGAAACCGTGCCACATGGTCGGAACCATCACGCCCTTAATGCCCGGACGGCCGGCCAAGGACTCGACTTCGGCCACAGCCAGATCCACGTCATGGGTAACCGGCACCAATGCCACCCCGGCACGGCGTACCGGTTCGGTGGCGCAGAACTCCTCCAACCATCGATTGTGTGCTCGGGCCCCCCCAAAGGCCAGCCGGGAGTCGGTGATCATGCCGGCGGCCAGGCCTGCGCCGAAGGGCGGCGACTCCTGGCCGGTGACGGCATCGCCGTCGGCGAAGATGATCTCGCCAGCCACGCCGTCGGCATCCAGCACCGGATCGCGAACCTCCGGGTCGTAGGCACCCTGCAGGCCCCACTCGTTCTCGCCTTCCCACTCGGCGAGAAATTCGGCGTTTACCTCTTCAGCAATTTGACGATGCTTGTGGCGCTCTGCCACGTAGTCGTCGAACTCGTCGTGGAGGGCGGAATCCAGGTACGGCCGGTATTCCTCACACTGCAGCCCAGCGTGGGTGTCGGACGAGACAACGATGTACGGCTCGTCGCCTGTACTGACCTGGCGGTTCATGGCTTCCTCCGGTTTCTCGGTCCTCGGGCAGCAATCGCCTCTTGGACAGTGTTCTATTCGATCTTGTACACTGTCGCAGAGATCACCCATGGAACACAACCCCAAAGCACCGGAAATGCCACCGCCTAAACCCACCGGCGGGAGTTCCCGGCACCCCGGACGCCGGGCTGGCATCGGAGCCACAGAGATCCTGGACCGGGCTATCACCGTGGTCGAGGCCGACGGAGCCGACGCCCTGACTATGCGACGCCTGGCCAACGAGCTTGACGTGGCCACAACCACCATCTACTGGCATGTCGGGAACCGCGCCGAATTGATCACCGCCCTGGTCCGTCGCCACGGTGCTCGGCTGGCCGAGACCCCTGTGGAAGGTGAGACGGCGCGCGACCGCGTCCTGGCTGTGGCCCGCCTCATCTGGGAGAGCGCCATCACCCACCGGGAGATCACCCGGTTAGCCAGCGCCCACGGGGCTGCGTCGCTCCACGCCCAGCATCTGGAGTTGGCCATGGCACGCGAGTTGCAAGAGTCCGGGGTGGTGGGCGAGGCGGCCCGCGACGCCCTGCGAGCCATCACGGCGTGCGTGGGTGGCTTCATCGTGACCACCATGCTGGACGACCTCGTCCCAGCCGACCACCGCCGCACCTCGGTGCTGGCCGACCTCGACGACCCGGACCTAGACCCGGTAACCCGTAAAGCCCTGGCCACCAGCAGTGATCTGCCGTCACTCTTCGAGTCCACACTGCGGGCCGTGGTCGACTCAGTAGTCCCCGCCGACCTGACGGCTAACGCTTACCTGTAATCCAGTCGATACGGGAACCCGTTCGACACCAACGGTCAACCGTCGTAGCCGTAGGCGGTGGCCTTTGGCTTGACCGGCCGGGCCATCCACAGGGGTCGACGCAGCCCACCGGGCCCAGGACCGGGCCGGGTCTTAGCAAGCCACTCCTCGAAGATGCGGTGGGATATCTCGGTGTCGACCACCACGTCACCGTAGACATCGCCGGCCTCTGCCGGGGCCACAGTGACCCGCTGGAGCCAACAGTGCATACCGCTGATCGGATCAGGCTGTACGGGAAAGGTCAGGTTCTGGTGCACACCGGTGTCGGTCCACCAGATCAGCCCGGTGTCCGGGTCGTCGCTCCCATAGGGCTTCTGGCCGTGCTCCCGGCGGAGCCGCCACCGACCGTCGTCGTCCTGATCGATCGAGGCCTTACCCGCCCCCCAGGAGCGGGCCGCCTCTTCTTCTAACCGCCAACGGCCCATGTGGTGGCTAGCCGCCACCACACCGGGACGGATCCCCTCCGTGCGCCATGCCGAGATGACGAAGTGGCCGGTCCGGGTCGTGATGCGAACTAGGCCGTTCTCTTCAATACCCAACTGCTCGGCGTCCGACGGATGCAACCACAGCGGATGGCGGTGGCTGATCTCGTTCAGCCACTGGCTGTTGGCCGACCGGGTATGGATCAGGGTGGGAATCCGGAACGTGGGCACGAGGATCCGCTCACCGGCTGACAGGTCCAGATCCTCCCAGTGGACCTGACTCCGGATGAAGGCCGGAAGTGTGTATTCGGGCCACCCCCAGTCGCGCATCGTCTCCGAGAAGAACTCCAGTTTCTTGGACGGCGTCGGAAAGCCGAGCTTGGCCTGGCCGTTAATGTCCACGGCCGGTGACCCGTCGCCAATAAACGGCATGTGGCCGGCGATGTCCTCCAGCGACTGATAGGAGCCGGCCGTGCCCGGCCGACGCCACACCCCGTTTTCGTCGCGGTCGGCGCCGACCAGGTCAGCCTCCGGTACGTCCCGCTCGTACACCTTTACCTGGTCTCCGGGAAGGGCAAACGACCCCTTGCGCCGCATGTACTCCAAAGGCGTAAGACCCTCGGCCCCGGCCGCTTCAGGAAGGCCCGGAACCGACCTATCGAACAGCATCGTGTAGTACTCGTCGAGGGTCAGCGGGGTCCCCGGGTTCTCCCAGCTCTCGAACTGGGACCGGATGCCCAGCGAGCCGTCAGGATCGATGCGCCACGATAGGTCGATCCAGAACTCCTGCTCCTCCCATACCTCGCCCGGGTTGGCCTCGTAGGTGCGCTCGAATACCTCACCGTCTAACTCGCGGTGGCGCCGGGCAACCGGCTGGCGAAACCCGATCCACCGGCCGTTGTGGGTCTCGAAACTAGACACGTCGTGGCGCTCCGAGGCGACCCCCATGGGGAGCACATAGTCGGCGAACCACGCCGATTCGTTCCAGGTCGGCGTCAGCGCCACATGGCAACCGATTTTCTCCGGATCCCGGAGCACCTCCATCCAAGTAAAGCCGTCTGGATTGGTCCACAGCGGGTTGTAGACCCGGGTGAAGTAGGTATCCAGCGTGGCCCGCCCGGCTTTCAAGAAGTGGGGCAGCAGGATCGACAACTCATGGTGGGAGAGCGGGTACTCGATAGGCCACTGGAGTTCGTTCCAACGATCCTGGGGCTCCGGATGGACCGGAGTAACAGGAATGAACTTGTTCCAGCCGTTGGCGTTGGTCCCTCCCTCGGTCCCCACCGAACCGGTCAGAACGTTCAGGAATTGGAGGCACCGGGCCACCATCCAGCCACCCTCGTTGCCCGCTGACGAAGCCCGCCAGGTGTGCGATGCGAAGGCCCCTAGGCCGTCGCCGATGACGTCGGCCACGGTCCGGATGCGATCCTCGTCGACGCCGCACATCCTGGCCGCGGCGGCCGGGGTGTAGTCGGCGTAGTGGTCAAGCAGAGCTGGGCCCACGTTGTCGAACACTGGATCCAGGTCGGGTCGGGCCTCCCGAAGAAAAGTCTCCCAGTTGACCCAGCGCTCGAAGAAGGTCCGATCCCAGGTTTCGTTCTCAACCAGTAGGCGGGCGATGGCCAACAGCAGGAATGCCTCGGTGCCCGGCCACGCTGAAAACCAGTGGTCGGCCTTGGAAGCTGTGTTGGACAGGCGTGGATCGACGCAAATGATGGTCGCTCCGTTCCGCTGCCCCTCGATGATCCGCTGGGCGTGAGGGTTGAAGTAGTGGCCAGCCTCCAAGTGTGACGAAATGAGGAAAATCACCTTGGCGTTGGCAAAGTCGGCCGACGGTCGGTCAAAGCCCATCCAGGAGGCGTAGCCCACCCGAGCACCGCTAGAGCAGATGTTGGTGTGGCTGTTGTGGCCGTCGATCCCCCAAGAGTGGAGCACCCGTTCCATATAGCTGTCGTCCCCCATCCGACCAACGTGGTACATGACCTCGTGATGGCGGTCTTCGCGGAACGCCTGGCCGATCCGACCACCGATGTCGTCGAGGGCCTGGTCCCAACTGATGCGCTCCCAGAGGCCCTCTCCTCGCTCGCCGACCCGCTTCATTGGGTACAAGATCCGCTCGGGGTCCTCAACCTGGTTGATGGTGGCCGGGCCTTTGGCGCAGTTCCGGCCCCGGCTGGCCGGGTGAACCGGGTTGCCCTCGAACTTGGTGATCCGACCCGTCTCCTTGTCCACCCAGGCCAGCAGACCGCAGTTGGCCTCGCAGTTGAAACAGGTGGTGGGAACGAGGCGATGAGCCCGACGGACCTTCGTGGGCCAGGCAGCGGCGTCCAAGGACTCCACGTGGTCCCAGGTCTCCTCGGGTGGATAGCCGGAAAGCCCGGTGGTGGTCCCGTCAGTGGTCATCGTCGTGCTCCGGATCGTGGCCTAGGAGAGCGGGACCGACTGGCCGGCCCGCACGTAGGCGTCCTCGTAGGCGAATAGGCCGTATAGCGCGGCCAGGGGGACGAGCGGCTGGACTGGACCGGACCAGTCGAAGATGATTTCGCCAAACACGACGTCCAGGCCAAGGAACACCAGCGAGAAGGCCGTGCAGAAAGCGAACTCGCGGTAACGCTTCCGCTGGCCGCCCCACCGCAACTCGGCCAGGGCCATGGTCACGTGGCGGGAGTGCCCGCCGGTTAGTTCGGCGGCCACAAGGCCGGTGTTGGCCACCAGGCCGGCTAGGAAAGCCCACTTGATAGCCCCATGGGACGGGACGTCCAGGAACAGGTCGGCCAGTGAATAGGTGGCCCCACCGGCCATGACGGCCTGGCTCACCAGCACCGGCAGCAGCAGCGGCTCCTGCCACAGGTCCCGGCCCTCGCACTGGCTGAATAGGAATGCCGTGTACCCGGCCGTTCCCAGGGCCAGTAGGGCGGTCGGCACCGCCAGCGCCGCGAGCGCCCCCCCGGCGCCGGTCAGGCTGGCGATCCACCAGGCGGCCAGACAGGCCGCAAAGGCACCAAGGACCCAGGCTCCCTTGACCAGCCAGGATGCTCGGTTGCCCCGAGTAAACAGGTAGACGAATCGCTTCGGCTGCTTGAGATCACCAACCAGCAGCACCCCGGTGAGGGCCAGAAATACACCGGCCACCACGGGGGGGACCACGCCGACGGCCATTCGGTCGTCCCCGTGCCCGAGGAAGACTAGAAGGGCGGCCATCAGCATCACGCCGGAGGCGATGGCCTTGGTGACCAGGTACCCCGACACCATCGATCCCCAAGTCGGCGGATGCTGGGTGGTGTAGGTGGTGCGGGCCATCTCCTGTCCGTCGTCCCGTACGGGAGCGGCGGTTAACGCGACCGGCGTGGGCGTGGAGTGGGCGGGTGTTGTGTCGGCCCAGATCATCCCGTCGCCGGCGATGGCCGAGGCCAGAGGGTCCAGCGATGCCGACGAGACACCCGTGTAGACGACCTTGGGCCGGGTGTTCTGCTCCGGTGACCGGACCATCCCGCCGCCGGCGTGGAGTCGGGAGATTTCCGACGACGGATCGTCTAGATCCCCGACCCTGATGGCCTGGGTGGGACACACCACGACGCACGACGGCTCCAGGCCGTCCTCCACCCGGTGGTTGCAGAAATTGCACTTGTGAGCAGTCTTCGTCTGCGGGTTGAGGTAGATGGCGTCGTAGGGGCAGGCGTTCATGCACGCCTTGCAGCCAATGCAGTTGTCGTCGTTGAAGTCGACAACGCCGTTGTCGGAGCGAAAGAGGGCTGACGTCGGACAGATGGTCATGCATGGGGCGTCGTCACAGTGGTTACACCGCATGACCGAAAAGTGGCGTTCGGTATCCGGATGGGTTCCGGTCTCCACGTACTTGAGCCACGTGCGATTGACGCCCAGCGGAACATCGTGCTCGCTCTTGCAGGCCACCGTGCAGGCGTGGCAACCGATGCAGCTCCCAGAGTCCAGGACGAAACCAAGGCGAGTCATGGCAAAAGCACTCGTCGAGCCGTCGGAATGTGCGGTCGGATCAAACGGGCACAGTTGCCATCTGCCGGATTCCGGCACACAGCAGGTTGACCAGGCGGTTGAAGCTGTCGTCCAGATCGAGGGCGTAAGGGTGCCCATCACCCGACTCGAGGTGGGCAAAACCGTGAAAAACACTCCGCATGGAACGAGCGGCGTGGACGCGGTCGACGTCGCTCAGCCCGTAGGCGGTTAGGGCTTGACCCAGCACCTCGACCACTCGCTCCACCGCTTCCTCCAGTTCCGGGTCTGTGGCGCACGGATAGCGGTCGGTTGCCGCATAGAGGCCCGGGTGGTCGGCCACCATCGACCGCCACGCCACGCCCATGGCCCGCACGGCATCGTCTCCGGCCATTCCCACGGCAGCCGCCCCCAGGCGGTCGGCCAGAATTCCGCGACCCCGGAGGCCGAGAGCTCGGATAAGGGCGTCGAAGTTGTCGACGTGGCGGTACAGGGCCGGCTGGCGCACGCCCAGATGCTCGGCCACCCGGGTGAGGGTCACGGCGTCCAACCCCTCGGCGTCGGCCAAGGCCGCCGCGCTCTCCACCACCTGCTGCGTATCCAGGGTTCCTCGGCTCACCCCCGGATCCTAGTGTTAGGTACTCTTACATTCCAGTTAGGAGCAGTCTTGTTTTCGTGAGTCAACCCTGATTCGACCATCGGTCGCCTACCAGATGACCAGGGCGGCTCCGGCAGCCACCAGCAAAGAACCCCAGAGTGCCCGGGGTCCGAGGGCCTCTCGCGCCAACAGCACTCCGAGCACCACGGAGATCTGGCGTAACCCGGCCACCTGCCCGGCCTGGGCCTGCTGAAAGGCCAACAGGACGAGGGCATACGCCCCTCCCTGGCCGGCACCTATAACCGCCGAACTACCCAGCACGAACCGCATCCGGGCCCACCCCGGACGTCGACTCAGGAGTACGGACCCTGAACTGAGGATCATGATCATCGACAGGTAGCCCAGCAATCCCGTCAGGTCCACCGACCGGGCGTCAATGAGCGAGTAGGCCACCGTGCACAAGCCGGTGACCGCAGCTAGCACCACAGCACGTCTTTCCTGGAGCTGGGTGCCCAACCCGGCCAGGACCAGAAGCCCCCCCACCAACACCACCAGCCCGGTGGCCGTAGCCGCCGTCGGCGTCTCGTCCAGCAGCAACCACCCACCAAGGCCGACCAGTAGGGGGGCGGTACCCCGAGAAATCGGGTAGGCGACGCTCAGGCTGCCCGTCCGGTAGGCCGTCCCCAGCAAAGCCATATACCCCCCTTGGGCCGCCGCGGAGGCCACCACCCAGCCCAGGACCTCGGATGGCGGATCGAACCAAACTGCCGGAAGCAGGACGATGCCCACCAGGAGATAGGACAGAGCCGCGGTCGTCTCCGGATCAACCGACCGGTGGAGGCGGGTGTTCCAGCCCGCGTGGAGAACGGTCGAGATGAGAACCAGGAGGACAGCGGTAGCTGGCACGGGGTGGCGTCGGTCAGGCTGTGGCGCGGGCCTGCAGCCCAGCGATCACCGCCACGTCTACGACGTCATCAGCTGAACAGCCTCGTGACAGATCGTGAAGAACCCCGTCTAGGCCCTGGAGAAGTGGCCCGAAGGCCCGGGCTCCGCCCAGCCTCTCAGTGACCTTGTAGGCAATGTTGCCGCTGTCCAGGTCGGGGAACACGAATACGTTGGCCGATCCGGCTACTGGTGAACCCGGGGCCTTGGCCGCCGCTACCTCAGGCACCCATGCCGTGTCGAACTGAAGCTCGCCGTCCACAGCCAGCCCGGGACACCGGTCAACAACCAGTGCTGTGGCCTCCCGGACCTTGTCGACCCTTGGGTGTTCGGCACTTCCCCGGGTCGAAAACGACAACAGGGCTACCCGTGGTTCTTTATCAACCAGCACAGCGAAAGTAGCGGCAGTGGCCGATGCGATAGAGGCCAACTGGGCGGCATCCGGGTCAGGTATCACGCCGCAGTCTCCGTAGGCCACCGGACGGCCGTCGGGCAGGACCAGGAGGAAGCAGCTGGACACCACGTCGGCGTCCGACGCCGTCCCGATCACCCGCAGGCCGGCACGGACCACGTCGGCCGTAGGCCGGGTCGCCCCGGCCACCGCGGCGTCGGCTACTCCGGACCGGACCAGCACGGTGGCCGCCACCACCGGGTCGTCGGGGTCCAGGCCCGCCTCGATGGCCCGGGACACGGCCTCGTCCTGACGGGCGTCGGTGGGGTCCACTTCCGGGGGAACCGGCACGGCCAGGCCCTCGTCGATAAGGCGGGCCGTCGCCTCGTCGGCTCGCGGATCTCCAGCATCGGCAAGGACCACCCGGGCCGGGTCGGCTGCCGCTCGGGCATACCAGCCGGCGACAATTGGGGAGGGATGGGCCATGTGGGAGGGCGTCAGCCCTTACCCCGCCAGGGGATGAGGCGGCGTTCCAGAAACCGCATGACGAGGTCCATGGTCACCCCGATGACCCCGATGATGATGATCGACACCACCACGATGTCCATCCGGAAGAATTTCGAGGCGGCGAAGATCATGGCTCCCAGGCCGGTGGTGGTTCCGGTGAGCTCTGCGGCCACCAGGGTCCCCCAACACACACCGAGGGCCACCCGCATCCCGGTGAAGATGTCGGGCAGGGCGTTCGGGAGGATCACGTAGCGCAGGATCTGCCACCTATTGGCCCCCAGCGAGTAGGCGGCGTGGACCTTGGAGCCGTGCACGCCCAGCACGCCGGCCCTCGCCGCGATGACCATGATCCACACTGCGGCGAAGAACAGGAGGTTGACCTTCGAGCCCTCGCCAATGCCAAACCACACGATGAACAGCGGTAGCAGGGCCAGGGGCGGCACGGGGCGGAGGAGTTCCACAACGGGGTCGAAGATGCCGCGGAGCCGGTTGGAAAGTCCCATGGCAAAGCCCACAGGCACGCCCACCACTATCCCGTAAGCGAGGCCCTTAAGCACCCGCCACAGGCTGGCCCAGGTGTGGTCCCACAACCCGACCCGCCGGTAGCCGCTGTTCACGAGCTCGAAGAAGGCGTCCCAACTCTGGCGAAGCGACGGGAAGGTGCGGTCGTTGATCATGGGGTCCGGTCCCCGCTTGATCCACCACCAGACCAGGAACAGGAAGATCAACGATGCGATGCTCCACGACGGTGAGCCTTTGACCTCCGAGGCGTCCCCGAAGGTCACCGTCTTGCGGGCACCGGCACTCCTCTTGCGACCAGCGGGTCGGAAGCGGGACAGGACGGTCATGACATCGCCCCCTCGTGACCCATGATCTGCTCCTCCATCTCCCAGATGAGAGACAGCAGCTCCTCCCGCTTAGCGATGAACTCGGGAGAGGCCTTCATCGCACGCGGGTCCACGTCCAGGCCCTCCTTGGCGAAGGGCAGCTCGTACTCCCGCTCGATCCGACCCGGCCGGGGGGCCATCACGAACAGGCGGTCCCCCAGGTAGAGGGCCTCTTCCACGCTGTGGGTAACCAGGATGATTGTCTTTCCGGTCTCCTGCCAGAGTTTGAGGATGAGCCCTTGCATCTTCTCCCGAGTGAGGGCATCCAGAGCTCCGAGCGGCTCGTCCATGAGGATGACTTCGGGGTCGTTGGCCAGACAGCGGGCTAGGGCGACGCGCTGCTGCATCCCGCCCGACAGCTCATAGACCGCCTTGTCGCCAAAGCCCTGGAGCCCGACCGTGGACAGAAGGTCGCGGACCAGGGTCTCGGTCTCCGAGCGCTTCTTCCGGTTCATCCGGGGTCCGAAGGCCACGTTCTGGGAAACCGTCTGCCACTCGAACAGGGCTCCCTGCTGGAACACCATGCCTCGTTCCTGTCCGGGACCGGTGATGGGGGCCCCTCCAAGGGTGACCGAGCCGGAGGTCGGCGCCAGGAAGCCGGCGATGATGTTGAGCAGTGTGGTCTTCCCACACCCCGAGGGCCCGAGCAGCGTCAGGAGCCGTCCTGCCTTGAGGTCGAAAGAGACGTTTTGCAGGGCCTCGACCGAACCGCCCTTCGGCAGCTCGTAGACCATGCCCAGCTCACCTACTGAGAGATCCTTCATCTGGTCGCTCCCCTCGCCCCACCGCGTTGGGTGGAGCCTCGCAGATCGTAGGGCAGACCGGTCAGCCGGTTACCCGAAGCCCGGTCAGTCGTTCCCGGCCAGCCAGGCGTCGACTCGGTCGGCCACCCGGTCGACCCGGGCCACCAGGTCGTCGATCACCGCCCGGTCGGCGACCAGGGGCGGCGAGATGCTCAAGCCTGTGTAACCACGGTCGTCGGGACGGACCGTCATGCGCTCCTCGCGGACCATGCCGCCCAGGGCGCCACCCCGTAGGCCAGCCTCCTGGGTCGTGCTGAGGTCCCGGTCGGTGCCTGAGTCCGCGCACAGGTCGACGGCGTAGAAGAAACCGGTACCCCGGACCTCCCGGACGCAGGCATGGGCTTCACCCATGGCCTGAAGTTGGTCGGTGAAGTAGCCCTCGGTGTCCAGAACGTGCTGCATCACGCCCTCGTCGCGCATGGCGGTCATGTTGGCCACGGCCACTGCAGTGGCCACCGGATGACCCCCGAAGGTGGAACCGTGCACGTACGAGCCAATGGACGAGTCGAAAACCTCGTCGACCAGCGGGCCCCTGATGACCAGGCCACCCAAGGGCTGGTAGGCCGACGTGACGCCTTTGGCGAAGGTAATCATGTCGGGCACCACGCCGTTGCGCTCGCTGGCGAACCAGTGGCCGAACCGGCCGAACGAGCAGATGACCTCGTCGGCCACCAGTAGCACGCCGTACCGGTCGCAGATACGGCGGAGTTCCTGCCAGTACCCGTCGGGTGGGACCAGGGCGCCACCACCGTTCTGGATTGGCTCGGCAATGACCATGGAAACCGTCTCCGGGCCCTCAGCCAGAATGGTCTCCTCGACAGCCTGCACACAGGACAACTCGGCGACCGGGGTACCGGCCGGCGAGGTGCACTGCCGGGTGTTGGGCACGTGGCGGGTACCGTCCCACAGGATCGGCAGGTAGGGATCCCGGAACTTGGGGATGCCGGTCACCGAGAGCGCCCCCAAGGTGGTTCCGTGATAGGCCCAGTTGCGGGAGATGACCTTGTACCGACTCTCGTCTCCCCGTGCCAAATGGTAGTTGCGGGCGAATTTGATGGCCGACTCCACGGCCTCGGACCCTGAGCTCACGAAGAAGGTCTCGCTCAAATCCCCGGGAGCGAAGCCGGCGATCATGGTCGCCGCCTCGATGGATGGCGGGTGTGCGAAGCCCCAGTTGGTGGAGTAGGCCAGCGTGTCCATCTGCTTGGCTGCAGCAGCCGACAAGTCTGGTCGCCCGTGACCGATGTTGACGCAGAACAAGCCGGCTAAGCCGTCCAGATACTCGTTGCCGTCGACGTCGTAGAGGTAGCAGCCCTCGCCGCGTTCGATGACGGGCAGGCTGTCGCTGTGCCATGCCGCCTTCGGGGTGAAGTGGGGTACGAGGTGCTTCCTGGCCAGTTCCCGATGGGTGCTCATGGAATCTCCCGGGGTTTCGGGTCGTACACTCCTGCGGACTTGATGTCGACCGTCGGCCTCGCTGGAGTTAGAGTTCGTAACCTATTAGCGATTCGATCTAACGGCAAGGTCCCGTCGGAACCACCGTCGACAACACGAAAGAGTCGCCGTCTATGGCCAAGCAAGTCCCCGATCGGGCCCAGGTTGTCATCATCGGCGGTGGCATCGTCGGCGCCAGCGTGGCCTACCACCTTGCCGAACTGGGCTGGGACGACGTGGTCCTGCTGGAGCGCAACACGCTGACCAGCGGCACCACCTGGCACGCGGCTGGCCTCGTTGGCTGCCTCCGGGCCACCCACAACATGACCCGTTTGGCCGCCTACTCGGCCGAGCTGTACGACGCCCTCGAACACGAGATGGGTCACCCCACTGGTTTCAAGAAGGTCGGATCGCTCAGCGTGGCCGACAACCCAGAACGAATGGAGGAACTCGTCCGGGGCGCCGGTATGGCCAACGCCTTCGACGTGGACGTCGAGGTAATCACCGCCGAGGACCTCTGTGGGCGCTACCCGCTGCTCAACCCCGAGGGGATCGTCGGTGGCGTGTGGCTGCCCGGCGATGGCCAGGCCTCGCCGGTCGACACCACTATGGCCTTGGCCGCCGTAGCCAAGGAGAAGGGCGTCCGGATCCTTGAGGGCGTATCAGTCGAGCGCATCCGCACCGCCGATGGCCGAGCTGTCGGCGTAGACACCAACCAGGGCCCGATTGACGCCGAACATGTCGTCACGGCAGCCGGCATGTGGTCACACCAGCTGGGCCGAGACATCGGTGTCAACATCCCGCTGCACGCCTGCGAGCACTTCTACCTGGTCACTGAACCGATCCCGGACCTGCCGTCGGGCCTGCCGGTGTTGCGCGACACCGACAACTGCATTTATGTGAAGGAGGAGGCTGGCCGCTTGATGGTCGGCGCCTTTGAGCCGGTGGCCAAGCCGTTCGGTATGGATGGCATCCCCACCGACCGGCCGTTTATGCAGCTCGACGAAGACTGGGAGCACCTGGCTCCGGTGTGGGAAGCGGCGTGCAAGCGCATCCCAGCCTTGGTCGATGTGGGCATCCGCCTGTTTTTCAACGGTCCTGAGTCGTTCACCCCCGACGACCGGTACCTGCTGGGCGAAACCCCGGAGCTACGCAACCACTGGGTGGCTACCGGCTTCAACTCCATCGGCATGCAATCAGCCGGAGGCGCCGGCAAGGTGCTCGCCGAGTGGATCGTCAACGGCCGGCCCCCCATGGACCTGTGGGACGTCGACATCCGCCGCATGCAGTCCTTCCAGACCAACCGCCGGTACCTCCACGATCGATCGGTCGAAGCCCTCGGTCTGTTGTACGCCATGCACTGGCCGTTCCGCCAGGTCGAGACGGCCCGTGGCGTACGCCGCTCTCCGGTCCATGACCGTCTTGTGGATCTTGGGGCCTGCCACGGTGAGAACGGCGGCTGGGAGCGGCCGAACTGGTACGCCCCTGATGGCGTGGAGCCGGTCTACGAGTACACCTACGGGCGCCAGAACTGGTTCGAGCACTCGGCGGCCGAGCACCGGGCCTGCCGGGAGGGTGCGGCCCTTTTCGACCAGACCTCGCTGGCCAAGTTGCTCGTCCAGGGTCCCGACGCTTGCGCCGTGCTGAACCGGATCTCGTCGGCTGACATCGACGTCGAACCGGGCACCTCGGTGTACACCACGTGGCTGAATGATCGGGGCGGGATCGAAGCCGACCTCACCGTCAACCGCCTAGATGAGGAAAGGTTCCTGGTGGTCACCGCCTACACCACCCAGGTCAAGGACGCCGACTGGATCGCCCGCAATACCCCGGACGACGCCCGTATGACAGTCACCGACGTGACCTCCGGCTACGCCGTGCTGGGCGTGTTCGGCCCCAGGGCCCGCGACATCGTGGCACCGCTGACCGATGCCGGCCTGTCTAACGAGGCCTTCCCGTTCGGCACCCTGCAAGAGATCGACCTGGCGTATGCCCGGGCTATCGCTGTGCGCAGGACCTACATGGGCGAGTTGGGCTGGGAGTTGTACGTGCCTGCCGAGTTCGCCGTCGGCGCCTTTGACGCCCTCTGGGAGTCCGGCGCCTCAGCCGGCCTCACACCGGCCGGCTACCACGCCATGAACTCCCTGCGGATGGAGAAGGCCTACCGTCACTGGGGCGACGACATCGCCGAGGAGGACACGCCGCTGGAGGCCGGCCTCTCATGGGGGGTGGCCTTCGACAAGCCCGGTGGCTTCCTCGGTCGGGAAGCCCTGTTAGCCCAGAAGGAGGCCGGGGTGACGCGGAGGCTGGTCCAGTTCCGCCTCGACGACCCTGAGCCGTTGCTCTACCACGACGAGCCGGTGTTCCGGGACGGCACTCTGGTGGGCCGTATCACCTCGGGCATGTACGGCCACACGGTGGGTGGGGCCTTGGGCATGGCTTATGTCGGCTGTAAGCCGGACACCCCTAGGGCCGCCGTCATCGAGGGCACCTTCGAGGTGTCGGTAAACGGCGTACTGATTCCGGCGACGGCCTCTTACCGACCGTTCTATGACCCGGACAGCCTGCAGGTCCGTCTCTAGGCCGTTCCGGTACGAGAACCGTCTCGTTCGCCCGAACCGGTCAGCCCAGTGGAACGTCGAGCAGGGACTCTAGAAGGCGAGCCAGCACCTCTCGGTCTCCTGCCCCGAGGGCGGCGTAGAGGCCGCGCTCTACCTCGTGTTGGCCTGCGTAGGCATCGCTCACCGCGTCCTCTCCGGTCGGGGTCAGCGACACGGTCACCAGCCGCCGGTCACCGTGCTCCTTGGAGCGCACCACGTGGCCGTCGCGTTCCAAGGTGTTGACCGCGCTGGACACCGAGGCTCGGGACAGGCCGGCCAGTACAGCAATCCGGTGGGCGGCCAGCGGGCCACAGGCCCAGACGGTGAACAGGATGCGGAACCTCGCTGTGGACAGGTTGCGCGGCCGGTGGACCGCTGATTCCACATGTCGGGTAAACCGGTTCGCTGCCCGGGTCAGAGCAAACGACAGGCGAAAAAGATCGAGGTCAATGCCCGGATCCGACCCGGCCACCCGGTCGGTGGCCTGCTTCAGGAACGGGTCAGAACGCGGCCCGTCGATCATTGGTCGGTGGTGGCCAGACCCGCCTCGTCACCCAGGTAGGCGGCGATCACCGCCGGGTCTCGCTGCACGTCGGTCGGCACGCCCTCAGCGATCCTTTGTCCGAAGTCCAGCACCAGCACCCGGTCGGCGATGTCCATGACCAGGCCCATGTCGTGCTCTACCAGGACGATTGAGATGCCGAGTTCCTCCCGGATGTCGAGGATGAACCGGGCCATGTCCTCGGTCTCCTCCAGGTTCATACCGGCCACTGGTTCGTCCAGCAGGAGTAGTTCCGGCTCCATGGCCAGGGCCCGGCCTAGTTCCACGCGCTTCTGGAAGCCGTAGGGAAGTAGCGCCACCGGGTGCTTTCGCCACTGTTCGATCTCCAGGAAGTCGATGATGTCCTCTACGACCCGCCGGTGCTCCATCTCCTCGCGCTTGGCTGGCCCGAACCACAGGGCACCGGCCAACCAGGACCGTTTCATGCGGATGTGGCGACCCAGAAGCAGGTTCTCCAGCACTGTCATATGCGGAAAGAGTTCGATGTTCTGGAACGTACGGGCGATGCCCCGTTCGGCAACCCGGTCTGGACGGCTGCCCATGATGGACTCGCCCTTCCACCGGATGTCGCCCTCTTGCGGGTGGTACACCTGGCTGATGCTGTTGAAGATCGAGGTCTTGCCTGCCCCGTTGGGACCGATGATGGCGAACAACTCTTCGGTCCCTACCTGAAAGGACACGTCGTTGATGGCCTTGACGCCCTTGAATGACAGGCTGATGCCGTCAACCTCAAGCAGTAGCTCGTTCTGCTGGGGACCGTTCATGACAGCCACCGTTTCCGCCTCTTGTAGTGCTTCACCTCGCGGAACGACTTTCGGTCGCCCCCATCGCTGTGGAGGCCGAGGTAGAACTCCTGGACGTCCTCGTCCTTGAGGAGCTTGGCAGCCTCGCCGTCCATGACGATCTTGCCGGTCTCCATGATGTAGCCGTAGTCGGCGATGGACAGGGCCATGTTGGCGTTCTGCTC
>JAZADL010000072.1:0-10652 GCA_036123635.1 Actinomycetota bacterium
CGTCCCCGAACGCACCGTCGGCCGGTCAACCACGGGTTGTTGATCCCCCACCGCTAAGTTCAAACCATGCCCTCCCAGACCGGTTCCCTAGCCATCACCGGCGACCCTGACGCCGATCGCCTGCTGAACACCGACCCACTCGCCCTACTAATCGGCATGCTGCTCGACCAACAGGTACCTATGGAGTGGGCCTTCCGGGGGCCGGCCACCCTGGTCAGCCGACTCGGTGGCCTGGATGCTGGCGCCGTGGCCGACATGGACCCCGAGGCCTTCCTGGAGGCCTGCCGGGCCAAGCCAGCCATCCACCGCTTCCCCAAGTCCATGGCTGGCCGTATCCAGGACCTGTGCCGCCACCTGGTCGACCACCACGGTGGTGACGCAGCTGACGTTTGGCGGGGAGCGTCCGACGGGGCCGACCTGTCTCGTCGGCTACGGGCCCTGCCCGGCTACGGCGCCGAAAAAACAATGATCTTCGTAGCCATCCTGGCCAAGCGTATGAGCGTGGCTCCCAAGGGGTGGGAGGCGGCTGCCGGCCCGTTCGCTGACGACGTACCCCGGTCGGTCGCAGACATCGACAGCCCCGAGGCCCTGGCCACCGTGCGGGCCTGGAAGAAGGCTCAGAAGGCAGCCGGGAAGTCCAAGCAGGACTAGCTCGGGCGGAGTTCAGGTTCGAACGGTGCCGTCGGCCAGGGCGGCTGTGAACCATTCGTAGGTAGAGGCCAGGCCCTCGGTCAGCCCAGTAGACGCCGTCCATCCCAAACCGGTCAAGCGGGAGATATCCAGCACCTTGCGGGGCATGCCGTCCGGCCTCGATATGTCAAAGGCCAGGTCGACTCCCGGGTACACCAGGTCGCGGACCGTCTCAGCTAACTCCCGGATCGTGAGATCCACCCCGGTCCCCACGTTCACGTGGCCGGCCTCCGAGTAGTGGTCCATGAGGAACAGGCAGGCGTCAGCAAGGTCGTCCACGTGGAGGAACTCTCGTCGGGCATCACCCGTGCCCCACACCTCGACCTCAGTTAGGCCGGTCTTCCGGGCCTCGTGGAACCGCCGGATCAGAGCGGGCAGAACATGTCCACCCTCTAGGTCAAAGTTGTCGCCTGGCCCGTAAAGGTTCGTGGGCATAGCCGAGATGAAGTCATCACCGTATTGGCGGCGGTAGGTCTCGCACAGTTTGATGCCGGCGATCTTGGCTAGGGCGTAGCCCTCGTTGGTGGGCTCCAGTGGCCCCCCTAGTAGCGCCTCTTCGGTGATCGGCTGGTCAGCCAAGCGAGGATAGATGCAGGAACTTCCGAGGTAGAGGAGCTTCTCCACTCCGATCCGATGAGCGGCCTGCACCACCGTGCCGTGGATCATCAGGTTGTCGTAGAGGAACTCGGCCGGACGGGTGCTGTTGGCGTGAATGCCTCCCACGGTCCCGGCCACTAAGAACACGTAGTGGGGCCGCTGCGCATCGAACCAAGTATCCACCGCTGACTGGTCGCGTAGGTCCAGTGCTTCACGGCCGACTGTTTGCACGTCGGTAAACCCTTCGACTTGCAAGCGACGGACCACCGCCGAGCCGACTAGGCCACGGTGTCCGGCCACGAAGACCGGGGCCTGTCGGTCAATCATGAGGCGACGCTAGCCCTGCGTGGCCGATGGGTCAGCCGGGCCGCCGATGGCTCCCATGGCCGTCAGGTAGGTGCCCAACAGCTCGGCTGTCATGGCTGCCGAGACGGCGTCCAGGGGGTCTTCTCCTCCTCCGGCCCGGGCCACCACGTGTTCGAGGGCGTTGTCCAGCGGGGCCACCACGTCTGACGGGTCGTCGTCCAGGGCCCCGTCACCCAGTTCCTGGCCGTGGTCGGTAACCAGGCCTGCAGCATCAAAGACCTCGAGGTACCAGCCGACGATGTTGACGACGTCTTCGCGACTGAGCTGACTGGCCGCCTCGGCAGGCAAACGTTCGGCAATCCAGTTCACAGCATCGTCGACCTCTAACACCACCGGCATTGCCGACTCTTCGAGGCGCCGGACAGTCGAGCCCACAGCAACCAGAGCGATAGCGGCTACCAGGACAGTACCCAACGTAAGGAAAAACCAGATCACGGCCTGATCATGCCAGCGGGTAGTGGTCTTCCGTGGGCAGTGCCCAAACGACGGTAGGAGCGGCCGGTGACTGGGAAAGGACCCGTGTGATGTTCCGGCTCAGATACCGATGCGCTGGGCCAGCAACTCGCGGTGATAGGTCGGGTCGCCGAACAGCAACTCGGAACTCTTGGCCCGCTTGAAGTAGAGGTGGGCCGGGTGCTCCCACGTAAAGCCGATTCCTCCGTGGATCTGAATGTTCTCAGCCGTGGTGTGGAAGTAGGCCTCGGAGCAGTACGCCTTAGCCAGAGAGGCCACCGACGGCAACTCGTCGTTCAACTCGGCGGCACACCACCCGGCGTAGTAGGCAGCCGACTTGGCCGACTCCACTTCGAGCAGCATGTCGGCGCACTTGTGCTTGATGGCCTGAAAGCTGCCGATAGGGCGGCCGAACTGCACTCGGTCCTTGGCGTACTGCACTGCTGTGTCCAAGCAGACCTGGGCGCCGCCGACCTGTTCGGCGGCTAGAGCTACCGCAGCGAGATCCAGTACCCGCTCCAGGACGGCCCATCCGTCGCCCTCGGTGCCGACTAGGGCGGCTGACACGCTGTCGAACTCAAGGCGGGCCTGCTTGCGTGTCATGTCCATGGTGGCCAGGGCGGTTCGAGTGAGTCCGTCGGCGTTCCCGTCCACTCGGAATAGCGACACGCCACCCGGGGTGCGTGCGGCCACCAGCACTAGGTCAGCAATGTGGCCGTCCAGCACATACATCTTGGTGCCGGTCAGGGTCCAGCCGTCACCGTCGGCCGCAGCCTCCATGGCAATGCCGGCCTCGTCCCACTTCCCGCTCTCCTCGGTGAAGGCCAACGTGGCGATAGTGGATCCCGAGGCGATACCGGGCAGTAGGTCGGCCCGGGCGTCGTCATCGCCTGAGTGGATGAGCGTGTTGGCAGCTAGCACCACGGTGGAGAAGAACGGAGCGCACAGCAGTGCACGGCCCATCTCCTCCATGACCACGATGAGCTCCACGTAGCCGTAGCCCTGTCCGCCGTACTCCTCGGGGATGATCAGGCTCTGTAGGCCCAACTGCTCGGCCATCATCGACCAGGTCTCGGCGTCGTAGCCGTCCTCGGTCTCCATGAGTTCGCGGACGGTGGCCTCCGCTGAGTAGTTGTCCATGAACTGGCGTACGAACTCGCGTAACTGGTCCTGTTCCTCGCTGAAGGCGAAGTTCATCTGCGTTCTCCCCGCTTTGGACCCGGTTGGAATGACGGCGGAACGGCGCCGTCGACGGCACGGTTCTACCAGCCGTCATCCACGGCGGCGACATCGGGCGGCGGCCCGATCTTCCCTTGAGCGGCCCCGGAGGTGGCCCGTAGACGTACCCGGACGCCATGATGTCACCATGAGCGATGCTCCCTCCCCGACCCAGCCGACCTCCCCCCACGCTGGTCCTTGCCGGCACGTCGACCACCCTCGACCGGCCGTCGCTGGGGTGTCGCTCCATTGGTGCGACGAGCAGGCCGAAATCCACCGAATCGTGGTGGGCGACTTCGATAACAACGTCTTCATCCTCCGGTGCCGCCAGACGGGTGAATCGGTACTAATCGATGCGGCCAACGAGCATGACAAGTTGCTCGAGTTGTGCCGAGCCCTCGACGTCCGGTCCGTATTGGAGACCCATGGCCACTTTGACCATATCCAGGCTGTCCCGGCCGTCCGGGAAGCCGGATACCGGGTGGCAGTCACTGCTGACGACGCTGCCATGCTCCCCAGTTACGACGACGTCCTCGAGGACGAGACGGTCCTGCAGGTGGGTCGTCTCCGGCTCCACACCATCTGCACGCCGGGCCATACGCCGGGGTCCATCTGCTTCCGGTTGGACGGGTCACCCATCCTGTTTTCCGGTGACACACTGTTCCCTGGGGGTCCGGGCGCAACCTCGTTTGAGGGCGGGAGTTTCGACACCATCATCGAGTCCATCGACCGTCGTCTCTTCGCCCTACTCCCGCCGAATACCATCGTTTTGCCTGGCCACGGCCTGGATACCACGATCGGCAACGAGCGTCCTAACCTGGATGAGTGGGTAGCCCGAGGCTGGTGAGCCAGGCCCGGATTTCCCCTATGGTCATAGTGGTAATCTCACCCGGTCCGTAGACTCGGAACGTGTCCGATACCCGCGACTTTGACCCAATTTTTGAGGTCACCGATCTCCACGCCTCGACTACCGACGGCGTCGAGATCCTTCGGGGCATCGACCTGGTGATCTACCCCGGCGAGGTCCACGCCCTCATGGGTCCCAACGGCTCCGGTAAGTCCACCCTGGCCTCCGTGTTGCTGGGCAGTCCCGAATACGAGGTGACCTCCGGGTCGGTCCGTTTCCGAGGCGACGAGATCACAGACTGGTCACCCGACGTGCGGGGCAAGGCCGGCATCTTCCTGGCCTTCCAATATCCGTTGGAAGTTGCCGGGGTCTCGGTGATCAACTTCCTACGCCAGGCCCTGTCGGCTCGGAAGGGCCTGGACCTCTCGGTTTTGGAACTGCGGTTGTCGATCATGGACTGGATGGATCGTCTCGGCATGGACCCGTCGTTCGCCGACCGGTACGTCAACGAGGGCTTCTCCGGCGGCGAGAAGAAGCGCAACGAGATCCTCCAAATGGCCATCCTGGAGCCCGAGATGGCCATCCTTGACGAGACCGACTCGGGCCTGGATATCGACGCTCTGCGCGTGGTGGCCGACGGCGTCGCTGAGGTCCGAAGCGACCGGATCGAGATGGGCGTGCTGGCCATCACTCACTACCAACGCCTGCTCGACCACCTACACCCCGACGTGGTCCATATTTTGATCGACGGCCGAATCGTGGAGCGGGGGGGCTCGGAGATAGCCGAGCGGCTCGAGCGTGAAGGTTACGAGGCCTTCCGATAGGTCGGGGCAGATCGATGACCACCATCCTCGACGTTGCCGCCATTAAGGCCGACTTTCCACTGTTGAAACGTGAGGTACACGGGCGCCCCATCGTCTATCTGGACTCCGCTGCCACCTCCCAGAAGCCCCACCAGGTGCTGGATGCCCTAAACCGGTACTACGAGGAGATCAACGCCAACATCCACCGCGGTGCCTACCACATTGCCGAACAGGCCACGACTGCTGTCGAAGATTCCCGGGCCGCCCTGGCGCGTTTCGTGGGTGCCCCGGAGGCCACCGAGATCGTCTTTGCCAAGAACGCCACTGAGGCCATCAACCTGGTGGCCCATTCGTGGGGCCGGACCAACCTGGGCTCGGGTGACATCGTGTTGCTCTCCGCGATGGAGCACCACGCCAACATCGTGCCGTGGCAGCAGCTGGCTGCTGAGCGGGGTGTCGAGGTGCGGTGGATCCCGGTGGGCGATGACGGGCGCCTTGACTTCTCGGACCTGGATCGCCTGATGGACGGCGTCCGCTTGGTCGCCGTTTCGGCCGCCTCCAACGTGCTGGGCACCCTGCCTCCGATCCGCTGGATTACCGAAGCTGCCCACGCCGTCGGTGCCCTGTGCCTGGTTGACGCCAGTCAGTGGGTTCCCCACCAGCCCACTGACGTCACCGCCTGGGATTGCGACTTTGTGGTCTTCACCGGTCACAAGATGTGTGGGCCCACGGGGGTCGGCGTGTTGTGGGGGCGTAGCGACCTGCTGAACGCGATGCCGCCGTTCCTGGGAGGCGGCTCCATGATCCGTAACGTCACCTTCGACGGATTCACGCCAGCCGAGGTTCCATCCCGCTTCGAGGCCGGGACTCAGCCCATCGCCGAAATCATCGGCCTGCACGCCGCAGTGAAGTACCTGGAGGCCATCGGGATGGAGGCCATCCGTGATCACGAACGAGACCTCACGGCTTACGCCTTGCGGACTCTTTCCGAGCGTCTGGGCGATGACCTGACCATCCACGGCCCCGACACTGTCGAGGACCGGGGAGGCACCCTGTCTCTGGCCTACCGGGACATCCACCCTCACGATCTCAGCCAGGTTCTCGACCAGCACGGTGTTTGTGTGAGGGCTGGCCACCACTGCGCCAAGCCCCTCATGACCGTCCTGGGTGTGAACGCCACAGCCCGGGCTTCTCTCTACCTTTACAACGACAAAGCCGACGTGGACGCGTTGGTCGACGCTCTGGTCGACGCCGGCGAATTCTTCGCTCTCTAGGAGGACTAGATCGTGGCCGGACTTGAAGACCTCTACCGCGAGATCATCCTCGACCACTACCGAAATCCCCGGAACCGGGGAGAACTGGAAGCCCCGCCGGCCAAAGTGGCCGAGGGGTTCAACCCGCTATGCGGCGACGAGATCCAGGTCTACCTAATGATCACCGATGGCGTGATCTCCGACATCCGGATCGGTGGGCAGGGCTGTTCTATCAGCCAGTCCTCGGCCTCGATGATGTCCACAGCGGTGGTCGGCCAGACCCCGGGCGAGGCCCGTGAAGTACTGCGCTCCTTCAAGGAGATGATGTCAATCCACGAGCACGGTCTGGATGGTGAGGCAAGTTCATCTGACCAGCGTCCGGACCCGTCCGGCCTAGGTGACCTGGAGGCCCTGCGGGGTGTGGTGAAGTTTCCGGTTCGTATCAAGTGCGCCACGTTGGGGTGGAACACCCTGGACCAGGCGCTAGATCAGGTCGACGGCTGAACTTCTCTTCTTAGTCCTGCTCTGCTCGTCGTCAGGCGGACTAACCACGGGTCCGGTCTGGGGATCGGCGGAGAGGTCTCCGCCAAGGCCCTGCCCACCCTGGGAGTTCGATCTCAGAGAAGCGCGTCGACCGCCTCAGCGAAGGCCAGGTCGAGATGTGTCAGACCACCGGCGCTATGTGTGGTTAAGGCGATCTCTACCCGGTTCCAAGAGTTGGACCAGTCGGGATGATGTTGGAGCGCCTCGGCGACATCGGCCACCTGGGTTATGAAGGCGAAGGCCTCGGCGAAATCAGTAAACGCCCAGGAGCGTCGGAGATGGTCTCCGTCCACCTGCCAGCCGGGCAGTCGGATCGCCAGGGCGGCCCGCTCGTCGTTGGTGAGGGGAGTTCGGTCAGCCACGGTTAGAACGCCGGTCGGTTCGGTCAGGCCAGCGGATCGACGAAAGGGTCGTCGCCGAACCCCGCCTGGTGGGTGATGCCGATCGGCAGGTCAACCGGCGTCCCGGTCTCGCCCAGTACGCCGACGTAGCCTTCGGCTTCCAGTCGTTCGGCCAGTTCAGGTCCGCCGCTGGTGTGGATCCGCCCCCGGGCCAGGACGTGAACTTGGTCGGGCTCTAGCACCTCCAGCAACCGGCTGAAGTGGGTAATGGCCAACACTCCCAGGCCGTCCTCGTCGGTGGCCTCTTGGATCCGCCGGGACACAGCGGCAAGGGCGTCCACGTCGAGGCCCGAGTCAATCTCGTCCAGCACGGCGTACTTTGGCCTGAGCGCCCCCATCATCAGAGCCTCGTTTCGCTTTTTCTCACCGCCAGAGAGATCCACGTTGACCGGTCGGGACAGGAATCGATCGTCAAAGCCGATACGGGTCGCTTCGGCAACCAGAACTTCGTTGACTCCCTCGGTACTGCGACCAGCGGCCCTCGCCGACTCGGTCACCACCGACTCCAAGCTCACCCCGGGTACCTCGGTTGGGTGCTGGAGGGCCAAGAACAGCCCGGCCCGGGCCCGTTCCCAAGTGGGTAGGTTCAACAGGTCGATCCCGTCCAGGGTCACTGACCCTTCAGTTACCTCGTATCCCGGCCGACCCATCAGGACGTGGGAAAGAGTCGACTTACCTGAGCCGTTGGGCCCCATCACGGCGTGGACCTCACCCGGGCGGATCTCCAGGTCGATCCTGTGGAGGATCTCAGTCTCGCCCACCCGGGCCGATAACCCCTCGATCCGTAATACCCGCTCGTTCACTGTCCAAGCTCCGGGACCAGCTCGACTAGGACGTCGTCGCCGTTGACCACAACCGAATGGACAGCTATCGGCTTGAGGGCAGGCAGCGTCAGGGCCGCCCCTGTCTCCAGGTCGAACAGGCTTCCGTGCTTCCAGCACTCAAGGGTGCACTCCTCGGCGTCTACCTCACCCTCTGCTAGAGACACTTCGGCATGGCTGCACGTGTCATCAATGGCGTGTACCCGGTTGCCGAGGCGCACAAGAGCCACCGGCCGGCCGTCCACGATGACGCGACGTGCGGCTCTGTCGTCCAGTTCTCCCCAGCCACATACCCGCACGCCGGTCACGATGTGTCCTCCTCGCCGGCCTTCCGGCGGTCTAGACGTTCTGCCAACGCCTCCCGCAGTATCTCGACCACTGCGGGATGCGGCGCTGCAGCGGCCACGTCCTCGAAAAAGCCCTCCAGTAAGAGGCGTTCCGCTACCCCGGTCGGGATGCCCCGGCTCTCCAGAAAGAACCGCTGGTCTTCATCGACCGGCGACACGGTGGAGGCGTGGCTGCACACCACGTCGTCAGTCTCGATCTCTAGGTTGGGCACGCTTTTCGCCCAGGCGTTCGATGAGAGCTTTACGTTGCGGTTGGTCTGGTGGGCGCGGGTCCGTACAGCTTCGGGTCTCACCCGGATCAGGCCCGAGTACACGGACCGAGACGACCCGTCTACCGCCCCCTTGAAGATCAATTCGCTGGTTGTGTCGGACGCCGCGTGGTCCTGGAAGGTTCGAAAGTCGAGCGTCTGGTCGTCCTCTCCGTAGTAGGCGGCAGTCAGACGACCTTCGGCGCCGCGACCGGCCAGACGGCAGTCCACCCGAGTCCGGGCGTAGTCGCCACCCAGTGCCGCAGCGAACGTCTCCACGGTGCCCAATTGGTCCACCCGGAAGGCCTGGTGGGCTAGTTGCCAAACCCGGGGGCCCATTTCCTGGACCACGGCGTGACGGAGGTAGCCGTGGCTTCCCACAGTGGCCTCCAGGACTGGGACTACCAGAGACCCGACCTCGGTCGACGTGTGGAGCTCGAGCACGGTTGCAGCAGCGTCGTCACCGACCCGGATGATTACCCGGGGGAACACTGCAGCATCGTCGGCGTCGGTCAGCACCACCACAACCACTGGGTCCTCGAGGCGGATGCCGTCGGGAACGATCACGGCCACCGGTTCGGGTCCGAAGGCCCGGTTCAAGTAGCCGAAGAGATCCGCCGGCACGTCCAATGCCGCCCCTAGGTGGTCGGCACCGTCGTCCAGGTCGGCAATCGGGCCGACCGTCATGCCGGTGTCGGCCGCCTCTGCGTTCAGGGTGACCTCGACCAGCCAGCCGTTGCGGATCACGACCACAGCCGACATCGGTCCGAATGCGGCTAGGTCCCGCTCCACGACGGTGTCTACGGCCCGCTGTCGCTTCAGCGGCGTGTACCGATCGAGGTCCAACTCGCTTATACGCGAGTAACGCCAGACCTCTTCGTCGGTGCTCGGGGTCTCGACGTCGGGCAGGCGGTTCAGCGCGGTCCGGCGAACCTGGGCCAGCCATTCCGGTCCGGGGAGTCCGGCCGAGACCTCAGCGGAGAAGGCGTTCAGGGCGGTACCTCACCGACACCCCTGCTGGGCGTCGGACAACTAAGGCGGGTGGGCGGATGTCGGTCGAAATCGGGTTTCGACCGGTATTTACCCTATCGCCGTAGGAGTAATTCCCTACGGGGCCGGTCAGTCGCGGTGGAGGTGGGCCAAACTCCCCGGTTTGATCTGGCAGGACGCTTCGTAGGCCTCGACATCAGCCTCCTTGAGTCGGATGACCCGGCCAATCCGGTAGGCGGATAGTTCGCCTCGGTCGATGAACCGGTAGACGGTCTTAGTGGCCACCCCGAGGCGCAGTGCAGCGTCCTCGGTGCTCATCCACACTGGGCCTCCGGCCATACCGGCGTCCTCTTCTGCCATGCTGGTGAATCTACATTCCTTTCAGTACCCGTGTTCCGGTGTGACGGTGGCGTGGGCGGCGCTGGAGGGTCGAGAGCAGGTGGCGGTATGGTCGCCGCCGTGTCCCGTCGCCGCTACGTCCTCCTGGGCCAGGCCTCCAGGGATCCGGAGCTGCGGGGAAAGCCGGACCGATCCGAGGGTACGGGACCACCTGGTTCGGCGGACGAAGGAGTCGCGGAGCGAGAGCTCCGGGACCAAATCCTGTCGGCTCCCAGCGGAATTGGTCGATGGCTCACCGTCGTGGCAGTCACCGTGGCCTGTCTCGCCGTGGCTGCGGGACTGTTTGTGGTGCTCCAGGTCGCTGGCGAGGAGCAGCCTGTCGCTTCACCGCCGGTACTGGTTACCGACGACGGACCGGTGTTGGTCCATGCGGGAGCCCGCTACCAGCTGGGCCTACCCGGTGATATCGCCATAATCCGGACGTGCGATGGACAGTCTCAGGCCTGGCTGCTGCGCCCATCTACAGGCGCCATCTACAGGTTTGATGTGTGGGCCGAGGAGGAGACAGTTACGGCCCGGCCTATCCGGATGGTGGCCGATGCCGTGGATCTGGTCCTGATGCGAAGCTTGGGGTGCACAGACGTCCATGCCCGAACAGCCGACGGAGACTCGATCCCGTTAACCACCGGCTCCTAAACCGAACCGACGGTAACCAGTGGACTCAGGTCCAGGTGCC
>JAZADL010000073.1:0-2709 GCA_036123635.1 Actinomycetota bacterium
AGGGCCACCACGCCCACGATGAACGAGAGGCTGGTCAGTAGGACCAGCCCGTCAGGGACCATGGCCACCGCGGCGGCCACCGTGCCCCGGAGGGCCTCTTCCCAACGGTCCTCGGTGACCAACAGACGGAGCAGGAGCAGACCGGCGGCTGGAGGGATGATGAGGGTCAGCCACCACAGGATTACGTCAACCCCCGAGCGGAGCTCGCTATCCACCAGCTTGAACCGTCGAGCCTCCTCGGCCAGGGAGGCGGCATACGAGCCGGCTCCGATCCGGGTGGCTCGGTAGTGGCCCGAACCGGCCGAAACGAAACTGCCCGAGAGGACCTCGTCGCCAACCGTCTTGTCGACCGGGTCGGCCTCTCCGGTCAGCAGGGACTCGTCGACTTCCAGCCCGGTGGCTGCCACGACCGTTCCGTCGACTACCACCTGGTCGCCCGGTTCGAGCGCCAGGAGCTCGTCGGCCACTACCTCGGAGACCGGCACCTCGCTGGTGGCTGCCTCGCGGACTACCCGGGCCCGGGGGGCCGAGAGCACGGCCAAGGTGGTCAGCGTTCGTCGGGCCCGCAGTTCTTGGAAGGTGCCGATCACGCTGTTGGAGACAATGACTCCGGCGAACAGAGCATCACCCGGGAAGCCGGCTACCAGGATGACGGCCAACAGGCTGCCCATGATGGCGTTGACCGGGGTGAGGACGTTGGCTCTCAGGATCTGCTTCGTGGTGCGGACCGGGGCATCGGGTACGTCGTTCACCCGGCCGTCGGCCCGGCGAGTGGCGACGTCGGCGGCGCTCAGGCCGATCATGTCGGGCGATGCGGGGTCCACGGGCGCTGATGGTAGGTCGGTCGGGGCCGTTGACCCGGGCGTGGTCAGGTCCGGTCGTCCTGGAAGGAGTATCGGTCCTCGGCCATAGTGAGCCGGTGTCGTGGCCCGGGCCGTGACGGGTCGACGTCCTCGTAGCCGGCGTCGCCTTCCCACATGGCCACCGGGCCGTCGTTGGTCCGGGCCATATGGGTCTCGTAGAAGGTCGGTTCGGTGGCGGTCAGGGCGGTCAGGGCGGCGGTGACATCACCGAAACCGTCTAGCCGGTGCAGGGTCATCCAGGTGGGGGGGGCCAGTTCGATCTCTCCAGCGTCACGGCGGGCCAAGGCGTCGTCGGGTCGCATCCACTCGTGCTCGGTGATCTCGCCCTCGTCGACGGTAACCGGGCCGGCTGCGTCGTCCAGTCGGGCTGCGAAGAAAAATGTGGCGTAGCGGCGGTGGGTGCTGTTCAGCGGGGGTACCCAGTGGGCGAACCAGACTAGGCCTTTCGGATCAACGACTACGGAGGCTTCCTCGGAGGCTTCGCGTGCGGCGGCCGCAGCGGCCGTGGTCAACTCGTCGATTTGGCCATCGGCGCTAGCCGCGGCGTCCTCCTCGTCGATTCGCCCGCCCGGGAATACCCACATCCCGCCAAAGGCGATCTTCGAGTTCCTGCGGAGCATGAGGGTCTCCAGCCCGGTTTCGGTGTCCCGCAGGACGACCACGGTGGCGGCCGGGATGAGTTCCGAGTCCCCGTACTCCTCGTGGTTTCGGGCGTAGGCGTCGTAGCGCCGGTGGTCCCAGTGCCCGGACGACGTCACCGAATCACGCCGGCAGACCGCAACTGTTTTATTTGGTTACCTCGTCCGGTCTCGGCGGTGACCTCGTCGGAGTGCTGTCCCAGGGTGGGAGCTGCCGGTTCCCGGAACTCCGCCGGGGTTCCGTGGAACCGAGTTGGCGACCGGTGGTGTCGGATCCGCCCGGCGGTCGGGTGGTCGAACTCGGAGAATAGGGCGTTGGCCACTACCTGCGGGTCGTGGGCCACCTCGTCGACGAGCCGCACGATGCCGAATGGGACGCCGTTGTTCTCCAGTTGGGTCTCAGCCTCTGCCGTGGTGAGCTGCCGGGCGTTCTCCCGGGCCTGGAGGTGGAAGTTCCGGGTCTTGTCGGGGTGTGCTACCCGGTCTCTCACGGTGGCCAGGTCGGGGTCGGAGCTGTCTACGCCCATGGCTCGGGCGAGGCCGTGGAATTCCTCGTCGTCGGGAACGGCGACTGTGGCGAACCCGTCGCGGAAGGCAAACGGGGTGTTGTAGGCGGCTACGGCCTGGGGTCCTGAGTGGTCGCCATCCAGGATTACCTCGTGGTCGGCGGCGTCCACGAACATGAAGGCGATGCAGGCGTCCAGCATGGACAGCTCCAGGTGCTGTCCGCCGGAACCCCGCTCCCGGGCCAGAAGGGCGGCCGTGATGGCCTGGCAGGCCGTGTAGGCCGTGACTTTGTCGCAGATCAACTGCTTGATGAGCTTGGGTTGGTCGTCGTGGATGCCGGTCTGGCTGGCCGCCAGCCCCGACTGGCCCTGAATCACCGTGTCGTAGACCCGGCGCTGGCTGTAAGGGCCGTCGGGGCCGAAGCCGGTCAGGTCGGCATAGACGATGTCGGGGCGAAGGGCTCTGATGTCCTCGAAGGCGACGCCGAGGCGTTCGGCCACCCCGGGCCGGAAGTTCTGGACGAACACGTCGGCTTCGGCCACCAGGTCGCGCAAGATGGCCAAACCCTCCTCCTGGCGGAGATCCAGCACGATGGATCGTTTGCCCCGGTTAGCTATCTGGAACATGGCCGACACGCCGGCCATCGAGGTCCCCAGCCAGCGGACGACGTCGCCGATGGGGGCCTGCTCGATCTTGATGCA
>JAZADL010000074.1:0-46346 GCA_036123635.1 Actinomycetota bacterium
CTAGCACCTGTAACCACTGCGACTTGTCCGGCGAGCGGAGATGTTCGATTCATTTGAGAAGTCCTCCAAGTTCTGGGGGTGTTGCGTCTCTCAGGACAGGATTCCATCCTCCAGTAGTGAAACGCACTGGTCAAAGTGGCTATCCGGCTGGCTGGTGAGTCCAGTTGAAGTTCAGACACTTCACTTGGGATGCCTCAAGGCCTAGTGCTACCGTCCGCACGCGATTAGGGGGTCCAACTTGTCGGACGCAGACAACTCGATCTTCTCGTCCGCGCGTTATTCCGGGACTCGTGCACCGATCGAAGACGCCACGCCCCTGCCGCCTGACGTCTACTTTTCTCAGGAGTGGTACGACCGCGAGATTGAGACAATCTTCCGGAAGCGTTGGCTCGTCGCTACTCGTGAAGAAGAGATCCCCAATCCGGGCGATTACGTCCGGTTAGACATCGTGGGTGAACCGTTGTTGATCGTCCGCGATGACGAAGGCCAGGTTCGGGCCCTGTCGGCATCCTGTCGCCATCGCGGTTCGGAGTTGATGGCTGGCCACGGGAACTGCCGCAAAATCGTGTGCCCCTACCACGCGTGGACCTACTCGCTTGAAGGGAAGTTGCTTGCGACGCCGTCAATGAAGGAAGCAAGAGGATTTGACAAGTCGGACCACAATCTTCCCAGTGTGCGTGCTGAAACCTGGGGGGGATTCGTATTCATCAACCTTGACCCTGATGCCGTCCCACTAATGGAGTCACTCGGCGGACTCGTTGACCGCCTGGCCAGTTATCGGCTCGAAGAGATGAAGGTCACCAAAAAATGGGAGAACCAGTTCAACGCGAACTGGAAGATCTGGGTGGAGAACTCCCGGGAGGGCTACCACGTCCCGACCGTGCACCGCGGATCCCTTGACACCTTCTACCCCGGTGCCGTTCGAACCGTCTTCCAAGCTGAGGGCGAGCCGATGGTGTACACGATCAACAGCAGCGACAACGAAAACGGCCTCTACGTCCCCCGGAACCACACCCTGCCCTTTGTCGACGGCCTCTCAACCCAAGACAACGAGAGCACCCACTTCATCATCCATTACCCGCACCTCCTCTTAAACGTTCCTCCCGACCGGATCACGTTTCACCAGTACTTCCCAGAGGGACCCGAATGGACACGGATCATCTCGTGGTGTTGCTTTCCACAGTCCACGATCGACCTGCCGGAGTTCGAGACCGAAGTCGAGGAGAAGTACTACCCCTCGATGGATGTGTTTCTCGCCGAGGACAAGGGAGTATGCGAGATCGTTCACCGCGGTATCGGCGGACAACTCGCCAAATTGTCGCAGTACTCGCCGACGGAGGAACGCACCGTTCACGAGTTCTCCAACTACGTGCTCGACCATGTTCTCGGCCCGGCGAACAGCCGATGAGCAGGACGTTGAAGTGACCACCCGCGAGAACATCTCCATACCTAACGTCGCTGAACCAGCCGATCCACGGGCGGGCTCACAATGCACCCGCAAGGGCAATTTGTTGTTTATCTCCGGCCAGATCGCCTTCGACGACGGAGAACTGGTTGGACCCGACGACCCGCTTGAGCAGTGCCGCCAGTGCCTTCGACATATCGAAAGTTACGTCTCTGCAGCTGGCGGAACACTCGATGACGTGGTGTCGCTCGATATCTTCCTCACCGATATCCGATACCGGCCGGCCGCAGGCCAAGCCCGGGCAGAGTTCTTCAACGAGCCTGGCCCCAGCGCCACGGTCGTGGGCGGAGTAGACCTTGCCTTTGAAGGGCTTCTGGTGGAGATCAGCGCTCGCGCTGTCCTGTCCTGAAAACCATGAAAGACGGGTGGGCGCAGACTGTTCTGGGACCGGTTGACGCCACAGATCTCGGCATCACACTGGCTCACGATCACGTCCTCATGGACGGTTCGTTCATGTATGTCGATCCACCAACCAGTGCCGATCAGCATCTCGCCGACGAGCAGATCACGCTCGATAACCGGGGTTGGGTTGCTTACCACTGGACGTCAAGTCACCACAATGTGCATCTCGATTCCGAGGAGGTGGCAATCACAGAGTTACAGCGGTTCGTCGCTGCTGGCGGACGCACTGTCGTGGATCCCACCAACAAGGGCCTTGGCCGCGATGCGGAACCCCTCGTCCGCATCGCGAAAGAAACAGGCGCCCACATCATCATGGGTTCCGGCTACTACCTGGGCGGCACGCACCCTCACGACATGAGTGACCGGGCGATGGAATCCATTACTGAAGAGATCGTGACCGACATCCAGGTCGGGATCGGCAATACCGAAGTGAAAGCTGGACTGATTGGCGAGATCGGCTGCACGTACCCCTGGCTGCCCAACGAGCAGAAGAGCCTCCGGGCCGCAGTGGCCGCTCAAGTCGAAACCGGAGCACCCCTCATGGTTCATCCCGGCCGTGACCCAGCATCGCCCGTGGAGATCGTGGAGATCGTGGATCAGGAAGGTGGCGACCTCAACCGCACGATCATCTGCCACATAGACCGCACCTGCACCGACCGGTCCTGGCTCAGCGACATGGCGGCCACTGGCTGCTATTTGGAATACGACCTGTTCGGTAACGAGAGCTCGTGGTACCCGCCCAACCCGAAAGTCGACATGCCCTCTGACGCCGAACGAATGGAGGTCGTGCTCTGGCACTTTGAACAGGGCCTAGAGGGCAAGGTGCTCCTGTCACACGACATCGCCACCAAGCATCGGCTTCACGCTTACGGCGGTCTCGGATACGACCATCTGCTCACCAACGTCGTACCCCGTCTGCGCCAGCGGGGATTATCCGAAGCAGAGGTCAACACGCTGGTAATTGATAACCCGGCTCAGATATTCGGATTTTCATTACCGGAAGGATCTCTGAGGTGAAGGTTGCATTTAGGGCGTCGCTCAATCTGCTGTGATTAGACCGGTGAGAGACCACCGGCCGGTGCCGTGAAGACCTCTGCCTCCGTCCTAGTTGTCGGCGTCTCGATCCTGGTCGGAGTTCTTGTGGCTCTCGCTGGGAGCTCCGGGGGCCTTCGATGGAGCGGCTTCCCGATCTTCGCGTGGGGCGCTCTCCTGATCTTCTTGGTGCAGTGGGCCGTGTTCGTTCCTTCATGGTTTGCCCACACGGAGCACTTCTTCGACTTGACGGGGTCTCTCACATATCTCGCCGTTATCACCCTCACCCTGCTCTCCCGTGGCCCCGTGACTCCCTATTGCCTGCTGGTTGCTGCCATGGTCGCGATTTGGGCGTTACGGCTTGGGACGTTCCTCGCGGCTCGCGTCAGAGCCGCTGGTTCCGACTCCCGATTCGATGTCATGAAACACCGGTTCGCCTGGTTCCTTATGACCTGGACGCTGCAGGGACTCTGGGTTCTGTTGACCGCCGGGGCAGCCTTAGCCGCCATCACCAGTTCCGAAGACCGACAAATCGACACCCTGGCCCTCCTAGGGATAGGACTCTGGGCGTTTGGCTTTGGCATCGAGGTCACAGCCGACGAGCAGAAGCGCAGGTTTCGTGCACGGCCCGAGAACTTGGACCGCTTCATCGCTACTGGTCTCTGGGCGAGATCCCGGCATCCCAACTACTTCGGAGAGATCCTCCTCTGGTTTGGTGTGGCCATCACGGCCTTCCCTTCACTTTCGGGTTGGAGCACGGTGACCTTGGTCTCGCCCCTCTTTGTCTGGTTACTCCTGACTCGGGTCAGCGGAGTCCCGCTCCTCGAGGCGACGGCCGATCGGCGTTGGGCCGGAAACCCGGAGTACGAGGCCTACAAGGCGGCCACCCCACTACTCCTGTTCAGGGTGCGATAGATGATCCAGCCGATTCCGAGGTGCTTGTAGTCGCCTAGATGTCGAAGTTCGTCGAGCTCTGAGATGACCAGGTGCCCGACTCGGGCGTCTAGCTAGCCGCGGGAATCAGACGGTCTGGCGGTACCGAGATGGGCGCTGGCCAAGATCCTGCTGGCTTCGATCAGGACAACTCTTCGGTCGTCGCCGCGATCCTTCGGGGGCCGATAACGGGCGGTATACGCGGCGATTGCATCGGCGCAAATTCCCGGATCGCTGGTTACCCGGGCGACCCCTTCGATGGTGAGCCAGCGCCCACCATCGACCTGGCAGATGGAACCAAGGAGGTGCCCTGACTCGAGCAGTCTCACTTTCACGCTTCCCGACCACGTGATGACTCGGGCCGATCCCGTGTCGCCGTCCCACGTGAAGCCCACCGGCGTGGAGTGGGGACGGCCGTTGGGTCTCACGAGAGTGAGTACGGCCAGGTGCCGCTCTCCCACGAAGTCCTCGAACGCAGGCCCGGGATCTGGAAGTGAGAGCGTCGTCATGCTTGGAGGCTCAGCCGGCCCGGTACACCGGTAACCATCCAGCTGACTTGTGAAGGCCAGTGAACTGTCGAGGGTGCCGCTGATCGAGCTCCAGTTGGACGAGGGTGCCGCTGATCGAGCTCCAGTTGGACGAGGGGGCCGTGGTTGATGCCAAGAGCGGCGGCCACGAGTGGTTTACAGAAGGGAATGATCAACACGTGGGGCCTTCCTCGAGTATGCCGGCGAGTCGCCGGAGGTTCCGTCGCCAGATAAACGCCAGGACCGGGCGTGCCAGTGCAGCGGTCACGCAGCCCCCCGCCCACAAGGGAAAGGAGAGTTCTTCTTCCCAGATAAAGGTCGTCCCGCCGTCGGTCTGGTCTTCGAGGCGGAACCTACCGACTCCGGTGACGAGGCCATGATGCTTGACTCCCATCAGACGGCCCTCCTCCCAGTCGGTGACGGCCATCCGGTCGAGCGTTCGGAGTGGTCCGACTCGGGTCTCGCACTCGAACGTCGTCCCCACTCCACTTACTTGCTCCGAGGTAAGGCGAATCTTGGCGGCATCTGCCATCCAGTCAGAGTGCCGACGGACGTCCGCAACCGCCTCCCAGACGACATGCCGGGGGACACCGATACTGATGCTCGATACGAATTGGGCCATCAATCCACTCCTCGGAACTCCAAGTTGGTGGTGGCGATCTGGCGAACGCCGCACATATTGTCTTAGGAGTTCGCTGACTGCCCATCCGCTGGCGTCGCATCTACGAGGAGGAAAGTGGTATGCGTACGGTTGCGGTGACTGGCGCCTCGGGGCTGATCGGAACCGCCCTGACAGCTGCCTTGGAGAAGCGCGGTGACCGGGTTGTCCCCATCGGCCGACGCCCAACCGATGGTGGCGTGGTCTGGGATCCGGGTGCGCGCCAGATTGACGAGACAACCCTCGACGACATTGACGCCGTTGTCCACCTGGCAGGTGAGCGTATCGATGGCCGGTGGACGGCAACCAAGAAGCGGAGGATCCTCGACAGCCGCGTGGAGGGAACTGAGGTACTGGCCGGAGCATTGGCCAACCTGGATCACCCACCGGCTGTCGTGGTGTCGGCCTCCGCAATTGGCTTTTATGGCGACCGCGGTGACGAAGAACTCACCGAGGATTCACAGCCGGGGACCGGCTTCCTGGCTGAGGTTTGCGAACGCTGGGAGGCGGCGGCAGCACCGATTGCCTCGCCCGACACTCGCCTCGTGCTGGCCCGAACCGGCATCGTGTGCACACCCGACGGTGGCGCACTAGGACGGATGCTGGCCCTGACCCGACTGGGCCTTGGTGGCCGTCTCGGCAACGGTCGGCAGTGGTGGCCATGGATCACGCTCGAGGACGAAGTTCGGGCCCTCCTCCACCTGTTGGACACACCAATCGTCGGCCCTTTGAACCTGGTAGCGCCCGGAATCTGCCGCAACGCCGAATTTGTTCGCTCCCTCGCACGGGCTCTCCGGCGTCCAGCGGTGCTCCCAGCGCCCGCCCTGGCACTACGAGCCGCCCTCGGTGAGATGGCGAACGGGCTGCTGTTAGCCAGCGCCAGGGTTCGACCCGCCCGCCTGGAGGACTCTGGGTTCAAATTCAAGTCCCCGGACCTCGCCTCGGCAATAACCGAGTTGCTTTCTCCGGGTCGGCCGAGGTTCTGACAACTCGACACTTTTCTGTGTAGGACACCGAAGTTCGAGCTCGCCAGTCCGCCGCCGGCCAGGAAACCGGTCAGGCCAAGGTGAGGCCTCCGTCGATGACTACCACGTCTCCTGTCTGATAGCCGGTGCGGAGTATCCCGAGCACCGCTGCCGCACAATCTTCAGGCGTTGCTGAGCGACCGAGTGGAGCCCGTTCGGAAACCGCCTCATGGATTGCATCCCAGGTCTCTGTCCACGGTGTCTCAACGAGCCCTGGGGCTACGGCATTCACCCGGATCTCGGGGCCAAGAACGTTCGCCATGAGACGGGTGAGGTGGTTGATGGCCGCTTTTGAAACCGAGTAAGGGATGGAGCTCCCGACTGCCCGGAGTCCGGCGATCGAGGTGATATTCACGATGTTGCCGTCACCGCTGGCCTTCAATGCCGCGACTGAGGCCCTGCTGAGATACCAGGTGCCGAAAAGGTTTACATCGATTACGCGCCGAAACACCTCCTCGGAAACAGATCCAAGATCCTGGTGTGGGATGAGCTGCGTATAACCGGCGTTGTTAACGAGGATGTCGAGTTGTCCGAAGGTTTCGAGGGTCGCTTCCACCAGTCCGATGCATTCGGACTCGCTGCTTATATCGGCGCGGTGGTAGCAGGTGGAGTTGCCCAACTCGGAAGCCAGAACTTTTCCGGCTTCTACCGAGGAGGAGGAGTTGAGAATGACCTTCGCTCCGGCTGCAACGAGCAGACGTGCCGTGGCCTCACCTATCCCGCTCGTGGATCCCGTGACAATCGCGACCTTGTTGTCGAACTCGCCCATCGGGCCTCCACTCGTATCTGTTGAGCGTGCACCCTTACAAGGAGAGGTCGGAGGTTCAAGTCCCTTTGCACTCGCCAGAAAACACTGTGGTCAGAGGGCCACTACAGGTGGCCCGAACTAGTCTCTCGAGTAGCGGATTGTGATGCCTGACCGAGAGGCTGGAGGGCTGTGGGACCAAGAGTCGGACCGGATCGGTTGTTGTACGAACGGCGTGTCATAGCGCCCTACACGGGAGCGATCGGCTGGCGGAGTTTGTTCAACATCGCGTGGTGTGTGTCCGGCTGGGTGCTGGTCGTCAGTCTCGAACTCGCCGGGAAGATTCCGTTGTGGCTGGGGATGTTTCTTGCTGCTGTATTCCTCCAGGCCTGCTACATGCCTATGCATGAATCGGTTCACAAGACGCTGTCAGGAGGAAGACGCTCACTGGTATGGGTTGATCGAACGGTCGGGGCATTGGCCGGATGGCTGCTTTGTGAGTCGTTCAAAGCACACCGGATCACACATTTGAAACACCACACCCACACAAACGATGAGGCCGATCCTGATGTCCTGAACTCAAAGGGGTCACCCCGTCAGATACTCGGCCGAGTGGTGGCTGGAACCATGCTCTACCCGCTTGGGCCACTTTTCGCTGCGGTCCCGCCACTACGACGCCTGATCCCTAGCGGCTTGGCGACCCGGATGGGGCACATGGCTGAACTTCGTGGTCCGGAGGCGGGGGCGGCGGCCCGCCCGGTAGCCCTCAGCCACTTCGCGCTACTCCTCCTTGGCACAATTTTCGGCTATGGAGAGTTGGTCTGGCTGCTCTGGTATCTCCCAGCATGGGCTGCCAGGTTCTGGTTGTCGCTGGTGTTTGGTTGGCTTCCCCATCACCCGCACACCGAAACAGACCGTTATCGCGATACCAGGGTGTTTACCTTTTTCGGTTCGACGTTCCTGATTCGGGGACACGACTATCACCTCTTGCACCACCTATTTCCGGTCGTGCCCCACTACCGGCTGCGGGCATTGTGGCGCGACATTGGCGAACACCTCAGCGAGCAGGGGGCGAGGATCGAAGGCCGTGCCGCCCGTTCCTTGTCGACGGATTCGGTCGCGACAACTTGAGACTGGCGTCTGCGGTCTTCGCCCCACCCCTCAGGGGCGGGGTCCAGGTTTCGGCGTTGATCGAGTGAGCTGGTTGCGCCGTAGATCGATGGTCTAGTCGCCTCGTACGAAAGACGCTGTTCTAGGTTCGGTCCGGTGAAGCAAAGTTCCGTCACGGAGGTCCTACTTGGGGTTGCGGCTGCAGCCCTGGCGGTTGCGGTCGGTGAGTTCGTCGGGGTCGCTTTCGGTGGCGTCTCACTGGTGGCATCGGTTGGCGATGTCGTTGTCGATGTTGCCCCCGGTTGGTTCGTCCGGTGGACGATCGGGCTTCTAGGTGCTGCTCAAAAGCCAGCACTCCTAACTGGGGTAGTTCTCCTCATCTTGTTGGTGGGGGCATGGACGGGCACAAGGGCCAAGTCCGCGAAAGGCCTGGTTAGTGCCGCTTATGTCACCTTTGGCCTAGTAGGAGTGATCGCAACTGCCCGGGCCGGATCAGGCGGCATCGGTTTGTTCGCAGTGGGTACAGCAGCGGTAGTCGGGTTGGTTGCTCTGAGACGCGGAGTTGGTCTCTTCGCTTTCGTTCCGGTTGAGGACGGACGTCCGTTATTCGAAGATCCGCGGGACAAGGTTGCTTCTCGGCGCGGTTTTCTGGTTTATGTCTCCGGGATGACGTTGGCTGCCGGGGCAATGGGATTCGGAAGCCGCCTCGTTGCCGACCGTGGGGCGGAGGAGATGCGCCGACGAGTGGTTATCCCGCGGGTTCGCCGAACGGCCACCGATCGGCCGCCTCCTACTTCGACCACGGAGGCGCCATGGACCGCACCGCCTTCTCTAACACCGTGGACGACGCCGAATGACAGCTTCTACCGCATCGACACAGCACTGGTGGTGCCAAAGGTGGATTCCGAGAGTTGGTCGCTTCGCGTAGATGGCATGGTCGAACGGGCAGTGGAGATCACCCTTGACGACCTGCTCGCCATGAACGTCGTTGATTCAGCGGTGACTCTGGCGTGTGTTTCCAACGAGATCGGCGGCTCACTGGTTGGTAACGCCGTCTGGACAGGCGTCCCCCTTGTTGACGTACTTGAACTCGCTGGTCCCACGGAATCAGCCGAACAGGTCATGGCCTGGTCAGTTGATTCTTTCAGTGCTGGGTTTCCGCTTTCAGCGCTGGACGGGGACCGAACCGCACTCGTTGCTTTTGGAATGAACGGGGAGCCCTTGCCGTTTCGACACGGCTTTCCGGCCCGTCTTGTAGTAGCGGGTCTCTACGGGTACATCTCGGCGGTGAAGTGGCTAGAGCGAATCGAGTTGACCACCAGCGAGGCTGCCGGGTACTGGATTCCTCGAGGGTGGGCTAAGGAAGCACCGATCAAGATTGCTTCCCGGATCGATGTACCAAGCGGGCATCAAGCCAAGCCAGGTCTTCAGGCGGTCGCCGGGGTCGCCTGGGCGCCAGTGTCAGGCGTCGAGGGGGTTGAGTTGTCGGTTGACGACGGCCCATGGTTTGCGTGTCGTGTCCGCGGAGTTGACGCTCCCGGTCGCTCTGGCGATAGTTGGGTCCAGTGGTATACCGAATGGGACGCCGAGCCGGGGTTTAGGACCCTTCGGGTTCGGGCACGAGACACCCACGGTCGCCTCCAGGCTCCTGGACCAAAGCCAATTGCTCCAGATGGCGCCGAGGGCTACCACAGCCGATGGCTAGTGGTTGCTTGATGGGCACCTTGGTCGAAAGAAGAGCCGAATACATGAGGCGAGTCGGGGGTCTGAGTCCCTCGTCGTCGACCTCAGGCCTGAAGCGACGCGCGGAAGGCGCCAACCTCTGGAATACTGCCCACATGCACACGCGTACCCTTCTCACGGCCACCCTCCTCACTGTTTCCCTCGCCGCTACCGGCTGTGGACTTTTGGAGACCAACGACGACGAAATGGAGACCCTCCGGGTGGAGATCATCCAACTTCGCGAGGACTTCATGGATCTGGAGGCCGAGGTGTCTCTGCTGGCTCGGGTGCCGGCTACCACTACGACGTCTGCCTCGTCGTCGGCCACTACCACGGCTGCGTCGGCCGCTAGAGCCACCACTACGACGTCTGCCTCGTCGTCGGCGGGCGCTCCCGCCGAGGAGGACCAGGCGTCCGTGCCCACCGTGCCGGTGGGTTTGAACGAGGAGGCCATCCTGACCGCCACCTACGAGTGGGGTCCGAGCGACCCGGCGGTCATCCTCCAGGAACTCCTGGGCGTCACCGCTGACGGCTGGTACGGCAACGGGACCCGAGCAGCGCACGTCGCCGAGCTTGGGGCACGCGGTCTGTCTGTCGACGGGGTGCCGTCGCCGCCCACCACCACGGCGGCTACCGAGGCTCCGGCCGAGACGACTGAGGCTCCGGCCGAGACGACTGAGGCTCCGGCCGAGACGACTGAGGCTCCGGCCGAGACGACTGAGGCTCCGGCCGAGACGACTGAGGCTCCGGCCGAGACGACTGAGGCTCCCGCGGAGACCACTGAAGCCCCGGCCGAGACAACCACCACAGCGGCCGGCTGATTACGGGCGGTCACGCCGCCTCATCACAAACCGGTCGACGACCGGAAGGCGTTCAGGATCCGATGATGTTGTGCTCGGGGCCGTACGGGAATCCGGTGATGTTCTCGGTTCCGTCTTCGCCCACGATCAGGATGTCATGCTCCCGGTAACCGCCGGCTCCAGGCTGGCCGTCTGGGATGGCGATCATGGGCTCCATCGATACGACCATCCCCGGCTCGAGGACCGTTTCGACGTCCTCTCTGAGCTCCACCCCGGCCTCCCGGCCGTAGTAGTGGCTGAGTACCCCGAAGCTGTGGCCGTAGCCGAACGACCGGTATTTCAGTAGGTCGTACGACCGGTAAATGTCGTTCAGTTCAGCGGCGATGTCGCAACAGCGAGCGCCCGGCCGGATCAGGTCCAGGCCCCGCTCGTGGACCTCCACGTTGACCTCCCACAATCGCAGGTGTTCGGCGGAGGTGACGTGATCGCAGAACAGGGTGCGTTCTAGGGCCGTGTAGTAGCCGAAGATCATCGGGAAGGTATTGAGCGACAGGATGTCACCGGTCTCGACCAACTTGTTGGTCACCGGGTTGTGGGCACCGTCGGTGTTGATGCCGGACTGGAACCAGGTCCAGGTGTCCATGAGTTCCACGAATGGGAAGCTGGCGGCGATCTCGCGGACCATGGTTTGGGTGGTGGCCAGGGCCACCTCGTGCTCAGGCACCCCAGCGACCACGGCGTTGACGCAGGTCTCGGCACCCAGGTCGCAGATTCGGGCGCCGTGGCGGATCAGGTCGTGTTCCTCAGCCGACTTGACGGTCCGCATCCACATGGTCGCCGAGCCGATGTCCACGAGTTCGACACCGGGTAGGGCGGTCTCAAGGGACCGGAACTGATCGACTGACAGATGGTCGAGTTCCACGCCCAGGCGGGAGGCGCCGTCCGTGAGGTCGCGGACGGCCTGGTAGTAGTTATCCCGCCGCCAGTCCGAGTAGACGAGATTGTCCCCGTGGGTGCGTCTCCACGGTTGGCCGCCGTCGATGCCGGCCGAGATGGTGGTGGCGTTCTCTCCGTCGATCACCATCCCGTATTTCCGGCCGAAGTAGCAGAAGACCCAGCCCGAGTAGTAGCAGATGTTGTGGTACGAGGTCAGAAGGCAGGCGTCGATGTCCTCTGCGGCCAGGTGATCCCTGAGGGCGCCCTGTCGGCGATCCATCTCGGCAGCCGAAAACGGGGACCATTCCTTGTCACCCCAATGCCATCGGGCGACATGGACCATGTCATCGGTACGGGCGGTGTCCATCGGTGCCTCCTCTGGTTTTTGGGGACGGCAAAACGGTTAACGGATCACCTCGTCGGTGGTCTGCGACATCCACTGGGGTGGCGAGACTACCTACCCAATCCAGTTACCAGACGGTCGACCATCTCGTCCAGGACAGCCGTGGAGGTCCCGAAGGTGAACCGTACGTGTCCCTCGCCGCCTACACCGAACAGCGGACCGTTCTTGCCGCGCACCCCGGTTCGTTCCCGAAGCCAGGTGGCGGGTCGGTCGCCGGGTTCGAGGGACGAGAGGTCCAGCCAGGCCAAGAAGGTGGATTGAGGGAGGTGGACTCGTACCTTGGCCAACTCGTCGCCGATACGGCCGACGAGCCGTTTCCGGTGACTGTCGAATAGAGCCACCAGGGCGTCGGTCCACTCGTCGCCCTCCTCCCAAGCGACAGTCGCCGCTTCACAACCCAACCGGTTGATACCCCCGAGGAGTTGTGCCGGGACGCCGAGGAAACGACGGTGGAGGTCCTCGTCGGCGAAAGACGCCACGGCGGCCCGAAGACCGCCGATGGCAAAGGTCTTGATACCTGAGGTCAGGGTGACCGTCCGCTCACCGGCTCCGGGGATGGTGGCTGTCGGCCGATGGGTGGCTCCCGGATAGACGAAGTCGCAGTGAATTTCATCCGAAGCGATGACCACGTCGTACCGGGTGCATAGGTCCACGATCTGGACGAGCTCCGGTTCGGTGAGGACACGGCCCGTCGGGTTGTGGGGGTGGCAGAGCACGAGGAGTCGGATTCCGGGATCGACGCTTAGGAGGTGCTCTAGGTGGTTGAGGTCGTAGTGCCAACCGTCCTCGTCGTGTACCAGGGGCCAGTCGACCACGCGTCGTCCCGTAGTTCGACCGATGTCATTGAACGGAAAATAGATGGGGGGAGTGAGGACGACTGCGTCCGTGGGGCCGGTGAAGGCTTCCACACTGGCCCACACCCCCTGAAGGACCGAGGCGGTGGCCACGACCAGTTCAGGGTCTGGGGCCCAACCGTGTCGCCGTGACGACCACCCGGAGAACGCCTGGGCCATGGCCCCGAAACGGTCGTGGTAGCCGGTCCCTCCCATTTCGACGATGTCGCGCAACCGGTCGGTGATTCCGGGGAAGGGCCCGAGGTCGTGTTCGGCTACGAACGCCGGGAGCACGGACGGTGCCTCGTCCGTCCACTTGTAACCACCCAAGGCCACTTTCCTAGCCACGTCGACGCGGTCGAGGTCTTCAGGACGGATCGTCACGGCGGCGATGGTAGCCCCGGCCCTTCGCGCGTCCCGGTGTACGCCCGGAGATCAGCGGGCGATATGGACTGGTCGACCGGCTAGACCCAGGGCAGCTTCCATGAGCGACTCGCCGAGGGTGGGGTGGGCGTGGATGGTGCCAGCTAGGTCTTCTACGGTGGCTGCGGTCTCTACGGCTAGTGCAGCTTCGCCGGCCAACTCGGCCACATGGGCACCGACCGCCTGTACGCCGATCACTGTGCCGTCGCCGTCAGCTACCACGGTGACCATGCCCTCTGACTGTCCAAGGGTGCGAGCCCGACCCGAGGCACTAAGCGGGAATCGGAAGGCAGATGGCTCTAGGCCGGCGGCAATAGCGGCTTTCTGGTCCAGGCCCACCACCATCACCTGAGGGTCGCCGAACACCACCATGGGCACGCCAGCTGGATCGAAGGCCGCCGGTCGGTCACAGGCGGCGTCGGCGGCCACCTCGGCCTCCGCTGTGGCCTTGTGAGCCAGCGCCGGTCCTGGTGTTAGGTCACCGATGGCAAATACGTCTCCGGTTGCTCTCCGGTCGGGGGTCACCTGAACCAGACCACTGCTGGTGATGGTTGCTCCGGCCATGTCGAGGGCCACCGTGTCTGAGTTGGGACGGCGCCCGACCACCACGCCGATCCGGTCGGCGGGCAGTACCACTTCTCCGTCCGGACCGGTGGCGACTAGGCCGTGCTCGTCAGTGCCGATGGCCCGGTGAGAGAGGCACAGTCCGACTCCCAGGCGGCGCAGGCCTCGGCTTACCTGTCGGCCGATCCGGGTATCAAAGCCGGGGAGGATGCGGTCTTCGGCTTCCACAATTGTCACCTCGCTGCCCAGCTTGGCGAAGGCACAGCCCAGTTCAACTCCGACGTAGCCACCGCCCACTAGGACCAGGTGCTCGGGAAGCTGGTCGATGAAGAGCAATTCTTCGGAGCCGACGACTCGGTCGCCGTCAGGAGGTAGATCGGGTAGTTCCACGGGTCGGGAGCCGGTGGCCACGATGGCGTGACGGTGTTCCAGGAACTCGACCGTGTCGCCGTGTTCGACAGCTACTCGGTCGGGTCGGGAGAACCGGGCGTGACCATTCAACACTCGGACTCCGGCGTCGGCAAGAAGGCGCGACACCCCATTGGTCAGGTCGTCGACCACTCTCTTCAGGTGGTCCCGGACGCGGGCCATGTCGACGCTTGTTGTGACGTCGACCCCCCAGGGTCGGACCCGATCTCCGAGAGCGTGGGCCTCGGCCACTTCGATGAGGGCCTTGGACGGGATGCACCCCACGTTCAGGCAGGTTCCACCCACTGCATGACGTTCCACCAGGGTTACCGAACGGCCTAGTCGGGTGCCGTGGAGAGCTGCCGCGTACCCGCCGGGCCCACCTCCGATCACCAGCAGGTCGACGGGGGTAGCTACCTCGCCGACGACCATGACCGTCAGTCTCCGACGAGCAGGTGGAGGGGTTCGATCAGGTCGTCGACCACGGCCTGTCGGAACGCTTCAGCCAGGTCGCCGTCGATGAGGCGGTGGTCGGCTCCCAGAACCACGGGAAGGGTCGGACGGGCCACCACCGCACCGCCCACGGCGACCGGCCGTTCAGCTACCGACCCGAGGCCCAAGATGGCCCCCTGTCCGGGTGGAATGATCGGGGTGGCAAAGCGACCGCCCAGCGACCCGTAGTTGGTGATGGTGAACGTGGCCCCCGACAGGTCAGTCGCCGCTAGGTCGTCGGCCCGGGCGCGGTCGGCCGCTTCGGTTATGGCCTGTGCCATGGCGAACAGGTCCAGGCCGTCGGCGTCGCGGACCACGGGAACCATTAGCCCCCGCTGGGTGGCTACAGCGATCCCCAGGTTGACCGAGTCGGGAATCACGATGGTGTCCGCCGGGTCTCCTTCGACATGTCCGTTGACCATCGGGAACCGTCGCAGCGCTCGAGCCGCCGCTACGGCGGCCACCACCAGGTGAGTGACCGTGTCGGCGCCCTGTCGGTCCATGGACCGGATGCGGTTGCGAAAGTCGACTAGGAGGGAGGCGTCGACCTCGTCCATGGTGTGGATGTGAGGGATTTGGGACCACGACTGGGCCATGTTGCGAGCCACCACACCACGGATGCCGCGGAGGTCGTGACGTCCTGCTTTCATCTGGCCCAACTCGGCGTGGATCGGAGAGATCGGAGGCCGGCTTACGGACTTTAGGGGTTCGGTAGCCGTCAGTTCTCCCGGGGTGGCTGCCGCTCGGACGTCGTCGGTGGAGATCCTTCCGCCCGGCCCCGACCCCCGGAGGGTGGTTAGATCTACGCCAACTTCCAGGGCCAGTCGCCGGGTGGCCGGCGAAGCCTTAACGCGACCTCTGAGTGGAACTGCGGCCAGCTGTGAGCCGGCGGGCGCTTCGGTGGTGTGGGCTTCCGTGGTGTCGGGTGTTTTGGCGGGTCGGGGAGCGTCCTGGCTGCCATCCGATCCATCGTCGATTTCGATCAGGACCTCACCGACCTGGATCCTCTCGCCTTCTGCGGCTCCCAGCCGCAGAACGGTGCCGGCTACCGGGGACGGGAGTTCGGAACTGGCTTTGTCGGTGAGCACTTCTACCAGGGGCTGGTCGCGGGTCACCAGGTCACCTACAGCTACCAGCCACTCCACGACTTCGGCTTCTTCGAGGCCTTCACCGATATCGGGGAGGAGGAACCGGTGGGCCACGTCGTCGTTCCGGTTAGGCCGTCTCGAGCGTACGACGCACCGCGGCGGTAATCCGAGCTTCGTCGGGCACGAAGACATCCTCCACCATGCCGACGGGGTAGGGCACGTCTAACCCGGAGACGCGCACGACCGGGGCTTCCAGCGACCAGAAGCATTCCTCGACGATGGTGGCCACCACCTCACCGGCGAAGCCGCCGGTCTGGGACGCCTCTTCCACGACCACGACCCGGCCGCAGTGGTCTACGGCTGCAGCGATGGCGGCCAGATCGAGGGGTACTAGGCAACGGAGGTCCAGCACGGCCACCGAAAGTCCCTCGTCGGCTAGGGCGTCGGACACCCGGCAGGCCACCTCCACCAGGTAGCTCCAGGCGATCACCACCAGGTCGTCTCCTTGCCGGGCCATTCGGGCTTCACCCAGTGGGACGAGATGCTCGCTGTCGGGGACATCGCCCTTGATTCCCCGGTAGCCGCGCAGTGGTTCTAAGAACAGCACCGGGTCGGGGTCGCGGATCGATGCGGACAGCAGTCCCTTGGCGTCAGAGGCGGTGGCTGGCATCACGACCTTTAGTCCTGGGATATTGGCCAACTGGCCTTCCAGGGAGTCGGAGTGAAGCTCGGGAGTCCGGACGCCACCACCGAACGGCGAGCGGATGGTGATGGCCGGCTCGAAGCGTCCCTGGCTGCGGTACCGGAGACGGGCCACCTGACCTGCCACCTGGTGCATGGCCTGGTAGGAGAAACCCAGAAACTGGATTTCGGCTACCGGGACGAGCCCGGACATGGCCAGACCGACGGCTGCTCCGACGATTACCCCCTCAGAGAGTGGAGTGTCAACCACTCGGTCCTCGCCGAACTTCTCGAATAGGCCCTCGGTGGCCCGGAATACCCCGCCGTTACGAGCCACATCCTGGCCTAGGACGACGACCCTATTGTCCCGTGCCATTTCGAGGTGCAGGGCTTCGTTGACAGCCTGGAGCATGGTTAGCTCGGTAGTACTGCTCACGACTCAGCTTCCTCGGGGCCCAGTAGAAGGGAGCGTTGACGAGCCAGCCGCTGGCTGTCCACGGTCGTGCAGTGGTCAACGACAGCGTCGGGGGCAATTGGGGTAGCTCGGGCCTCGTCGAACGCCTCATCAAATCGAGCTAGGGCCTCGGCCTCGATGTCTGCATGGGTCTCTTCGTCCCACAAATCCTGTTCGACGAGGTGGGCTCGGAGACGGTCGATGGGGTCGTTACGCCGGGCCGCTTCGAGTTCCTCGGCCGGGACGTATCGGGTGGGATCGTCAGCCGTGGTATGGGCACCGAGGCGGTATAGGACGGCCTCGATGAGTGTGGGACCTTGGCCTGCCAGGGCCCGGGACCGAGCCTCATCCACAGCGTCGTACACGGCAGCTGCATCGTTACCGTCCACGGTGAGGCCAGGCATCCCGAAGGCGGCAGCCTTGGCGGCGATGGTTTCGGCAGCCGTCTGTAGATGCAACGGAGTGGAGATCGCCCACTGGTTGTTGATGCACAGGAAGATCACCGGCACACCCAGAAGGCCGGCCAGGTTCCCGGCCTCGTAGAAGTCGCCTTCGGAGCTAGAGCCGTCCCCGAAGAACACGGTGACCACTCCGGGCTGATTTTGCAGAGTCATGCCCCAGGCCAAGCCGACAGCGTGGGGAATCTGGGTGGCTAATGAGATCTGCAGGGGTGCGACCCGAACCGTCGGTGGTAGGTGGCTTCCGGCCGGGTGACCGATGTTGTAGAGCAAGTAGCGGTACAGGACCTCTGAGCCGAAGCGCTGAAGGGCTAACGGCTCCCGGTACTGGGGAAGAATCCAGTCCTGTTCCGGGTTCAAGGCATGGGCGGTAGCGGCGATGGCAGCCTCGTGGCCGTCGATGGGAGCCAGCGTGCCGACCTGTCCTTGGCGTTGCAGGTTCCAGAGCCGTTGGGCCTGAACCCGGGCGCCGACCATGTCCCCGAGGATTGCCTGGAGTTGATCATCGGACGGTTGCGCCACGCCGGCGACCCTACCGGCCGCTCCTCACGTAGGTTAGGCGTCACAGGTGCCCAAAGTCACTGGACCCGGACCGGTTCACAGAACTACCGGATGGTAACTTGCGTCTCTTGAAGGCTTCTGGCCCTCCCAGAGCCGACATAACCTCCGGCTAGAACCCACCCCCCTGGTTCTGCAAGCCGAGAGTGACCGCACGCCCCGCCTGCCCGGTGGGGCGTGCGACGTTTTTCGGTGCCTACCATCCTGCGGTCCGACCGACCGGTAAGGGAGACGGGCGAAAGGCGTCGAGGAACGTCGACGAGGGAGAACCATGGCCACCAACCGCCGAGACCTAATCCGTATGACCGATGCCGAGTTGGCGACGTTCGTAGAGGAGCAGAAGAGTCTTCAGGTGGCCTGCCACGAACGGGACGGTTCGATTCACCTATCCACCCTCTGGTTCGCTGTGGTTGACGACCTGTTGGCTTTCGGGACCTACAGCAAGTCGCAGAAAATCCTGAATCTCCAACGAGACGACCGGATCACCGTGCTCCTCGAGGACGGCGAGACCTACGAGACGCTACGCGGTGTAATGATCAAGGGGCGGGCTGTTCTCCGCGGTTCGGATAACCCCGACGGGGTGCGGGAGGTGGCCCGTGCCGTCATGCGACGAAACCAGCCGGAGATTCCAGACGAGTTCTTCGAAGAGGCCTTGGAGGCCTGGGCTGCCAAGCGCACAGCGGTCCTGATCCGGCCGGAGAAGGTCGTCAGTTGGGACCACACAAAACTAGACGGGGTCTACTAACAGGTTCTGACCTCCTAACCGCCCTCTCGGCCGAGCCTTCAAAGGATCCGCCTAGCATGACGGCTATGGATGCCCTCTTCGCCGTGCAGGACGAGGACGTCATCCGAGGGCAACTGGAGTACCGCCGGGCTCACCTCTCCGAGCGTCAGGACGTGGTGGTTGCTGAGGCCGAGCGAGATCAGACGGCGGCGGCCATTGCAGGACTGGAACTAGAGCGTCTCGAGCACTCTCGTCGACAGAACCGGCTGGAGGGCGAGGTAGTGGCGATCGAGGCCCGATTGACTGAGTTGGACAGGAAGCTCTATGGCTCCGCGATCACCTCGGCCCGGGAAGCAACCAGCCTCCAAGACGAGATCGGTCATCTACGGCGACGCCAAGACGACCTCGAAGGCTCTGTTTTGGAGCTCATGGAGGTCCTTGAGCCTATGGAACAGGAGTTGGCCCGACTGGCCGACCAGGCATCGACTGGGGACGTTGCTATTCAGGCCGCCCAGATCGCCCTGGCTGAGGCCGAGGCAGCCGTGGACGGAGAGTCATCGGAGTCGGCCTCTCGTCGAGAATTAGCTCTTGCTCAGGTCCCTGCCGACGTGCTGGATCGCTACGAGGGAAGCCGAGCCTCGTTTGGTTCAAGCACTGTGGTCCGGTTCTCCGGTTCGGACTGCAGTGGATGTCCATACTCCATGCCGGCTGTGGAGGCCGACCGCGTGCGGAGCCTGACCGCTGGAACGTTGGCCGATTGCAGCGAGTGCGGTCGACTCGTCGTCCGCTGACCCGCCAGTCCACCGTGTTTCTCTGGTTCGTCGTCGGCTCCGTGGTCGTCGTGACCCTCGTGTTCGACAGCCCGTCCATGGACGTTCGGCTGGTGGCTCTGGGAGCCGTTCTCCCGGTGGCCGAAGCCCTGGTCGGGGGCCCCTGGTTTCTCCATACGCCGATCTTGGGCGTATTGGGGCTAGCGATCGTGATGTTGGTGGCTAGGGGCCGCCGCCTGGTGCAGCGAAGGTGGCTGGGGGTTCCCATCGGAGTACTGAGCCACCAGGTGCTAGATGGGACATGGGCTGACACCCGAGTGTTCTGGTGGCCGGCCACCGGATTCGATGTTCTGGGGGGATCGCGGGTGCCGGAGTTTGGTCGAGGAACAGGCGGTCTCTTACTGGAGGCAAGCGGCCTCCTGTTGGGAGTCTGGGTTTGGCGTAGGTACCGATTGGCCGACCCCGACCGCCGGTCGTCCCTACTACGGGCTGGTCGTCTCGAAGCATCGGAGACCTCCTGATGCTCTACGTGGTTCGACACGGACGGACGGCGGCCAACGCCTCCGGCCTTCTCCTAGGTCACCTCGACCCGGACTTAGACGACCTCGGAGCCCGGCAAGCTCGGCTGGTAGCCGCTGCACTCGGGCCGATGGACCGGGTGGTGTCCAGCCCGTTGGCACGAACTCGCCAGACCGCAGAAGCCTTCGGGATAGAGGTCGAGGTAGATGACCGGTGGATCGAGATGGATTATGGCGAATTCGACGGCCGTCCGGTAGCAGAGATTCCGGCTGAGACGTGGGCCGCGTGGCGCGCTGACCTGAACTGGGCTCCGCCGGGCGGCGAGTCGCACCGAGATCTGGGGATTCGAGTTAGGGCTGCCATGGATGACCTATTTGACGTGTCGAGAGTCTCGGACGTCGCGGTGGTCACCCACGTTTCCCCGGTGAAGGCCGCATTGGCTTGGACCCTAGGGGTAGGCGACGAACTGGCTTGGCGGACCTATGTGGCGCCGGCTTCTGTGATGGTCGTCGGGGCTGGGCCCGCCGGACCGTCGCTTCGCAACTTCAACGACATTGCCCATCTCGCCGCGGGGTGAGCCAGCTCAGGGCAGGAGTTCTCCGGCGTCCAGATCATGGATTGCTGCCACCACCCGGTCCAGCATCTGGCCGACCAACTGCACGGCCCGATCGTTGACTAGTTCTACGCTGCCCCCAGCCTGAATCGGATAACAAAGGCAGAACAGGGCCGTCCGCCGGTAGTCCTCGAGAAGTTGGTTGACCGGGTAATCGATTCCCGAATCGGCCAGGGTGTCCCGGTAGACATCTAGGAGCTGTTCCTCGTGAGCCCGCCGGTCCTCGGTGGTCAGACTCTGGCTGAGGAAGTACCCGAGGTCGTAGGCGCCGACCGTGCGGACGCAGATCTGCCAGTCGATGGCCACCACCTCGGGCCCCTCGGAACCCGGTCGAAAGAACAAGTTGTCCAACCGGAAGTCCCCGTGGGCCAGGGTGGTCTGTCGCTCCGGGAAGGTCATCATCTCCTCGACAACGAGGGGAAACCGTTCCCCGATAGCCCGGATCCGGTCATCCACCCGGTCCCCGAATGAGGCCAGGAACGGTTCCCAGGCTGTCGAGACGCCTTGCTGGACCCCCTGGGGCATCGGGGGGTCCCACCCGAATGGCACCCAGGACAACTCCTCGGTGAACAGCGGGGACTCCCAAAATTCGGCGTGATGGCCGGCGATCGCACGGACTGCCGCTTCGGCAACCTCAACGGGACAGCCGTCCAACTGGCTGTGCACCTCGGCATCGCCGAGATCCTCAAGCAACAGCACGAAGTCGTCGGTTTCCGGATCGTGAGCCGATGCCAGACAATCCGGTGTCGCGAGTGGGCTCCGGGCAGCCGCTGTTCGGTAGAACCCAACCTCCTTGCCGTAGAACTGGAAGGTTCGGGCCACGAACCTCGTCATTTCGTGTTCCACGGGGGTTTTCAGCACGACTGTCTCTGGTCCCGGCTCGCCGTCATAGTTCGGCCGGAGCCGGTGGAGGATGCCCATGAGGCCCACACCCTGACCGATCGGTTCTGACGAGAAGCCGGTGACGATGCCGCCGTCCAAGGCACCGGCGTCTCGCAGCGAGGCCGTCAGCCAGTCAGCGGTGATGTCGTCGATGGTCGTCGGGATCCCGTGTCCAGCCATGGTGTCCCCTCGGTGCTCGATGGTGCGTCCAATAGGGACGTGTCGCCTATCGACGGTACCAGCCAGTCCGACGGTGATCAGTCGTGATCGTCGAGGTTGCCCGAACTGGGTGGTTGGAACCCCTCAGGCCAGGTTGTCGTTTCGTCGTGACGGATCCCATCTAGGGACACCCCATCCATCTGGGCTCCGGTCAGGTCCGCCCCCACCAGATCAGTGAGGCTCAGGTCGGCGTCGATAAGCGAAGCTCCCCGCAGGATGGCTCCGGACAAGTTGGCTGCTCGGATCGTGGCTCCGTTCAGGATGGCCCCCCGGAGATCAACGCCTCCGGCGAAGGTTCCAGTGAGGTCGGTGTCACGCATGCAGGTGCGAGTCAGCGACGCGCCGGCCAGCGTGGCAGCACCGAGGAGGGTGCCGGTGAGGTCAGCGGCGGTGAGCCATGCTCCTCCCAAGTCGGCACTCCGGAGGTCTGCTCCTCCCAAACGAGCGTTTCCTAGCCACGCCCGGCTGAGGACGGCGCCTCCCAAACGAGCGTCGGTTAGGTCGGCGCTCCACAGGTTGGCGTGGTGCAAGTCCGCATCAGCGAACACGGTTTCCCGGCAGATGGTGTGCCGGAGGTCGGCACCCACTAGTCGGGCGTCGGAGAGGTCCGATCCGCTCAAGACGGCCCCACCCAACCAGGATTCGCTGAGGTCGACGGATCGGAGGTCGGCATCGGTGAGGTCGGCTCCTGCCAGGTCAGCTCCGATTTCGAGCTCGTAGCCTCGGACCTTCATCGGATCAAGGCTAGGTCAGGAAGCCGCTTGCCGTGTCTGGGCGCTGGTTCGGGGTGGGTCCCATGCCTGTGATCGGGCAGCATTCCACGGTGACCGTTCTGCTGGCTGCCATGTCGGCTGCTTTCTTTGGTGTTGGCGACCTCCTGGGAGGTATCGCCATCCGCCGCTCGGGCCGTCCCGGTGCGGCAATCACGGTGGCCATGACGGCCACCGCGGTCGGAGCGGTGGTCGTCGGGCTGGTTCTGGTAGTGCGGCCACCAGAGGCGGTGAGCATGGCCGACGTGATATGGCCAGTAATGGCCGGCCTATTGATGGCCGCCACCCGGCCGTTGCTCTACCTCGGCATGGCCCGTGGCCCAGTCGCCGTCTTCGCTCCCGGCTACGGACTAACCATGATCGCAGTGCCCGCACTCGTGGGTCCGTTCATTGGCCAGCACCTAACCGGTGTCGAGGTGGTCGGGGTGCTACTGGCCGTTCTGGCTGTCTTGCTTCTGTCGGGGGAGGGCAGGCTGCCCAGGATCGGTGACATCGTCCGGAGTCGGGTAGTGGGTATGGCCTTAACGGTGGGATGCAGTATCGGCATGGCCGGGATCCTCCTCACTCAGGCCGATCCGTCCGCCGGCGAGGTGCCGGCCCTGCTAGTTCTGTTAACGGGCCTGGTGGTGCTGCCGGTCTTCGCTCGAGCCCGGTCGGGATCAATGTGGCCGGATCCGGTAGTCCGCCGGTTCGGGCTGGTACTCGGCTTTACCAGTGGAACGGCGTTCGTTCTCAGCACGGCGGCCTACCTTCGGGGATCGGCGGCCGTGGTGACTGCCCTGATCGCCCTCTGCCCGGGAGTAAGTGTTGGCATTGCCTGGCGGTTTCTCGGCGAGAAAGTGGCACCGCTCCAAGTCTTGGGAGGCGCCTTCGGCGTAGCGGCCGTAGTGGCCTTTGCCCTTGGGGCCTAATCAAGCGAAAGCCGGGGGTGACGGTGAGCCGGCCTATAGGCGGGGTTCTGTCCTCCGGTCCCTTGCGGGAGTCCGGATGGGTGACCATCCATCTGTGCGGCCTACCCGGGAGTGTCGGCGGGCGGGCAGCCCTCTCCCTGTTCGGCCTTGCTCCGGATGGGGTTTGCCTAGCCAGCCAGGTCACCCCGGCTGCTGGTGCGCTCTTACCGCACCGTTTCACCCTCACCTGTTCCCGATCCCAAAAGGACGGGCCATCGGCGGTCTGTTCTCTGTGGCACTTTCCTGCGGGTCGCCCCGACTGGCCGCTAGCCAGCATCCTGCCCTGCGGAGCCCCGACCTTCCTCAGCGTGGAAACCACGCCGCGGCCACCCGGCCGGCTCACCGTCCCGACCAGTCTGGCGCGAGAATTCCCCTTGCGTCGCACCAGTTCTGCCACTAGCAACACTCCGGACATGGAAGCACTCGTTCGGATCCCGAATCTGACCTCTCTGGCCGTCCGCCCGGCGCCCGTCGACGGCGACCAAGTTGTCGAGCCGTGGTACCTACGGGGGGCCTGTAGAGGGCTCGACTCGGCGATTTTCTACCCCGATCCTGTGGAGGAGTTCGCCATCGATCACGCGCTTTCCGTGTGCGAGAGGTGCGAGGTTCGACCAGAGTGCCTAGACCACGCCCTGTCAAGGCGAGAGCCCACGGGAATTTGGGGCGGGACCACTGAGCGGGACCGCCGCCGAATCTTGCGCCGTCGCCGGTCTGCCTGACCGGCCCAGCCTGCCATGGCCATTGATGACTTCGGTGGGTGGCCAGGCCTGCTGGCCCGTCTATGTGACGGAGAGGACCTATCGGCCGACGAGGCTGAGGCCATCCTGACCGAAATCCTGGGCGGTGAGGCCGAACCGGCCCAGATCGCCGGTTTCCTCGTTGGACTAAAAGTCAAGGGAGAGACGGCTGAGGAGACGACCGGCCTGGTTCGGGCCATGGTGGCGGCCGCTGAGCCGCTGGACCTGCCAGAGGGGACTATCGACATCGTCGGAACCGGGGGTGGACATGGACGACGGGTCGCTGCCCTGAACGTGTCGACTATGGCCTGCTTCGCGGCGGTCGGGGCGGGCGCCACGGTCTGCAAGCACGGCAACCGCCGGGCGTCGTCGACTTCAGGAGCTTTCGACCTGCTGGAGGCCCTCGGAGTAGATATCGAGATCACCCCAGACCGCCTGGCTGCCCAGGTGGCCGAGCACCGGATCGGTTTTGCTTTTGCCCGAACGTTTCATCCGGCAATGCGCTTTGCTGGTCCCATCCGGGCCGGGCTGGGTATCCCAACCGTGTTCAACGTGCTAGGTCCGCTGTCCCATCCGGGCCAGCCGAAGAGACAGGTCATCGGGGCCGCTGATCCGGCGTTGGCCGATCGGATGCTGGAAGTCTTCCGGATCGGCGGTTCGACGCACACCTGGTTGGTAACCGGCGACGACGGCCTGGACGAGGTGGCCCTGACCGGTCCTACGCGGATCCTAGAGCTCCGCGATGGTGTGACATCTGAGTGGACCCTGGATCCGACTGACCTTGGAATGATGCTGGCCGAACCTTCGGATCTGGCCGGCGGGAGCCCGGAGGACAACGTCAAAATCACCTATGACCTGTTCGCAGGTCGGGAACGCGGACCGAAGCGTGACATCGTGGCGCTGAACGCGGGGGCCGGACTTGTGGTGGCCGGGGTGGCTGATGGAATCGCCGACGGCGTGGAGCGGGCCGTCGCTGCTCTAGAGGACGGATCGGCGGCTGCTGCACTGGAGTCGATCAGCACCTGAGTGCTTTGGGTGCCACGGTCAACAACGGGCCAAACCGGGCAGCGGTCGCTCTCCGTCGAGAAAACGAGCCACCAGGTGGACAGCGCACGGATCAGACATAGAGGGCGCATGGGACCACCGTTCGGATTCCACAAGGACCGCGTCAGTCAGCCCATCGGCCAGCCAGCGGGCCCAGGCGGTAGGGGTAATGGGGTCGAGATGGCCAGACAGGATGAGCGTTGGTACGTCGCTGCTCACCGGCCAGTTGGCGATGCCGGGTGACGTTTTGACCTGCCAGACAGCACAAAGCGCCCGGACCCCGACTTCCCAGCGTGCCACCGCGTTCAGGAGAGGATCTCCCGTCAGCACCGGGTCGGTGTCGTTGAACGGAAGTTCGTCGGCGCACTCGGAGGAGAGCCTGGCACCTTCACTGGTCGGATCACCGACCGATCGCCCGGTTGACGCCACCTCGGCAAGGGAGGCGATGGCTTCGGCCAGGCGGCCATCGGCAGCCAGGGCTACAGCCCCGTCGACCACGTTCGCTCCGGCCGGGGCGGCTAGGGCGTCGGCCACCAGCCGGATAAGTCGGGCGTCGTCGTAGACGGAGGTCTCGCCGGACCAGATAGTGACGGCCACAGGACGATCCACCAGGTCTTCCAGCATCGACCGTAGGGGGGCGACCAGCCCTCTAGGACAGGTGGCGTTGGCCTGGCAACGGTTTTCCAGCGAGGTGAGGGCGGCCAGAACTCCTTCCGGCAGATCGTCGTAGAGGTCGACTTCGGGGGGTGTCGGGGAGTCGAGCACAGCAGAGGCAACGGAGGGTCCATCGATGCGGAGAAGTTCGAGAGCGATCCGGGTACCGGACGAGACCCCGTGTAGGTGCCAGGAGTCGATACCGAGGGACCGACGAAGGTGAACCAGGTCGGCGGCGGTGGATCCGACGGTCACTGAGCCTCGGTCTACCCCTTCCTGGTCCAGGCGGTCTCGACAGGCTTGTACGGCCTCGAGTGGGGGCGTGACGGGGTCGTCCACCTCGGGGCAGTCCAGAGACGGGGTCGAGGTTCCTCCACCACGCTGGTCCACGAGAACGATGTTGTGGTTTTCGAGCACCTGGGACCGGGGAACCAGCCAGCGGTAGCGGTCAGCGACTGCCCGCCCACCCGGCCCACCGTGTAGGTGAAGTACTGGTAGCCCCGTGGGGTCCTCGGACCAGAGGACGGCCACGCCGAGGGTTTCGCGATTTAGATGGAGACGATGACAGGAGACGGTCAGACGAGTGGGTACCACCTCGCCGGGGCAGGCCTCGTCGACAAGGGAGAAGACCTTTTCGCGGTCGAGGTTATCGGTGGCTTCCGAGTCGCAGGACGCGGCGGCTAGTAGGAGGCCGACGGGAAGGAGGAGACTGGCCAGCGTGCGCCACACCGCGGCCACCGTACCGATCGGCGACATGATCGGCCGATCTGCGAGGGGACTGTCACACCCCATAAGGAGGATGGAGTGATGCGAGACGACACTTTGGTTATTGATTGTGGGACCTGCAGCGAGAGCGGGACTGATACGTGTGACGACTGCGTGGTGACGTATCTCTGTGGGCGCGACCCAGAGGATGCCGTGGTTGTCGATCTGGCCGAGTTCCGAGCCATCCGGATGCTGGGAGATGCCGGCCTGGTTCCGCCTTTGCGCCACACCGATTCGGTGTGAGTCGAACACTGATTGTGGGTCCTTGCGTGGGCCGTGTCGTGAGACGATGGTTCGGTGGAGTTGACCGCTGACCATCTGGCTGCTGAGTTGATCAACCTTGGTCGCTCTGTTGGTCTTGACGCTGTAGGCATGGCGGATGCCCGCCCCTTCCCTGAGGTTCGAGCGGAGTTGGAACGTCGGCGAGCTACAGGGCTGTCCGGAGGGATGCAGTTCACATACCGGAACCCAGAGCGTTCCACCGATCCCGGCCGCATCCTGGACGGGGCCCGCTCGCTGGTCGTAGCGGCCCGGCGAACGCCGGCTCCACGGCTGGCCGACGTGGGCGCCGGTCGGATGCGCATCGCCGCCTACGCACGTCATGATCACTATGCCGACCTGCGGCGGGGCCTGAGCCGGCTGGCCGGTCACCTCCAGGCCGGCGGATGGGCGACTCGAGTAGTGGCGGACGACAATGCCCTGGTGGACAGGGCGGCCGCTGTCCGAGCCGGAATCGGCTGGTGGGGTCGCAACGCCAATGTGCTCCTGCCGGGGCGGGGCAGCTGGTTCGTCCTGGGCGCCGTGGTTACTAACGCTCCGTTGCCGGTGTCCGAACCGATCGACGACGGCTGTGGGACGTGTCGGCGTTGCCTCGACGGATGCCCGACTGGGGCCATTGTGGAGCCGGGTGTGGTCGACGCTCGCCGGTGCTTGGCGTGGCTCGTGCAGGCGCCGGGGTCAATCCCCCGGGAGTTCCGAGCCGCCTTGGGTGGTCGGCTCTACGGGTGTGATGACTGTCAAGAGGTTTGCCCCGTGGGGCGGCCGGATCGCATGGCCGACGGAACCGACGACCCGGCGGCCGACGTGGAGGCTGTCTGGGTCCTCCGGGCCAAAGACGATGACCTCATGGACCGTTTCGGTCAGTGGTACATCGCCGACCGGGACCCGACCTACCTGCGTCGTAACGCGCTAGTGGCCCTTGGTAACACGGCGGCCGGGGACGACCCGGCAGTCGCCGGGCTGCTCGAGGTTTACCTAGCCAGCGACAATTCGATCTTGCGGTCCCACGCTGTCTGGGCTGCTGACCGGCTGGGTCGTCTCGATCTGCTGGACGGCCTAGAGGCCGGACGCGATTTACTGGTAGCTGAGGAGTTAGCCGCCGTTCGAGACAGGGTGGGGGCGTGAGGCGCCACCTGCTGGTGACTAATGACTTCCCCCCGAAGGTCGGGGGGATTCAGTCCTACCTATGGGAACTGTGGCGCCGGCTTCCGGCGGACGACATTGCTGTGCACACCACCCCGAACGTTGGGGCGCCTGCATTCGATGCTGACCAGGCGTTCGTTGTCACCAGATCCCGGGAGCCGGTCCTCCTGCCCACACCAACAGTGGTCCGACGGGTCCGGAACTTGGCCGAGCGACAAGAGGCGGAGTTGGTTGTATGGGATCCGGCGCTCCCTGTGGGCCACGCCGCTCGCAGGGTGGGCCGCCCCTACGCGGTGGTGCTACACGGATCAGAGGTCACGGTCCCCGGGCGTCTTCCAGTGGCCCGATCGATTCTGGCCCGAGTGCTTCGTGGGGCTTCCTTGGTGATCTGTGCTGGGAACTACCCGGCGGCCGAAGCCGAGCGTGCCGCCGGTTGCACCCTGCCCACTCTGGTTGTTCCGCCCGGAGTAGACACCGGTCGTTTTCGACCCCTAGACGAGGCAGAGCGGGCGTCGGTACGTCGTGAACTGGGACTCCCCGTGGAGGCTCCCCTCGTGGTCAGCGTCAGCCGTCTGGTGCCTCGCAAAGGGATGGACACCTTGATCCGATCAGCGGCCCGTCTCGGACGTACCGAGCCCGACCTGGTGGTGGCTATCGCCGGGTCGGGACGGGACCGACGGCGCTTGGAGGGCTTGGTGGCGTCCACCGGAGCACCAGTCCGCCTCCTGGGCCGGGTGCCCGAAGAACTCCTCCCCGGCCTTTATGGAGCCGGAGACGTCTTCGCCATGCTCTGCCGGTCACGGTGGGGAGGCTTGGAGCAGGAGGGGTTCGGTATCGTGTTTCTTGAGGCTGCCGCCGCCGGGGTGCCCCAAGTAGCAGGTGAAAGTGGGGGGGCCGCCGAAGCCGTCGCCCACGAGAAGACTGGCCTAGTGATGGGGCGACCGGACGCCGTCGAGCAGGTGGCCCACACCCTGGGCGACCTGCTGGGTGATGGGGAGAGACGGGCCGAGATGGGTCGAGAGGCTCGCCGGCGAGCTGAGGCCGAGTTCTCTTACGACGCCCTAGCTAGACGACTTAGAGCCGGCATCGACGATGCGGTCTTGGTCGGCTGACTGGACCGCGGAACCCACCGCGACCGACGTGGGACCGGTAGTGTCGAAGCCGAGGAGGCGGCTATGACCGACCATGCCAGCCAACGCATCGTTGTTCGGGCGACGCCGCAGCACTGCTTCGAGACGGTGCTCGACGTCGAGCGTCTGCCTGAGTGGGCTCCTGACATCAAGGAGGCTGTCGTGCTGGTCCGTGATGACGAGGGTCGTCCGGGCGACGTGTCCTTTCGCGCCGCTGCCATGGGTCGGAGTACCTCCTACACCCTGCGCTACAGCTACGGGTCCAATCCGCTCCGGATCTCGTGGCGGCTAATTGACGGTGATCTGCTAGAGCGGATGAGCGGGGAGTACGAGTTCTTGGCTGTGGAGGGGGACCCCGAAGCCACCCTCGTCGTCTACGACTTGGACGTCGACCTCTTGATCAGGCTTCCTGGTTTCGTGAGACGTCGCCTGGAGGCCAAGGTTGTCCATGCTGCCATCGATGATCTGAAGACTCGGATCGAGGTTGGTGCTCGCGCGACCTGAGGTCAGCCGAGTTGTGACACGGTGACCGGCGTCATGCTCAGATAGGGAGTGGGGACTTCGTCGGCTTTTCCTGACCGGGAGCAAGCAGCGGATCGGCCAAGCTCTCAGGAGTCTTCGGGGGGTTCTGAATTGTCCGGATCCGTGAGGTTCTCGGACTGGAAGCTGTCGTAGTTGGTGCACTCCACCGGCGAGCCCTCCTCAGGAGGATCACCGTCGCTGACCGGGACGTTGATAGCGGCCGGACCGTCGTCTCCATCGAGCAGGATGACGACATGGTCGATTTCGGCGCCAACCACCAGGTCGGTAGCGGTACAGACCATCATGGCGAAGGCGAGCCGGTTACCCGTGCTGTCGTCCTGAGGGAAGCCGTCCAGGCTGTCTAGGTGGATTTGCAACAACCCATCCTCCAGTGCGGTGCCGATCACCGAGGAGCCTTCGGCGAACGGCGAGATGACTCCGGCGTCCTGTTCGGCGGGGGAGGGGCCGGCCAGAACCTGATCCAGGATCACGGTGATAGAACCGTCGCCGACGATCTCACGATCCACCGCCTCTAGTAGAAGACGATCGTCCCCGGCGCCCCGGGCTAGGTAGATCTGCACGGTTTCTGTCATGGCCGGTGTTTCAGTGGTGGTTGATGCTGCCGGGAGCAAAACATCAGGCAACTCGGCGGCTAGGTCTCGGGCGCTGTCGTCGACAGGGATTGAGCAGCCGGCGAGCACCGCCAGCACGAGGAGGGCCGCCACTCTTGGAGATCCAGAGGTCATGTGTCCGCTCCTGGGAGGGGTAGTTCGAGCACGAACCGTGCTCCCGTCCGGCCGTCGGCCCGTTCCTCCACCCACACTCGACCACCGTGGAGTCGGAGATCCTCAGCCACGAGACTCAGGCCCAGTCCCGTCCCGCCATCGTTGCCCCGACGGCCACCGGCGGAGCCACGGGAGAATCGGTCGAAGATGGCCTCCCGCTCGTCGACGGGGACCCCAGGCCCCTCGTCCTCAACCACGATCCGGATCATCTCGTCGGCTTCCAGACCGATGGCAGTTGAACCACCGCCGTAGCGCCGGGCGTTGTCCAACAGGTTTGACATCACACGAGCCAGGCGCCGCTTATCGGCAATTATGACCAGCGAACCAGCGGCAGGCGGGAGGTGGACCGGGATGGCACCAGCCCCCTGAGCGGTGGCCTCCAGGAACTGCGCCACGTTGACCTCTTCGGGGTCAAGGGCGGCAACCCCGGCGTCGTAGCCCGAGATTTCCAGCAGGTCATTGACCAGCCGGTTGAAACGTTCCAGGTCACCGACCAGTAGGTCCAAGGCGGTCCGAGAGCGGTCGGAGAGCTCGTCACGGCGTGCAGTTAGGACACCCACACTGGCCATCAGCGTGGTTAGCGGGCTACGAAGTTCGTGGCTGACGTCCGATGCGAACCGGGCGTCGCGTTGGATGCGGGCCTCCAGCGCCCGAGCCATCTCATTGAACGAATCGGCGAGACGGTCGAGGTCGGGGTCGGCCTGGCGGCTCAGTCGGGTGTCTAAGCGCCCCCCGGCGATGGCTTCAGCGGCTCCCCGGACTCGCCGGAGCGGGCTAAGTGCCCTCTGGCTGACCCATGAGCCCAGTAGGGCAGCGAGCAGGGTGGTGGCCGCCCCTGCGCCCAACAAGACGAACTGGAGGGAGTCCAGGGTCCTTTCCACCTCGACGAGGTCTAGGACCGCGTAATAGTCGGCGTCGAAGGCGACCAGCGGAATGGCTACCACGAGCTGGGGTTTGTCCCGGACGGTGGCCAGCATCTGTCCTGCCTCCCTCCGGGCCATCAGTTGGACGAGGGAAAGTGGCAGATCATCGCGGTCCAGTTCGGGGGCAGGAAGCCAGGCCTCGCCGAGGCGGATGATGCGCTGGCTGCCCTCGATCCGGGTAAGCGAGTCTGCGATGGTGGGGAGGTCCTCGATGGTCGAGTCGGGGGTGAGCTGGTTGGATAGCCGGGTGGCGTTGCTGATCGCCATAGCCGCCGCGGCCTGCTCCCGTGTGTCTAGGAGTTGCTGGCGGGTAAGGAGCAAGGTGGCGGCGGCTAGCACAAGGGATACCAGCAGACCGCCGACCGCGAAGAGCATGGAGATCCGGGCTCCAAGCCCGAGGCTGCTGGCCGTGTCGTTCATCCGGGGTCGGCCCCGCTTTACGTCTGCAACTTGTAGCCCATGCCGCGCACGGTGATCACGTAACGGGGGTTGGCCGCGTCAGGTTCGATCTTGGTCCGGAGCCGGCGGACGTGGACATCGACTAGGCGCCCATCGCCGAAGTAGTCGTAGCCCCACACCCGTTCCAGTAGGTCTTCTCGGCTGAGCACTCGCCCGGAAGAGGAGGCCAGCTCCACCAGAAGGCGGAACTCGGTACGGGTGAGGTGAACCTCGGTGCCGTTCTGACGTACCACCCCTTCCTCGGGGAGAATTTCCAACTGGTCGATCTGGATGAGGCTCGGGCGGGCCTCATCGGGCCGGGCCCGCCGCAGTAGGGCCCGGATGCGGGCCGAAAGCTCCTTGGGGTCGAACGGCTTACGTAGGTAGTCGTCGGCGCCCGCCTCCAGGCCGGCCACCACGTCGTGACTGTCGGAGCGGGCGGTGACCATCACGATCGGGACATCTCCCAGCCGGCGAATGCTCCGGCACACCTCGAAGCCGTCGATGCCGGGGAGCATGATGTCGATGAGTACCACATCGGCAGGCGTCCTGTTAAAGGCGTCTAGGGCGGCCTCTCCACTAGCCGTCTCCTCAACGTCCCAACCCTCCTCCTCGAGAGCCATGCGCACAGCGGTGCGGATCCGTTCGTCATCCTCCACGGTCAGGATGCGGGTTCCCATGACTAAATGGTGCCCCATATGGGGTGGTGTTGTCCCGCACCGGGGTGTCTACGGCCCATCAGAGCTGGAGGCGAGGGCCTGAGTTACAGGCCCGAGAGGGTTCCGGCTTCAAGTAGGAGTTCAGTTAGCGGCGTCGTTAGATCACGGTTAGTGGCCAGCACGATGAGATCATCCGGCCAATTCATTGACGCCTCTTCCTCTGTGACCACGACTGGGAATACAGGAGAGGAAGCAGTTGTCCTGAATAACGTGATCACTCCGCCGGCCTCAGTTACCAGCACGGATCCCGCTGAACAGTCCCACGGGCTCAGCCCCCATTCGAAGTAGGCGTCCACCCGACCACAAGACACCGAAGCCAGGTCCAGGGCCGCCCCACCGACCCGTCGGACGTCACGAACCTGGGGGAGGATGGTCACTAAGGCTTCGGCCTGTTGTCGCCGTCGCTCCGGGTCGTAACCAAACCCGGTAGCTACCAGGGCAGCCGCCGGATCGGTTACTGAGTTGACCCAGACCGGGCGGCCATTACGGGTCGTCCCCTGGCCATGAGCGGCACAGAACTCGTCTCCCAAGAGGGGGTCGATGACTACACCGGCCACCGGACGGTTGTCGGCCTCGACGCCGATCGACACCGAGAACCCAGGATGCCTGTAGACGAAGTTGGTGGTCCCGTCGATGGGGTCTACCAACCAGCGGACACCCGATGTACCAGCCACCCCGGCGCCCTCCTCGGCTAGGACAGCATCGTCGGGCCGTGCGTCGAGAATCCGGGCCACGATGTACTCCTCGGCCCAACAGTCGACCTCGGTGACAAGGTCAGTGACCGTCGACTTGGTGGCCGAGACGTCTACGCCCCCGGCTCGTCTTCGTAGTTCGGGGACCACCTCGCGAGCGATGGCCAAGGCGAGGTCGCGAAGATCAACGGGATCCGGCATGGTTCGGGTGGTCGAATCAGTTGACGGGATATTGGTCCCGGGCCGCCTGCTGAAGTTGACCGGTTCGCCACTCGGCCATGGCCCGTAAAGCCAGGACCGCCACGATGCCTACCCCAAGGGCGGCCAGAACGGCACCCAACAGGCCCAGAGATCCGGCTAGTGCGGTGCAGCCGTCGGAGCACTGGAGGTCAGTTACCGCGTAGCCCACGAGGCCACCGCAGATACCGGCCAATCCGATGGCCACGGCGGCGACAACGCGGGCTACGACGGAGGGGGCGGCCGATTCTGGACCGGTGACGTTGGGCGGAGAGCCCGGTTTGGCGGTGGTCACGAGTCGGAGGCTACCGCTGGCCACCCGAGGCACCGGGAAGGGAGTCGGTACAAGGTGTCAGACTGCGCCGGTGGCAGCAGCTCGGACTCGACGGTGGCGGGTGGTTGGTGGGCTGCTTGTGGATCGTTCGATGGTCCTACTGGTAGCTAATCGGCGAGGTGCCTTTGACCGGACGATCGGTCGTCGAAACGGCCGCCTGGAGTGGACGCCACCCGGCGGCGTGGTGGATCCGGGAGAGGAGCCCCTGACTGCCCTCTCCCGCGAGGTGGTCGAGGAAACAGGCCTGATCGTGGAGCGGTGGTCTGAGGTCCTCTATCGCGTGTCGGTTGAATTTCCGGATCGCGACATGCTCCTGGGGGTGGATGTACACCGAGCGCTTTCCTGGACCGGTGAGGTGGTGCTCGAGGACCCGGATCACATCGTGGAAGATGCCCGCTTCGTGGACGCCGAGGCAGCCGGACCCCTGCTGGCTACCGCCCCCCGTTGGGTGCGCGAACCGGTGACCGAATGGTTGGCCGGTTCCGAGGCCGGGGAGTCGGGGGTTCCTGAGTTCTCTTACGTGGCCTGCGGATCAAACTCCGGAGATCTAACGGTAGAGCGGCTGGATCCTCCCGATGGCTGACCGGAGACGCCCACTGGTAGCGGGAACGCCGATCCTGCATGTCGACATGGACGCCTTCTTCGTATCGGTAGAGCTGGTTCGTCGCCCGGAACTCCGGGGACGACCGGTGGTGGTCGGTGGGGAAGGTGACCGCGGGGTGGTGGCCGCCGCCTCCTACGAGGCTCGGACGTTCGGCGTGCGGTCGGCCATGCCGTCGACGCGGGCCCGCCGAATGTGCCCGGGCCTGACCTTTCTCCCGGGAGACCATCGGCACTACGGCGAGGTGAGCCGCCGGGTGATGGAGGTCTTCCGGCGGTACACGCCGCTTGTCGAGCCGTTGTCGCTGGACGAGGCGTTTCTTGACGTGGCCGGGTCGGAACGCCTCCACGGATCACCGGTCGACGTGGCAGCGGCCATCCGGACCGACGTCCTGACCGAGGAGAAGCTGACGTGCAGCGTAGGGGTGGCCCCCAACAAGTTCCTGGCCAAACTGGCCAGCGAACAGGCCAAGCCGTCTGCTGGTCTTACAGGACCGGTCCCCGGGAGCGGCGTGCACGTGGTTTCGGCCGACAGCATCCGGGAGTTCCTCGATCCCCTACCGGTAGAGGCGGTTTGGGGGGTGGGGCCTCGGACCTTCGAGCGCCTCCAGCGCCTCGGGGTTGCCACGGTTGGTGACCTGCGCCAGGTCCCCGAAGACACCCTGGTGTCAGCTGTGGGCCAGGCCGCCGGGACCCAGTTCTGGCGACTTTCCCGCGGGATCGATGACCGACCGGTGGACCCGGAGCAGCCGACCCGGTCGATTGGCCACGAGGAGACTTTCGCCAGAGACCTGGTGGATCCCGAAGAGGTTCACCGGGAGCTCGTCAGGATGGTGGATGCGGTGGGTCGGAGGCTCCGCGAGGTCGGGGTAGCTGGCCGCACGGTCACCGTGAAGCTCAGGTATCCGGATTTCACGACGATCAGCCGATCGCAGACCCTTTCGGAGGCCACCGACCTGGTAGTCGAGGTCCTAGAGGTGGCCATGAACCTGCTTGACACCGTGGACACGTCTCCGGGCCTCCGTCTCCTGGGGGTATCGATGAGTGGTCTCCGGGACGCTTCCGTTCGCCAGCTTCGGCTTGAAGACGTTGAGGATCCGGGATGGAGGGACGCCGAGGAGGCGGTGGAACAAATCCGGAAACGGTTTGGTACGGCCTCGATCGGTCCGGCGGCCACCGTTGGGCCTGAAGGGCTGCAGCCCCGAGAACGAGGGGACGGACAGTGGGGTCCTGGCATCTGAGGGAGGGTTGGCGGGGTCATTACCCGTCCCGACAGGCCGGGAAGCGCGTTGTTGCTAGCAATCCGCTGTGCGATGCTGGAGGGGACCAGAACGGGCGTAGAGGCGAGGAACGATTGGTGCCACTGTCGGAGGATGAGGAGAGGATCCTCAGTGAGATCGAGGAGCGGTTGTCCGAGACCGACCCGGACCTCGTACGCGAGGTGAGCGAAACCACGGTCTTTACGCAGCCCCTCCGTAGCATGAAGTGGGCAGTGGTTGGCTTCGCTGGCGGCGTGCTGGTGATGGTGGTGACCCTCTCGACGTCCTTCTTGCTGGCCTTCGTGGGTTTCCTGGTGATGCTGGGGGCCTCCCTGGCACTGGAGAGAAACGCCCGTCAGGTAGGACGGACGGGATTGAGGGTTGTGGCCGGTTCGGGGCGGACGGCGGGCATCCGCGAGGCCGTTGGTGGCACAGGTGCTCGGGTCCGGGAGCGAATGCGTGACCGATTCCGTCGGGGCGATCACGGCCAGGCCTGAGGCGACCTTCTCCGGAGGGGAGTTCGGCCAGATCGGAGCCATGGTCCGAGAACGTGTCCTGGCCGTAGATGTCGGAGGCACGAAGTTGGCTGCCGGTGTCGTCGACCCAGACGGCCGAGTTGGGAGTCAGGCTCGTGTCCCTACCGGCGGCCGGAACGCCGACGAACTCTTTGAGTCCCTGGCCGGCCTTGTCGAACCGCTGCTGGATGCGGAATCAGTGACCGGAATTGGAGTCGGCTGCGGGGGTCCCATGTCGGCCGACGGGGGCTTGGTATCGCCGCTGAACATTCCGCAGTGGCGGGACTTCGCTCTTGCCGGGCACTTGGCGGACCGCACCGGCCTGCCGGTGGTGGTGGACAATGACGCCAAGGCCCTGGCCCTGGGCGAAGGGTGGTGTGGGGCGGCGGTCGGCAATCGGGATTACCTAGCCATGGTGGTGTCTACGGGCGTGGGTGGCGGACTGGTCGTAGACGGCCGCCTCCTGCACGGTGCGGCGGGCAATGCTGGCCACATCGGGCACGTGGTGGTGGAACCGGACGGTCCGGCTTGCGCCTGCGGGCGTCGGGGATGCTTGGAGACGGTGGCCTCCGGTCCGGCGATCCAACGAGAGACCGGTCGACCGGCTTCGGAGGCCGACCTGGAGGTCCGACGTCGGACTGGTGACCTAGTTGGACAGGCGGTGGCCACGGTGGTGAACCTGCTTGATATCCCACTGGTCGTGGTGGCTGGTTCGGTGGCCCTGGGCTTTGGCGTTCCATTCTTCGAGGCGGCCCAGGAACGTCTCGACCGAGAGTGCGGACTGGAGTTCACGCGAGACGCGAGGATCGTTCCAGCCGGACTTGGGGCCGATGGGCCGCTGGTCGGAGCGGCAGCCCTGTGGCACCACGCTCGCCGGAGGTCGGAGGAGGCCGGGGTGGAGGGCACGTCGTGAACGGATGGATGGTTCGGGCGGCCATAGCTGTTGCCGTTAGGCCGTGGCTCTGGTTGGTGGCCGCCCGTCAGACTGTCCGGCTAGCCAGTCGGGGGTGGTGGCGGCGCCCACCATTTTTTCCCGTCCCGGCGGCTCCCTACGCCCGCTTCCGGAGCATTACCCAGTACGGCGATCCGGAAGCCCCACCCACAGTGGCTGATGTGCTGGTGTGGTTGTCCTGGGCCCGGAGGTTTCCGGAAACGGCACCGGGTAACTGCCGGGAGGATGACTAACCAGCCGTGAGCGGAACGACCTCGTCAACGTGGGATGTCCGATGGCCAACCGGGACGGTGGCTGAACGCCATGGCCTTCTCGACCCGATTGATGGTCGGGTTGTGCTCGTCCACCGGGTGGACCGTCCGACGATGGTGCTGGGTTCCGCCCAGCGTGACGTGGTCGTCCGCTGTGGAATCGACGTGGTCCGTCGACGGTCGGGTGGGGGAGCGGTTCTCCTCCGACCCGGCGAGGTGGTTTGGACTGACTTCCTAGTACCCCGAGGGGACCGATTGTGGGACGACGACGTAGGTCGGTCGGCCTGGTGGGTGGGTGAAGTCTGGCGAGCGGCTTTGGCCGACCTGGGCGTGGAAGGGACGGTTCATCAAGGCGCTCTAGAGGAGGGCCGTTGGGGAGGCCTGGTGTGTTTTGCCGGCCGAGGGCCAGGTGAGGTTCTGGTGGAGGGTCGCAAGGTCGTTGGCATCTCCCAACGGAGGGACCGGTCCGGGGCGCGGTTCCAGTGCACGGCGCTCCTGGCGTGGCCGACCGATGTCCTGGTGGACCTGCTAGGGCTGACGCCCGCCGACGAAGCCCTTCGGGATCTAGAGGCCATGGCCGCCCCAGCGGGGGTGGATTCGGACGACCTCGTCAAGTCCCTCCTGTCACACCTCCCCTAATCCACCCGAGTTCACTTCACCGGACCGCTTCGATAGCTGAGGCCTCCTAACGACGAGGCCTCCTGGTTCTCCCGCCGACGGCCCCAGCCCCGCGGTTTATCAGGTGGGTCCCGCCCTTGTGTTGGTGGGAGAAAGTGGGATAGAGTGGGACACAATGTCAGTGATGTGGGGAATCGGGGCGACATTGTCCTCCGGTGGGTCCCATCGCTCCGGTTGGAGAGACGAGAGGGAAGGAGGGACCGGACATGGCATTCGTGGGAACCCACGAACGTTCGTTGGACGACAAGGGTCGCATGGTCCTCCCGGCCAGATTCCGGAGCCACTTCTCGGGTGTGGTCTACCTCTCCCCGGGCGACGGCTGCATTTCTCTCTGGCCGTCGGAGCGTTTCGACCTGATGGTGGCCAGCGTGGAGGAGAAGATTCGTTCCGGCGAACTAGAGCCCAACGTGCGTCGTGGCGTCTCCTCTGGTTCCGTGGAGGTCAGCCCCGACGCCCAGGGACGGGTGATGCTTCCCGAGAGGTTGCGCGCTTTCGCCCGGCTGGAACACGAGGTGGTGGTCTGCGGGGCCATCGACCGGATCGAGATCTGGAACCCCGCCACTTGGACGGAAATGGCACCAGACCTAGATCGCCTGGTGGCCGATGCCTTCGTGATTACCGGCGGGATCTGACCGACGCGACTCGGACCGAGAGGAAGTACGCACCACGACAACCACAGACCATGACGACCGGTCACCGACCGGTTCGTCCCTGGACCGTCCCCCGGTCGGCAGGATGGGAGGCCCCTACTCCGCCCGCTTGCCATCTAGCCCGATTCGGGGAGACATCCCGACGTGCGCCAGCTGGTCGGGGGACGGTCGAGGGACGGGCTACCGGGACCGGCTTCGTTGAGGTCTACGGATCGGCGGACCGGACCATGACAGAACAGGGCAGGGAGGACTTCGGGGAGCGGTCTACCGGCTTTGAGCATCAGCCAGTAATGGTGGCCGAGGTTTTGGAGGCCCTGGCTGACGTGCCCTCCGGTGTCGTACTGGATGCGACGGTTGGTGGTGGAGGTCATGCCGAAGCCATCCTGACGACGAGGAGCGATCTCCGGGTCCTCGGAATCGACCGCGATGACCAGGCGCTGGCAGCTAGCGCCTCCCGGCTGGCCCCGTTTGGTAACCGGATCGAACTGCACCGGGCTGCCTTCACTGACCTTGGCTCCGTACTGGATGGTTCCGGTGTGGCCTACCTGGTCGGCTTCTTGTTCGACTTGGGTGTCTCCTCTCCACAACTTGACCGGATCGAGCGGGGGTTCAGCTATCGGAAGGCCGGGCCACTGGATATGCGCATGGACCGTCGCCAGGCCATGACGGCGGCCGATGTCGTGAACGGCTACGACGAGCGCTCTTTGGCCCGCGTACTCGTCGGTCACGCTGACGAGCGCTACGCCAGGCGTATCGCCCGCGCTGTGGTGGCCGCTCGTCCGGTGTCGGACACAGCGCACCTAGCCGAGATCGTTCGTGACGCCATTCCCGCCGCGACGCGCCGCCGTGGTGGACACCCAGCAAAGCGCACTTTCCAGGCTGTTCGTATCGAGGTCAACGCCGAGTTGGATCAACTGGATAACGCCCTAGACGAGGCAATCCGCCGACTGGTCCCAACCGGTCGGGGCGCCGTTCTGTCTTACCACTCCGGCGAGGACCGCATCGTTAAGCACGGGTTCGACCGGGCAGCCACCGGCGGTTGCATCTGTCCTCGCCTGCTGCCGTGCACCTGTGGGGCGACCTCCTTGGCGGTGATACCCCGACGGGCCGGCCGTGTCCCGTCAGAGAACGAAGCCCGGGATAACCCGCGATCAGCTAGCGCTCGCCTTCGGGTACTGGAACGCCGATGACTGCTGTTCTGGGTCCGGAGCGGCTGCCCCGGTCTGCGACCGACCGCCAGATTTCCGGGTCGTCGACGCGAACGGCCACCCGACCAGCCGTTGGGGTCCTCGGAGCGCTAGCCGTGGTCGGGTTCTTCGCCACATTGCTGAGCTTGGCGGCTTTCCACAGCATCGTGGTCAGCGGACAGTTCGAGTTCGACCGCCTTCAGGGACGACTGGAAGACGGCCACGAACGGGCCCAGGTCCTCCGAGCTGAGGTAGCTCGCCTGGAGAGTCCGAGTCGAATCCTGGAGGTAGCCAATGGGCGATTAGGCATGGTGTTCCCACCGGCCCGGGTGTACCTACCATCGGTGACTCTTAACGACGGACCGACCAATCTCAAAGCACCCGAGGGTGATCCCTTCTCCGGATCGACCCGATGAGTCGACAGCCCGACGGGTTGGCGGTCCGCGGGCGGGGAGCGGGAATCGACGTTCCCCGGTACGACGCCTATCGACGCTTCCGCCGGAGGGCTGTCCTAGTTGGTGTCCTTTTAGCGGGGATAGCCGGCCTCTTCGGATGGCGTCTGGCCACCCTGCAACTCCTCGATCCCGACCGATTCGTAGCCCACGGAGAGTTACAGCGCATCAAGACTGTTCCCCTCCAAGCGGCCCGGGGTGCCATCGTGGATCGCAACGGTGTCGACCTCGTCCTTTCAGTGCCGCGTGTGTCGGTATGGGCTAATCCGCTCCAGGTGGAGGATCCGGTCAGGGCGGCGAGGGTGCTGTCCAGCGTCCTGGACGCCGACGTTTCGCTTCTGGAGCAGCGACTATCTAAGGATTCCCAGTTCGTCTGGCTGGGACGCCAGGTCTCCGACGAGACGGCCGAGGCGGTCCTCCGACTGGGCGTGGTCGGTGTCTACTTCGACGAGGAACAAGCACGGGTTCGACCGGGCGGAGACTCGGCCTTAGCCGTCCTGGGGCGGACTGACATCGACGCCAAGGGTATTAGCGGCATGGAACTGGTTTACGACAGTCTCCTGTCGGGTACCGACGGCGAAAAGATCGTGGAGAGAGGACTTCGGGGCGTCGCTATACCGGGTGGAGAGTATTCGGTGGAGCCAGCTACCCACGGACGGACCCTGGTCCTGACCCTGGATCGGGCCCTCCAGTTTGAAGCGGAGAGGTTGTTGATTGAAGGGGTGGAGCTGGCCGACGCCCAGGGCGGAGTTTTGGTGGCCATGGACCCGGCGACCGGGCAGATCCTGGCTTCGACCACGGTCCGGAGAGATGAGGACGGCCTAGTCCGGACCTCCAGCGAACACCGAGCTGTCACATGGACCTACGAGCCTGGCTCCATCATCAAACCCCTGACCTTTTCGGGCGTCTTGAGCGAGGCGGTAGCCGCTCCCGAGACCGTGCGCGAGGTGCCGGGACGTTTGGAAGTTCACGACGCCACTTTCAAGGACACTCCGGCTCACGATCCCGAGGAACTCACAGTGGGCGACATTGTCCGTCGATCCTCCAACGTGGGCACCATCCTGTGGGCCCGGGACTTGGGTTCAGAGGCCCTCCACGAGGAGTTTCGGGAGTTCGGGCTGGGCTCGGTTACCGATCTGGACTTTCCGGGGGAGGCCCGAGGAATCCTCGAACCGGTGGGGCGTTGGTCCGGGACGTCGCTGCCCACCATTGCAATTGGCCAGGGCGTGGCTGTCACCCCGCTCCAAATGCTGACCGCCTACGCCACCCTGGCTAATGGTGGAATTAGGCCCGCGCCCACCTTGGTGCTTGGGACGCGGGACGATGGTGGGATGTTCAGCCCCCGTCGTGTCCGGCCGTCAATGACGGTCGTGTCGGCTGCCGTCGCCTCTGAGGTGGTGGCCATGATGGAGAGGGTGGTGGAGTCCGGTACCGGTACCAAGGCCCAGGTGGCCGGCTACCGCGTCGCTGGCAAGACCGGCACTGCATGGAAACCGCAGTCGTCTGGGGGGTATGGCAGCAAAGGCGACCGGACCTACGTGGCCAGCTTCGCCGGGTTCCTTCCGGCAGAGGCACCTCGGTTAGCGGTGCTGGTGGTTGTCGACGAGCCGGCCGGGCATAGCTATTCGGGCGGACGGGCGGCGGCCCCGGTGTTTGCCGAGTTTGCCCGGTTCGCAGTCCGGCAACTGCGAATTCCGTCGGTCGATGAGCGAATCGGCTTAGAGCATGCTGGTCGTGTGATGGCCATGACCCCAGCCCGCCACCGAATTCTTACCGAAGCGGCCGAGGCAGCCCGTCTTGAGGCCGCCGGGGCCACGATCGGAGACTGAGGTGCGCCTGAAGGCGCTGCTCCGCTCGGCTGGACTTGACGACCCAATAGAGGGCAGTGGCTCCGAAGTGGACCGCGTCGTACACGATTCGCGCGTCGTGGCGAGCGGGGACCTCTTCTGCTGTGTACCCGGTACCACCTACGACGGCCACGAATTCGCTGAGAGAGCGGTGAGGGCGGGAGCGGTAGCGGTGATTGCCGAGCGGACGCTAGACCTTCCAGTACCCGTGGTCATCGCCGATTCGGTCCGGAGGGTGATGCCCCATCTCGCGGCAGCGGTCGAGGGGTGGCCCTCTCGTAATCTCGACCTGGTTGGAGTCACCGGAACTAACGGCAAGACCAGCGTGGTGCACCTCCTAGACGCTGTTCTCGAACGTGCCGGCCGGACCACGGCTACTCACGGAACGCTGTCTGGTGGTCGTACCACCCCGGAAGCCACCGATCTTCAGCCTCTCCTGCGCTCTTGGGTGGCGACGGGTGTCGATGCAGCAGCCATCGAGGTTTCCTCTCATGCCTTATCGCAGCACCGGGTCGACGGGACAACCTTCGCGGCCGTGGCATTCACCAACCTGAGCCGGGACCACTTGGACTTCCACGGATCAATGGACGACTACGAGGTAGCCAAAGCGAGGCTGTTTGACGGGACGTTTTCGAACCATGGAGTGGTGGTTGTCGCTGATCAGGCAGGACGTCGGATGGCCGACCGGGCTCGGGACGCTGCGATGACGGTGGTTGAGGTTGGAGAGCCCACGGAGGTAGCGGTGAGCCCGGATGGAGTTCGCTTCAGCTGGCGAAGCCGAACAGTCACCGTGCATACCGGTGGTCGGTTTACCGTGGCTAATGCCTTGGTGGCCGCCGAGTTATCCGCCGTGCTGGGTATCCACGAGGACACGGTGGTTGAGGGGCTGGCTGCCGCTCGCCCGGTTCCTGGCCGGTTCGAGCTAGTGGCTCTAGAGGGTGGACCCCAGGTAGTCGTGGATTATGCCCACACGCCCGATGCCCTCACCCATGCCCTAGTCGCGGCCCGTGAAGTGACGACCGGGAAGGTCCTCGTGGTCTTCGGCTGTGGCGGTGACCGGGACAGGGGCAAGCGGTCGGAGATGGGCCGGGCAGCGGAGAGCGGCGCCGACCAGGTCGTCGTCACCTCCGACAACCCGCGGGGTGAACCACCCGAGGGGGTAATCGCGGACATCCTTACCGGAATGGAACGCCCACCAACCCTCGTTGAACCGGATCGACGCCGGGCCATCGCCGAGGTCCTTGGGCTAGCCAGCCGGACGGACTTGGTGCTCCTAGCCGGTCGGGGACATGAGGACGTGCAGGAGGTGGCCGACGAAAGGGTCTTGTTTGATGACCGGGTCGTCGTCCGAGAGGAGTGGGACAAGCTCGCCGTGGGTCGGGGTGACGGATGATTCGGCTACTCCTGGCGGCGGCGATCGCTATGGCCACCGCCTTATTCGGTACCCGGCTACTGATCGGATGGCTGACCCGGCTCCGGATCGGCCAGCCAATCCGCGACGACGGCCCCGAGGGCCATGCCACCAAGGCAGGGACCCCCACTATGGGTGGCTTGGCGATCGTGGGCGGGGCTTTCTTGGGGTATGTCCTCAGCGACTTCTACCGAGGGATCTATACGCGGAGCGGGATCTTCGTGATGCTGGCCATCATTGGGGCGGGCGCTGTTGGTCTCGTGGATGACTGGATCAAAGTCGTACGCGAGCGCAGCTTGGGTCTCAGCAAGCGAGCCAAGACACTCGGACTCCTCGGGGTGGCCGTCGTGTTCGCAGTCCTAATGCTGGAGCATGCGCCGACCCACACCCAGCTCTCGTTTACCCGGTTCGATCAGCCTGGTCTGGAAATGGGCTCTGTCCTGTGGGCGGTCTGGGCCGTTCTCCTTATCACAGGCTCGGCTAACGCGGTCAACCTCACGGACGGCTTGGACGGCTTGGCGGCCGGCGCTGGGACGTTTTGCTTTGGCGCCTACACGGTGGTGGGCTTTTGGCAGTTCCGATATCCGGAGACCTACGACGTAGCCCATGCTCTGGATCTGGCGGTAGTTGCCGCGGCGATGGCTGGGGGCTGCTTGGGCTTCCTGTGGTGGAACGCCGCCCCGGCCCGGATCTTCATGGGGGACACGGGCTCTCTGGCCATTGGAACCGGCCTGGCCGCCCTGGCCCTGGCCACGAACACCCACCTGCTACTACCAGTCGTGGCCGGGTTGTTCGTTGTCGAGACGGTGTCTGTGATCCTTCAGGTAGGCAGTTACCGGCTGTTCGGGGGGCGCCGGGTGTTCCGCATGGCCCCGATCCACCACCACTTTGAGTTGGGAGGCCTTCCGGAGACCACCGTCATCATCCGGTTTTGGATCATGTCCGGCTTGTGCACGGCGGTTGGTGTGGGGATTTTCTACGCTGACTCCATCGCCACTGGGGTGACCGGCATGCTCGGTCAGTGAGCAGTCGCGTGCTGGTTCTCGGGCTGGGTGTGGCGGGTAGGGCCGCCCTGGAGGCGCTGGCCCGACGCGGGGTCGACGTCCTGGCAGTGGACGATGCTCCCGGTGACGAGGCCCGAGCCTGTGCGGCCCGCCTCGGAGTTGAGTTAGTAGAGGCGCCTCGTCCCGACTTGTGGGCCGACTTGGTGGAGCAGGTTGACGAAGTCGTGGTAGCCCCAGGCGTGCCGGATCGCCACCCAGTCTTTGCAGCGGCTTTGACGGCTGGGACGGCTGTGCTTGATGAGTCGGATTTGGCTTTCCGTTGGGACGACCGCCCTCGGTACGCGGTGACGGGAACGAACGGTAAGACCACCGTTGTAACGCTGGTGGCCGACATGCTTGAGCGGTCGGGACGACGTGTCGTCTCGGCCGGCAACACTGATACCCCGCTGGTGGCGGCTATCGAAGATCTGGAGGCTGATGCGTTCGTTGTCGAGGCGTCCTCGTTCCGCCTAGGCCATACCGAACGGTTCCAGGCGGCTCCGGCAGCGTGGCTGAACTTTGCCCCCGACCACCTAGACGTCCATGCCGACTTGGCGGCTTACGAGGCAGCTAAGGCCCGGGTGTGGGAGGGGATTGAGTCACCGGCCGACGCGGTAGCCAATCTGGCAGACCCCGTGGTGGCCGCCCATGCCCCGCCGGGAGCTACCGGCTTTGGTGCCGACGAGGCTGCCTGCCGTGTAGAGGGGGGACGCCTGATACTGGACGGAAGTGAGGTGGTGTCGGTGGCCGACCTACCGCGCACTATGCCCCACGACCTCCTGAACGCTCAGGCGGCCTGTGCGCTAGCTATCCGAGCCGGGGCCACGAGGGAGGCCTGTGCCGAGTCGTTGACCGGCTTCACGGGTCTGGCTCACCGTATGGCTTTCGTAACCGAGGTAGCCGGGGTCCACTACGTGAATGACAGTAAGGCCACTACGCCGCATGCCACTCTGGCTGCACTGGCAGGGCTCCCTGGGGCGGTGCTCATCGCCGGAGGGAGAAATAAGGGGCTGGACTTGGGACCCTTGGCCGAGGGGCGCCCGCGAGCCGTGGTGGCCATCGGAGAGGCTGCTGCTGACGTCGCGGCCATCTACGAGGGCCGCTGCCCGGTGGTGACAGCGGGGAGTATGGACGAGGCGATTTCTCTAGCTCACCAGTCGGCGGCAGGGACAGGCACCGTTTTGCTCTCGCCGGGCTGCTCCTCGTTTGACTGGTACAACTCGTACGACGAACGAGGCCGGGACTTCGAACGACTGGTCGGTGTTCTAACTGGAACGGTTGACCTGTGAGCGCGGCTCGGGAAAAGGTGGCTACCGGCGGGACGAACTCCAGGTCGACGGGGTCTGTTCGCTCCGATTCTGGGCGCTCGGTTCGCTTTTTGGTTCTCTGGTCGACGGCCATGCTCTTGGGCCTTCTGGGCATGGTTATGGTCCTCTCGTCCTCATCGGTCTCGGACCTCCGGGACTACGACGATGCCTGGTACCACCTGCGCCGCCAAGTGGTCTGGGTGGCGCTCGGGTTGGCTGGCCTGTTCACCACCCTGCGGTTCGACTACCGCCGCCTACGGAGCCTGGCTCGACCTGGCTTCATCTTGGCCGTGGTGCTGCTCGTGCTGGTCCTGATTCCCGGGGTGGGCATCCGGGTCAACGGTTCGGCCCGGTGGCTCGGTATGCGAGGTGTCACCTTTCAGCCTTCGGAGTTCGCCAAGTTGGCCGTGATCGTGTTCGGAGCCAATCTGCTGGCGAACCGGTCGTCAGGGACTACCCGTCTGACGCTGTGGCCCATGCTCGTCGTTCTGTTCGGCGTCGGCGGCCTCGTCTTCCTTGAACCGGATCTTGGAACGACGGTGGTCCTAGCCGCCATTGTGGCGTCACTCCTTTTCTTTGCTGGCCTCCGATTAGACGCCCTGCTCGTGACCGGCTCGGTAGGCCTTGG
>JAZADL010000075.1:0-6043 GCA_036123635.1 Actinomycetota bacterium
CGGAGGAAGGCCATGGGTGACGGCGTGTGGGGCAGAGTGGCCAGACCCATGTCGTGTAGGGCGGCTACGAACAGGCCGGCAGCGATCCCCACGCTTTCCTTCACGTAGTAGTTCGTCCGGGTGGTGCCATCGGGCCGGATCTCGTACCGCTGCTCGAACAGCACGACGACCCACGGCGCTACCTCCAGGTATTCCTTATGGTGGTCGGTGCCCAGCGGGGCGAGGGCCTCCTGCCACTCGGCGTTCATGCGGTTCTCGAGGTAGTTCTTCCGTTCTTCCTCTTCGGCTGCAGCTCGGATCCGGGACTTGAGGTGGGGGTCCGAGACGGCTACGAAGGTCCAGGGTTGCTTGTGGGCTCCCGAAGGGGCAGTGGAAGCAGCCATCACGGCCGTCTCCACCAGGTCGCGTGGCACGGGTTCCGGGCTGAACATTCGGACGCTGCGCCGCTGGTCGGCTGTTTCGTGGAAGGCCCGGGCCCGGGCCCGCATCTCGTCCTCGGGATAGCGGCGGGGCTCCAGGGCCACGAACGGATGTCGGGCAGCCAGGTCGGGGGCCGGGTAGGGGTGTTCGTATGGGTCGTCCGGTTTGGATGCCATGGGCACATCCTCGCCGGGACGGATGGCAGGAGCCACCGCGGGTGCCCGGGACAGGAATCGAACCTGTACGCCCCCTGGGGGGCCGCGGGGTTTAAGCCCGCTGCGTCTACCAGTTCCGCCACCCGGGCGCCTGACCACGCTAGTCACCACCCGGCGGGTTCGATCGTCTCCGGGAGTTAGGCGGGCGGGATTCAGGTGGGCGGGATTCAGGCGGCGAGGGCCGGCTCGTCTACGGCCTGCCAGAGGGAGGAGCGCACGGTGTCAGCCCGCTTCCGGTCTAGGTCGTTGACCACCACGATCCCTTCGACCATGTCGGCCACCACAGCACCCCACGGCCGTCCCCTCACCACCACGGCAATGGTGGCTGAGCCGCCTCGTCGTCGGATCGACCGCTGCAGGCCGCACAGGCCTGGAGGGCTCCGAAAGGTCGGCACCTCGAGGCCCAGCAACCGCGCCGTCCGACCCAGCGATCGGGCGGTCTCCGCGAAGCGAACGGTGATCATCTCCATGGCTTCGAGTATTGCGTGGCGGTGTGACAACGTCGGCCTGCTGTCACCATCCTGAGTCATACTCCGGACGTGGAACCCTCTGATTCTCCGTTGACCGATGACAGCCTCAACCCCGCCCAGCAGGCCGTACTGGACCAGTTGGGGGCGTCAGCCGACCAGCGCCCTGAGTTCCCCGATGACCTCCGCCACCATCTCCGATCAGCCATCGAAACGGCTGTCGAACCACACCTGGACGGCCTGCCCACCGGTGAGGATCTCTTCGTCCACAAGCACCGGCTGGCCCAGGTCCACGGGTGTGAGGCCAAGTTCCTGGCTGACGAGGCCGAGGAGTTCGAGTGGCGGGTCCCGACGGCCCGAGGCACGATCGTCCACAAGGCCGTGGAGTTGGCCGTGAACTGGCGTCGGGAGGTCGAACCGCCGACCCTGATCGACGAGGCCCTGGCTCGCTACGAGACGGACTCAGGCGGCCTCGGGCATTGGCTCCGCGGCTGCGGTGAAACCAGCCGGGCGGAGCTGCGCTCTGAGGCGCTGGACGCCTTCACCAAGTACCTGGAGTGCTGGCCTCCGCTGAAGCCGGCGTGGCGCCCGGTCACCGAGAGCCGCCTCCGAGTCGAGTTGTGCGGCGGTCGTCTCATCCTGGCCGGCAAGGTTGACCTCACGTTGGGTAGCGCCCGAGGCCAGCAGGCTGGCAAGGTGATCGTGGACCTGAAGACCGGTGGCTCCCTACCCATCCACCGTGAGGACCTCCGGTTCTACGCCCTGGTCGAGACGCTACGAATCGGCGTGCCGCCACGCCTCCTGGCTTCCTACTACCTGGACCAGGCTCACTTCGTCCCCGAAGCGGTCACCGAGGACACCTTGATGGCCGCCGTAGCCCGTCTGTCTGATGGTGTCGGTCGGCTGGTCGGGCTCCTCCACGGTGACCGGACGCCCAGCAGGATCCCGGGTCCGCCCTGTCGGTGGTGTCCCGCCTTCGACATGTGCGACGAGGGGCAGGCTCATCGGGCCGAGTTCGACGACTCGGACTGAGCCGACGGTCGGCTCGGTGCCGGCCAGCCGAGTGGGTCCTCAGCTGTCGTCCAGGCGCCGATACCGACCGGTGGCCTGGAGGGCTAGGCCGCCGCCGATGACCAGGAACCCAGCCATCGTCACCACCGGACGAGGACCGAAGACCGAGATAAGCCATCCCATGAGCAGGTTGGCAAACGGCGCCAAACCCAGAACCCCCATCAGGTAGATGGCCATCACCCGCCCCCGGAAAGCGTCGTCAACCTGGAGTTGCACAGTGGAGTTGAGGTTGGTGGCCGACGTCAGGTGCATGGCTCCAATCAGTCCGAGCCCGACGTACCCCAGCCAGAACGACGGGGCCAGGGCAAACAGGACGATGGCCAACCCGTAGCCCGTAGTGGCGAAAAGCTGGATTCGGGACCGGCGTAGTCGGCTGAGCTCCCCGGCCACCAGTGGCGCCGAGATCAGGGCACCGATTCCCTGAGCCGAGCCCAGCATCCCGAACCAGAACGGTGAGACCTCGAACACCTCCTCGGCGAACACCACAATCTGCTGGACGATGGGTTGACCGGCTGTGGAGATCAGGGCCACCGTGATGATGGCGGCCCGGATGCCCGGCTTTCCGCGGACGTAACGGATCGACGCCCGGTACTCACCTACCACCGAGGCCCGACCCGACGACGGGGCCGCTGCCTGACCCGGGCGGTGGAGTGCTGACGAATCGATACGAAGGAGAGCCACAAGAACCGGGCCGTAACTGGCCGCGGCCACGGCCAGGGCCCAGCCCGGCCCGAACGTACCGATCAGGAGGCCCCCGACCGCCGGCCCGACGGTTCGGGCCGCGTTGAACTGGATGGAGTTCAAGGTGATGGCATTGCGGAGGTGTCTCCGCGGCACGCACTCGGCCACGAAGGACTGCCATGTCGGCAACTGGATCCCGTAGAACGTGCCGCCGACCAGCAGAAGGGCCATCCAGACGCCGATGCTGCGGACTCCCGACCCCCATGCCACAGCCAGAGTGGCCGCCACGGCTGCGTTCAGAGCATTGGTCGCCAGGAGAACCCTCCGCCGGTCGAAGCGGTCCGAGACGTAACCGGCCAGCGGATTGGTGACCAGCATCGGAATGAACGACGAGAAGCCGGCCATACCCACCCAGGCCGCGGACTCGGTGAGCTGGTACACCACGAAATAGCTGGCTACGTACTGGTTCCAGCGACCGTTGTTGGTCAGCACCCCGCCGATCCAAAACAGCCGGTAGTTCCGGATCCCGAGAGCGGGAAAGCGACGGCGGTCCCGTTCCCTCGGTCCCGCCCCGGCCATCCGGCGACCATAACCCCAGCGCCTTTCGGGCCTCCCAGCGGCTCGTGACCCCCGGCCGCCAGTCGTAGGGTGCCCGGGGCAACGTGCGAGACTTCGGCCGTGAGCGTGCTCCGGATCGAACGACGTGACCGCGTGGCGGTCCTCACCTTCGACGACCCAGACCGCCGCAACGTCGTGAGCGACGAGATGAACGACGAGTTGCTGGCCGCCTTCGACACTCTGGAAGCCGATTCCGAGGTCGGGGCGGTGGTTCTGACCGGTGAGGGACGGGCGTTCTGCGCCGGAGCCGTGCTGGACGACCTTCTAGACGCAGGCCGGGGAAGCGACGACGGCACGCTCCCTGACATCTACCGGGGCTTCTTACGGGTGGCCCACTCCACGCTGCCCACGGTGGCCGCCGTGAACGGTGCCGCGGTGGGCGCCGGCATGAACATGGTGTTGGCCTGTGACCTCGTGGTGGCCGGATGTTCGGCGCGTTTCGACAGCCGCTTCCTGACCATCGGAATCCATCCAGGGGGCGGCCACACGTGGCGCCTCCGCAACATCACCGACCTCCAGACAGCTAAGGCCATGGTGCTGTTCGAGCAGATCCTGGACGGTGAGCAGGCCGCCCGTCACGGTCTGGCTTGGGAGTGCGTGGACGACGACGCCCTGGTCGACCGGGCGGTGGAGCTGGCAGGTCGAGCGGCAGGTCACCCGAAGGAACTGGTGGCCGCCACCAAGAAAACCCTGCACGACACGGCGGGAATCACCGAGTCGGTGCCGGCCGTCGAGTTGGAAATCGGCCCTCAGGTGTGGTCGATGCGCCAGCCGGCGTTTGTTGAGATGGTGGCCAAACTGAAGGCCAGGATTTCAACAAAGGGCTGATCACGGCCGGACACAGCCGGCCATTGACTACAAGTTACGGGCTTCCAACCAGGTTTCGCAGAGGTCGGCCCGACGCTCAAACCACTCCTCGGCGGTGATCGCGAACCGCAGGTGGTCCTCCCAGACGCCGTTGATCTCGAGGTACCGCTCGGCTTGTCCCTCACACCGGAACCCCAACTTCTCGACCACCCGGCGGGAGCGGGCGTTACGGGGCACGATCGAGACCTGGAGCCGGTGGAGGTCAATCTCCTCGAAGGCGAAACGGCACACCACGACGAGCGACTCGGGGATGTACCCGTTACCGGCCTGGTTCTGATCCACCCAGTAGCCGACGTGGGCGCTTCGGAAGGCTCCGCGCACCACGTTGGAAAGGTTCATCTCTCCGATTAGGGCCTCGGAACCGTGCTCACCCAGGAACACGCCAAAACCCCAGCCGGTACCCAGCTGGCGCTCCCGCCGTCGGGCCGCACAGCGCATGGCGAAGGCCTGCCGGTCTTCCACCGGGTCGGGCTGACCGAAAGTCCGCCGGGGCTCCCAGCGGTTCAAAAGTTCGGCGTTGCGACGGCGCACCTCGCGCCAAGCCGAAAAGTCCTCGACCTCGAGCGGCCGGAGAGTCGTCCGGCGACCACGAAGGACCGGGGTGTCCGCCTCTTGTTCGATTGCCACGGGACCATCATCCCCAAACAACCGGGGGACACCGCAAGTCGGCGCCTGATCAGCCCAAAATCTCGTCGAGGGCACCCAGCAGCATCGTGACGTTGCGGGGACGGGCCGTGTGGCCCATACATCCGATCCGCCAAACCTGTCCGGCTACCGGGCCGAGGCCGCCGCCGATTTCGATGCCGAACTCGACCAGGAGCCTTCTGCGAACCCCGGCCTCATCCAGACCGTCGGGCAGGCGACCCTCGGGAACCACCACTGACGTCAACTCGGGCAGGCGATGGCCCTCCTGGGCAAACAACTCGAAGCCGCGCTTGACGAGACCGTCCTGCAGTTGGTCGCCACACGCCTGGTGGCGAGCCTGGGAGTTTTCGAGGCCCTCCTCGAGTAGTACGCCGAGCCCAGCGTGGAGGCCGTAGATCATGGAGATAGGTGCCGTGTGGTGGTACGCCCGGGCGCCACCGCCGGTGACGTAGTCAGCGATCATGGCGAAGTCGAGGTACCAGGACTGCGATCGGTCGACAAAGCGGTCGATGGCGGCCTGTGAGACGGTGACCGGGGAGAGCCCGGGTGGCACACCGAGACACTTCTGGGTTCCGCTATAGGCCAGGTCCACACCCCAGCCATCGATCTCCAGGGGAATGCCACCCAGCGAGGTGACGCAGTCGACCAGTAGCAGGGCGTCGCCCTTCCCGACGCCGAGGGGTTCAATGTCGTTGCGGACCCCGGTGGAGGTCTCAGCGTGGACGATGGCGATGACCTTGGGGTTCGGGTGGGCGTCCAACAGGGCCTGGGGGTCGATGGCGGCACCCCACGGTGCCTCCACGCGAACGACCTCGGTGCCACAGCGGGCCGCTACGTCACACATGCGTTCTCCGAAAACGCCGTTGACGCCTACCACCACGGTGTCACCGGGGCCCAGGACGTTTACGAACGTGGCCTCCATGCCGGCCGAGCCGGTCGCCGACACCGGAAAGGTCAGTGGATTGTCCGTCCGAAAGACCTGGCGAAGCCGGTCATTGGTCTCGTCCAGAAGGGCAATGAAATCCGGGTCCAGGTGACCGAGGACCGGACGTCCAAAGG
>JAZADL010000076.1:0-14337 GCA_036123635.1 Actinomycetota bacterium
TCGAAGATCCGCTTATGGAAATTCTCGTGGATAGGTGCCGCCTCAGCGATCTCTCCCTGCCAGTCCTTCAGTTGAGATGCCGTCGGAAGTTCGTCGCGGACCAGCAGATGGGCCACCTCAAGGAACGTGGTCCGCTCAGCCAGCTGCTCGATCGGATAGCCCCGATAGTGGAGGAGGCCCGCCCCTCCGTCCAGGAAGGTGATGGCGCTATCGGCGCCCGAGGTGGCGCTGAAGGACGGGTCGTCGAACCAGACCCCGGGCAACAGCGAACTCCAGGCCTTGGCCGACACGGTGCCGTCGACGAGCGGGACCTCGACTGTTCGGCCAGTCCGGTTGTCGGTGATCGTTATGCTGTCGGCCACGGTGCCGTCTCTCCTTCGACGTGCTGGTCTGCGATCCGCACGGTTACCCCAAATGCGCTGCGGTCGGGTCGGGGGTCTTCGTCGACATCCGAATCCCTTGTGTGGTTTCTGACGGTATCGGCCTAAGGGGGCCGTGTCCTCCGGGACAGGTCCAAAGAATCGTGACAATTCTGGATTTCGACCGCTCGGCGACCTGTTTCCAAGGGCAGATCGACTCCGCTCGGGCGGACCCGGCCCGGGGCGGGGCGGGCGGGCGGTTAGAGGGGGCTGTTGTCGTGGCGCCGACGAGGTAGGCGTTCGCGTTTCCCGGCCAAGACGTCCAGCGCTGCGGCTAACTCAGAGCGAGTTTCCGCCGGCTCAATCACCCGGTCCACGGAACCTCGTTCGGCGGCGATGTAGGGGTTCAAGAGCCGCTCCTCGTAGGCGGCTACCAACCCGGCCCGCTCGTTCTCGTCGGCGTCGCGGTGCAGGATTTCCACCGCCCCCTTGGCACCCATAACGGCGATTTCGGCTGACGGCCAGGCCAACATGAGGTCGTTACCCATGTACCGGGAGTCCATAACGATGTATGCGCCCCCGTAGGACTTCCGGAGCGTGACACACACTCGGGGCACGGTGGCTCGGGCGTAGGCAAACGCCATCTGGGCCCCGTAGCGGATCATGCCTCGCCACTCCAGATCCTTGCCCGGATAGAAGCCGGAGGTGTCCACGAAGGTGACCAGCGGCAGGTTGAACGCATCGCAGAAGGCCACGAATCGCCCGCCTTTCTGGGAGGCAGCGATGTCCAGTGTCCCGGCTACGGATTGGGGCTGGTTGGCTACCAGGCCGACCGGACGGCCGCCGATAGAGGCGAAGGCCGTGACCAGGTTGGGGGCCCACTGGGCCCGGGGTTCTAAAAGGTGGCCGTCATCAACCAGGCAGGCCAGGACGTCGCGGACGTCGTAACTTCCGGTCGGCGTGTCGGGGATGAGGTCACCTGCCTCGGGCGTGGAACGGTCCACCGGGTCGGCACACGCCCAGCCGGTGGGGATCTGGTCGTTGTGGTCCGGGAGGAACGAGAGCAGTTCGGTGACTAGGTCATTGGCTTCGGCCCGGTCGGCCACCGTGAAGTGGGCTACGCCGGACGTCCGCTCGTGCATTGTCGTTCCACCCAGGCCCTCGTTAGAGAGGTCCTCGCCGGTGAACTGGCGGACCATGTGAGGTCCGCTCATGAAGGCGTAAGTGTTGTCCACCATCACCACTAGGTCGGCCAGACCCAGTAGCAGAGCAGGGCCAGAGACCGTGGGGCCGGTTACGCAAAAGATGGTCGGCACGACCCCCGAGCAGGCCACGAACTCCCGGGCCGCCGTGCCCCACCCATGGACGGCTCCTACGCCCTCGTCGATGGCGGCGCCGCTGGAGGCCATGAAGCAAACCAGCGGGAGGCGTTGGTCTCGCGCCGTGCGGGCAGCGATTGCGAGGTTCTCGCCATCGGCCGGCCGCAAGGCTCCTCGGTCCTCGCCCTCCACCTCGACGACCACCACCCGTCGGTCGCCCAGTTGGCGGACGGCGAAGGCGACCGAGCCACCGGTGCGGGTGCGTAAGCCGAGGTCAGGCACGGCAGTCACCCGTCCAGCGTGACATGGATTCCGGGCTGGCGGGGTGCGATCTCGCGAATCACGTTCAAGACGACTTCCCGGGCGGCCCGGATGGGCATTGAGGGGGTGGTGCGTCGGTTACGGACCAGGCCCACTGAGCGACGGGCCAGTCCCTCGACGTGGACTAGAGACCAGTCACCGCTTGGGTATCCGGAGACAGTGCTGGCTGGCAGCAGAGCCGGCGCGTAGCCCTGGTACGCCAGTGAGGCCAGGAGGCGCAGGCCGTCTACCTCGGCGGCCGCCGTCAGGCGCACGCCGGCTGCAGCCAATTCCTGGTCGATAGCGTCTCGGAAGGTGGTTCCTCGCGGGGTGAGCATCACTGGGTGCTCGGCCAGGTCGGCCACGTCGATGGTTTCCCGGTCGGCTAGCGGGTGGTCAGCGGGGGCGACAATGATCCGCTCCTCGTCAAACAGTGGCTCGGATTCCAGGCCGGCTTCGACCACCGGCGTGTTCACGATGGCCATGTCCAGGTCTCCGTCCAATACCCGCGGGGTCAGCGAGGTCGTCGTAGCGTCGACTAGCACGGGGCGTAAGGCCGGATGACGTTCGGCCAGGCGGCCGAGCAGCGGACTAGCCATCCACCGGCCGGTGGTGCCGATGCAACCGATGCGGACTTCACCAGCCACCTCGTGGCGCATGGACACGATGTCGTCGTTGATGGCCTGGAGCTCGGTTCGAATCCGTCGGGCCCGCTCGAGGACGGCCCGTCCTTCGGCGGTGGGTTGCATGGTGTGCCGGTCGATTAACGCAGCGCCTAGCTCTTTCTCTAGTTTCGCAACATGGGTCGACACGTTGGACTGCACGGTGTGGAGGGCTCGGGCGGCAGCTGAGAAGCTCTGGTGTTCGGCGACCGCGATGAGGTGGTTGAGCTGACGCAGGTCCATCACTTAGAAGGATGCCACGGTGGAGTGCCATATGCGTCACGGATGAGGGTCAGCCGGAGAGGTGGCTCCCGGTCGGGGATTGGAGGCCGTAGGGTCGTCGGCGACGCATGCCCCCGACCTGACTACGCGACCGACCCCTCCCATGCCGACCGTCCTTGCTCTTCACCTTGGCGGCTCCGCCGTACACGCCGCCGTTGTTATCGGAGGCCGGATCGATGTTCTGGCTCTCGACGACCAGTGCATGCACCTCCCGGCGCCGGCTCCCACTGACGGGCCGGGTCTGGTCCGTGTTCTTGCTACGGCCCAGGCCCGGTGCCTTCGGGTTGTTGACGCCGTTCCTGACGAGCTGGTGGTCGTCCGACCCGGTGGTGGTGTCGATGATGCCCTGCTGGGTGAGGCGGCCCGACGGGCGCGTGTCCCCGTCCCTGTGGTTTTGGAAGAACTTCGAGCCGTTGCCGCCCTGGCTGCCCACGGCCCTGCAGGGGTGGATCCGATTTTGGCACCGGCCCTCGGGGGAATCTTTTGGCACCGCCGTGGCGACGCCCCTACCGGTCCCAAGCCCATTGTCACCCGGGAGGACCTCGGCGTGGATGCCGGCCGACCTGAGCGCCTACCTCCGGCTCCGTCGGTGGTGGCTGTCGGGCCGCGGACCGTGTTTGAGGAGGAGGCCAGCACCGTTCGGCGACGGCGGGTGCTGCCCCTCCCGCTGCTGGGGGTCTTGGTCGTGGTGGTGCTGGGTGTCTTGACCGTGCTACTGGTGCTTCCCGACGAAGACCGGGCTATCGCCCCGCCCCCAGAATCTTTCCCGGCTACCACAGTTCCGACCACCACGATGCCGGTTATCACGACGATGGCCCCTGCGACCACTTTGGTGCCCACCACCGTGCCATCCACCACGATTGCCGTGCCCACGATCGTTCCGACCATCGCCGTCGTCCCATCGACCAGCGAGGAACCCTTATTGGCCGTAGACCCGGTGACCGGCGAAACCCTTCCCCCAGCCCCGGGTCCCACGGAAGCACCGGTGACGGAGGAGCAACCTGACGAGAGCGGAGACGGGACATCCACGACGACTACCTCGCCACCTCGGCTGGGCACGGTGACGCTGTCCGGGGTGGGTTTCACTGCGGATGCCACCACGGACGACGAGCGACTACTGGCCCTCGGCGACGATGGGGACCTAGTGCTGGCCGACTTGGTCACCGTGCTCGGCGAACCGGTAGGGGACACCGGATGGGCCGCCGATGGGCTGTGTACCCCGGCCCAGGTTCGACGGCTGGTGTGGGGCGACTTGGAGGTCGTTCTAGCCCGGGACGCCGTCGAGTGGCCGTCCCGGATGGCCCAGTGGTTCGTGTCTGGGGACGATGCCTCCGTCTCGTCGTTGTGGACGTTGGAGCGCATCGGGGTGGGCTCCACGGTGGCCGACCTGCGGGCGGCCCACGGGACCAGCCTCTTTCTTGAACAGCCCTCGGACCGCGATCCGGCCGGGTGGTTTGACACCGAGCCAGTCTTGGGTGACGGGATCCTCGGAGCAGTGGGCAACACCACCGACACCGGTCGAGTTCTTCTGATGTGGGCTGGCGACGCCTGCCAGCGACGCCGCGGCTGACAAGCCCGATCAGTCAGCGACGCCGCTAATCGGAGGCGGGTTGGAGTCACCTGGCCACGCACCTACCACCAGGCCGCCAGCCAGCAGCACGGCTCCGGTCACCAGGAGGGCTTTCCACCATCCCGGCATCGACCGGCCTGAGAGTCCCCGATCTCCGGCCATCAGGAAGGCCCTGAGAGGAGAGCGTCGACGGTCATCGCCCGACCGGAGCCGTTACGGCGTCGAGGGCCCGCTCAAGGGCTGGGACGAACAGGTCGGCCCGGTTGACGCAGGCTCCGTGGTCGCCGGCCACCTCCACCACCGTGGCCGCCGGAAGCGCCTCGGCTAGCCGGCGCTGACGATCGGTGGGCACGATCTCGTCGGCCTCGCAGACCACGACAGCATGAGGTACTTCCACATCACCGATCCAAGCCCGGGAGTCAAACCGCCCCAGGTGCCACCCGGCCCGCAGGACACGGTCCAGAAAACCGACCCGGATCTCGTCCCACGCCCACTGGTCAAAGGCCGTATCGCCGATGCCCTGCTGGGCGTCAGCACGTCTGTCACCCACCCGTCGGGCCATCCGCCAAGCGTGGTCGTGAAAGCCCGCCGCCCGCAACAGCCGGGCTGGTAGCGCTGCTAGACCCATGACCGCAAAGTCGCGCCGTTCATCACGGGTCAGCCCGAAGACGGACGACGTGGCACAGAGCACGAGGCCGGCTACCAAGTCCGGGTGACGGTGCCAAGCGGCCTGGGCGACGGCTCCCCCCATGGAGTAGCCGACGAGAATGGGCCTCTCGATGTCCAACGCCCGGGCCACAGCTGCCGCATCATCGGCCATCGACTCGATCCGCACGGAGCGCGGACGGCGGAGACCACCCGGCCCGTGCCCTCGGTGGTCCCAGGCGATGACCCGGGCCCGGCGGGCAAGCGACTCGTAGGTGTGGCACCAATTCAGGTCGGCGCTGACGCTCCAGCCGTGGAGAAGCAAGACCGTGGGGGCGTCGTCGGCGGCCTCCGGAGGACCCGAGTCCCGCACGTGGAGGGACCCCATCCCAGGAAGGTCGATCTGGCGCCAAGGGGGCGCGCTGGGTATCACCGCTCGATAGCGACGACCCTGACGGAAAGCGAGCCGCCCGGCGCCTCAAAGGACACCGTGTCACCCACCGTCGCACCCAGTAGTGCTTCGCCTAGTGGAGACCCGGGGGAAACCACGCCCACATCGTCGCGCTGCTCCTCGATGGAGCCGACCAGCATCCGTTCCGGCTCGTTGTCTCCGTCGTAGACCACGGCCACCACCGCTCCGGGGACCACAACGTCGGAGGCCTCGACCCGTTCCACGATTTCGGCCTTCTCCAGGAGGCTCTCGAGATGGAGAATTCGTCCCTCCATCTTCCCCTTCTCCTCCTTGGCCGCGTGATAGTCGCCGTTCTCGGACAGGTCGCCGAGCTCGCGGGCCACCTCGATCTTGCGGGCGAGATCGATACGCCCCCGGGTGGTGAGGTCCTCCAACTCGGCGACGAGCCGGTCGTGGGCCTCCTGGGAGAACTGCTGTGCGTCAGCCATACCCCGAGGGTAACGACGGAATCTGGCGGTCGGGGTGTTGGACCCGGCAACGTCGAAATCCGGTTGACCAGCGTCTCAGGGCGCTTGGTACACTTGCTCGGTGGAATTCCGGCACCAGGTGATCATCATTTGCTAGCGCACACCCGCCCGGTGTGCGCCCAACCGTCCACCTTGGTGGGCGGTTTTTTTGTTCCCCAACCATTTTCCAGGAGACCAGAGTCGTGACCCATCGGATCGGCATCATCGGCGGCGACGGCATTGGCCCAGAGGTCATCGCCGAGGGCCTCAAGGTCATTGACGCGGCCGGGGTGTCCCTTGAGACGGTTGACTACGACCTTGGGGGTGCCCGCTACGGACGCGACGGCACGGTGTTGCCCGACGAGGTCCTGGAGGAGTGGCGGGACCTCGACGCCCTATACCTCGGGGCTGTTGGTACGCCGGAGGTGCCGCCCGGGGTGATTGAGCGGGGCCTCCTACTGAAGATGCGTTTTGTCCTAGACCTCTATGTGAATCTCCGGCCCTTCGTGTACCCGGCTGACGACATCGACTTCCGGGTCGTGCGCGAGAACACCGAAGGCACCTATGCCGGCGAGGGTGGATTCCTCCGACGGGGCACGCCGTTCGAGATCGCCACCCAGGGATCGGTCAACACGCGTCACGGCGTGGAGCGGGCCGTCCGCTACTCGTTCGAACTGGCCATGACTCGCCGGAAGCACCTCACCCTGGTCCACAAGACCAACGTGCTGACCTTTGCTGGCGACCTTTGGGAGCGAACCTTCAACGATGTAGCCGCCGAGTACCCGGAGGTCGAGACGGCTTACAACCACGTCGACGCCGCCTGCATCTACTTCGTGCAGTCACCCCAGCAGTACGACGTCATCGTCACCGACAACCTGTTCGGGGACATTCTCACCGACCTGGGTGGCGCCGTGTCGGGTGGCATCGGGTTGGCCTCCTCGGCCAACCTGAACCCGGACCGGACCGGCCCGTCAATGTTCGAGCCAGTCCACGGCTCGGCGCCCGACATTGCCGGACAGGGCATCGCCAACCCCAAGGCGGCCATCCTGTCGGGGGCGATGATGCTGGACTTCCTCGGGGAGTCCGACGCCGCAAGCCGGGTGGAGGCGGCTTGCGCTGACCCGTCCACTGAGGTCGAGGGCACGAAGGCCATCGGAGACGCCGTCGCCGCCCTGGTGGCCTGAGACCCACTGAACGAACGAAACACGAACGAGAAGGGAACCGAGATGCCGATTCAGGAATCGTCCAAGATCTGGATGAACGGGGAGCTTGTCGACTGGGGCGATGCCACGATCCACGTACTGACCCACACTCTGCACTACGGCAATGGCGTGTTTGAGGGCATCCGCGCCTACGAGACGGCTGACGGGCCGGCCGTGTTCAGACTCCGCGATCACATCGAGCGCCTCTTCCGTTCGGCCAAGATCCTGTTCCTCGAGATCCCCTACACCGTTGACGACCTGGTCACCGCCACGCTGGACACCGTCCGGATAAACGGGCATCAGTCCTGCTACATCCGGCCACTCGTGTATCTCGGCTACGGCGAGATGGGTCTCAACCCCCTCTCGTGCACCGTCGATGTCTCCATTGCAACCTGGCCGTGGGGGTCTTACCTCGGCGAAGAAGGAATCGCAGAGGGCGTGGACATGATGATCTCGTCGTGGCAGCGCCACGACCCAAACTCCATGCCACCCGCCGCCAAGGGGTGTGGCCACTACATCAACTCGCAGCTGGCCAAGGTTCAGGCCGTCAAGGCCGGCTACGACGAGGCCATCTTGCTGTCGCCCCAGGGCCATGTGTCCGAATGCACCGGCGAGAACCTGTTCGTGGTTCGCGACGGCACCATCGTCACCCCGCCGGCCAGCGCTGGAGCGCTGGAGGGCATCACCCAGGACTCGGTGCGCTGCATCGCCAGTGACCTCGGGATCCCCTACGAGCAGGGCAATATCCTGCGCAGCGACCTCTACACAGCCGACGAGGCATTTCTCTCCGGGACAGCCGCAGAGGTGGTGCCCATCCGGTCGGTCGACGACCGAGTCATAGGTGACCCCGGCCCCATCACACGCCAGGTCCAAGAGGTCTTCTTCCAGGCCGTCCGCGGGGAGCGTCCCGAGTACGCGGGCTGGAACGAGCATGTCAGCGCCTGACGCCACCGGGCTGCCGGCTGCCGTAGAGATTTACGACACCACGCTGCGCGACGGAGCGCAGCTGGAGGGGATCTCTCTGACCGTCGATGACAAGTTGCGCATCGCCGAGCAGCTTGACCGCCTCGGCGTCCACTACATCGAAGGGGGCTGGCCGGGAGCCAACCCCAAGGACGAGGAGTTCTTCACCCGGGCCCGTACCGAGCTGACCCTCGAGCAGTCCACCCTGGTGGCCTTCGGGTCCACCCGGCGGGTGGGTGGCGACGCCGCCGAGGATGCCACGCTGGCTAACCTTTTGGCCGCTGAAACCGACGTGGTGTGCATTGTCGGCAAGGCCTCGGCGTACCACGTGGAGGAGGCCCTACGGACCAGCCTCGACGAGGGCGTAGCCATGGTGGCTGACTCCGTTCGCTTCCTGAAGTCTCGTGGCCGTCGGGTGTTCTTTGATGCTGAGCACTTTTTCGACGGCTATCGCGACGACCCTGAATTCTCCATGCGGGTCCTGCAGGGGGCCGCCGAGGCAGGCGCCGACTGCCTTGTGCTGTGCGACACGAACGGTGGCTCTCTACCCGACCAGGTGGGGGCCACGGTTCGCGACGTCGTGTCTGCCGTGGACTGCGAGGTCGGAGTGCACCTCCACAACGACACAGGCTGCGGGGTGGCCAACGCTCTGGCGGGCGTGGCCGCTGGCGCCACGCAGGTCCAGGGAACCATCAACGGTTACGGCGAGCGGGTTGGCAATTGCGACCTGGTGCCCATCGTGGCCAACCTCAGCCTCAAGATGGGCGTTGAGACACTGCCCGAGGGCCGGTTGGCCAAACTGACACCAGTGGCCCACCACGTGGCCGAACTGGTCAATTTTGCCGCCGATCCCCAACAGCCCTACGTGGGGTCCACGGCGTTCGCCCATAAGGCGGGTCTCCACACCAGCGCCATCGCCCGACGTCGCGACGCCTACGAGCACGTAGATCCGGAGTCGGTTGGCAACGGCACCCGCTTCCTGGTCTCGGAGATGTCGGGGCGATCCACTATTGAGTTGAAGGCTGACCAGCTGGGGATCCAGATGGACGGCGACACCCTGGGTGAGATTGTGGAGACCCTCAAGGAACTGGAGTACGCCGGCTACCACTTCGAGGTGGCTGATGCCTCCCTGGAGCTCCTGATGCGGGCTGCTGCCGGCTGGACCCAGGACTACTTCATCCTGGAGTCCTTCTCGGTCAATGTGGGCCACCGGTCGGGAAGCGGCAGCCGGGCATGGAACGAGGTGGCCGTCGAGGTCGATACCGAGGCCACGGTGAAGGTCCAGGTAGGCGACGAACGGTTGGAGGCCACCGGCCGGGGAAACGGCCCGGTCAATGCCCTAGACGCTGCCCTGCGCTCAGTCCTCGACGGTTGGTTCCCTCAGTTGAACCGCCTGCACCTGACCGACTTCAAGGTCCGGGTCCTAGAGACCCGCCAAGGCACGGCCGCCGTAACCAGGGTGCTTATCGACACCACCAACGGTGAGCGAACCTGGACCACCATCGGGGTGTCGGAGAACATCATCGAGGCCTCCTGGCAGGCCCTGGTCGACTCACTGGTCTACGGCATCCTTCACACTCCGGCCTAAGCAGGTGAGCGTCCGCCGCCTACTGGCCGAGGGGATCGGGACTCTCTTCCTACTGGTCGGGGTGGTCGGGTCGGGAATCATGGCCGCTCGGCTCAGCCCCACCGACCTGGGTCTCCAACTGTTCCAGAACGCGGCGGCTACGGCCTGCGTCCTAGTTGCCGTTATCGCCATCTTTGGCACCATCTCGGCCGACTTCAACCCGGCGGTCACCTTGGCTGCCTGGGCGCTCGGGCACCGGGCCGGCCGTGACGTCCCGGCCATGATCATCGCCCAGGTGGTCGGGGCGGTCACCGGAACGATGTTGGCCAATCTGATGTTCGACCTACCGGCCGTGGACTGGTCCACGACCAGTCGGACCGGCGGCCCCCTTTGGCTGGGCGAGGTGGTAGCCACCGTGGGCCTCCTGCTCGTGATATTCAGCCTCGTTAGTACGTCGCGCACGGCCCACCTTCCCTACGTGGTCGGGGCCTACATCGGAGGGGCCTACTACTTCACTTCCTCCACCAGCTTCGCCAACCCGGCGGTCACCATCGGGCGCACCCTTTCGGACACGTTCGCTGGCATCGACCCGACCTGTGCGCCGATGTTCATCTTCATGCAGGTGGTTGGGGTAGGAGTGGCCGTCGCTCTCCTCCGGACCCTATTCCCGGCCACCGATTGAGCCGTCCCCAACCGAGATGCCGCTCCGAGGTCGCCAGTAGCGTGCGGCGATGACCCAGGCCGGACCGCCGACCGGTCCTCCGGAGATCGGGGCCGGGGAGTCGCCCATGGCGGCCTTCGACTGGCTGCTGATGTGCACGGCAGCCGGGATCTGGGGATCGTCGTTCCTGTTCATGGAGGTAGCCCTAGATGCCGAGCATCCCGGCCTAGTGGCCTGGCTTCGCCCCGTGCTGGGCCTGTGCTTCCTGGCGCTCATCCCGTCGGCTCGTCGACCAGTGGACGCTTCCGACCGTCCCGCCATCGCCCTGCTGGGCATCCTCTGGATGGCCCTTCCACTCAGCCTTTTTCCCCTAGCCCAGACCTGGATCGACTCCTCAATCACCGGGATGCTGAACAGTGGCATGCCGGTCATGACCCTGATCGCTGGCGCCGTCCTGTTCGGAGTTTCCACCCACCGGATTCAGGTGGCCGGGGTGATCGTGGGCATCTTGGGCATGCTCATGATCGGTCTGTCTACTGCCACCATGGGAGACACCGGAGCGGTGGGTGTTGTCCTAGTGGTACTGGCCGTCACCTGCTACGGCGTGGCGGCAAACATCGCTGGACCCCTCCAACGTCGGTATGGCTCGCCAGCCGTGCTGCTTCGAGTCTTGGGTGTGGCCGCCGTGGCCACCACACCGTGGGGCCTATTCGGTTTGGCCCGGTCGTCGTTTACCTGGTCGGCGGCAGCCGCCAACGTAGCCGTCGGTGTGGGAGGCACCGGGATTGCCTACGTCGCTGCTGCCACCCTGATCGGCCGGGTCGGACCGGTCCGTATGTCGGCCGTGACCTACGTGATCCCGGTGGTAGCCGCCGCACTGGGGGTGGGGGTGCTGGGCGAGGTCCTGGGCCCGTGGGAGGTAGCTGGGGCCGTTGTACTGGTCGCCGGGGCCTGGTTGACCACCCGGGCCGGCTCCTGACTGCGCCCCTCAGGGATCAGATACGGGTGTCGGAACGTCGACGGCTGGTGCCTGGGCCGCTGTAGTACACGCCGTAGCCCGGCTCGACCGGGTAGTCCAGATTCGGCGGGTCGGAGGTTGCCGATCGCCACCAGTCCAGCAGGCGGTCCTCGCGGTCGTAGTCGAACGGATCTTCCAGCACCCGCTCGGCCGATCCACCGGGCTCCAATGGGTTATCGGCCAGCCAGCGAGCCGACTGGGCTGTTGCCGTCCGGGCTGGAACGAGATCCCGGTAGCCGAGAACGTCCCGGGTGGCTGACAGGTCCAGGATCCGGTGTCCCGGCTCGTTCTGCATCATGAATGGGCGGGCCGGTAGGGCCAGGTCCGTAGGCATACCCACGATCTCCATCTCGTGTTCCAACTCCCTACAGATCAGATGGACCCGCTGGGCGACGGTGAGTGCCTCCTCGTCGCCGACATTGAAGGTCCGGCCACCAGCGTCCGAGTAGTCCACGGCCAACAGGACAGTGTGTGCCGCGTTCTCGCTGAACGACCGGGTTTCGGCGGCCAGGCCCCCCTCGGGAAGGATGATGGCCGGGCGGCGGTTCAAGACCCGCCGCACGATGCACCAGTCCAATGGGGCAATCTGCCGGGGGCCGTAGACGAACGGGTACCGGAGGTGGATGGCCGATGGCTGGTGCTCGAACAGGAGGTCTTCAGTGCGGGCTACCCGGTAGCTTTTGCCATCGTCGTCCTCGCTGGACAGCGGGGCGTCCTCGGCGGTTGGGATGGGTAGGCCGGGGGGATCGAACCGGGTCGGGTCGAAGTATCCCCGGTAGGCCGGGGTACCGCCCACGCTCACGAACCGATCGCACCGTCCGGATAGCACCTTCGCGATAGTCCGCAGGCGCCCGTAACAGGCCACTACCACGTCGAACGAGCGTCCGGCTAGGGCCTCGGTCACTCCCTCGGCTGAAAACGGGTCTCCGTGGAGGTGTTCGACGTGGGCCACTTCGTCCACCTCATGTCGTCCCGTGTGGAACAGCGTGACGTTTAGGCCCCGCTCTTCTAGTCCGTGCACGATGGCTGGACCGGTGGGGCCGGTTCCGCCGATGATCAGGGCTCGCGGGGAAAGAGGGGTGGACATGTCCGTCGAACAGTAGGGGACGGGGGAGCGGTCCATGATCGTGGTCCCAGAAGAGAGTCGAAGGCAGTGGGGTGCCCCACTACGGTCGGTGTCATGTCAGGAGGACTCGGGCCGACGGGGATGGTGCATCGACACCGAAACGTCCAGGGCGGCACGGCCCGGGCCGCCGTCTTCGGGGTGAGCGACGGGCTGGTTTCCAACGTTGCCCTCATCCTGGGCATCGCCGGGGCCAGCACCGATCCCACCATCGTCCGGGTGGCTGGAGTTACAGGTCTCCTGGCCGGGGCAATCTCCATGGCAGCCGGGGAGTACGTGTCGCTGAAGGCTCAGGCCGAGTTGGTGGAACGGGAGTTGGCCATCGAGCGGACCTCCATCGCCGAGAACCCGGAGGCCGAGACGGCCGAGCTAGCCGCCATCTACGTGGAACGAGGCCTAACGCCCGAGCAGGCCAAGGTGGTAGCTGCCGAGTTGATGTCGGATCCCGAGGTGGCCCTCGACGTCCACGCCCGAGAGGAGCTGGGTGTCGACCCCACCCAGTTAGGTAGCCCGCTGGCTGCAGCCACGGCCAGTTTCCTGGCTTTCGCCCTCGGGGCCTTTGTGCCGCTGATCCCTTGGCTGGGAGGTTCGGGAACAGGCGCCGTCTGGGCGTCAGCCCTCCTCGGGGTTGGTGCCACGGCGACCGTCGGCGGGATACTGGCCCGGCTCACCGAGCGCTCGGTGGTCAGGACGGCCATCCGCCAGATGCTGGTAGCTGGCGGGGCCTGTGTGGCCACCTACCTGATTGGTGGGATCCTGGGCGCTTCGGTGGGCTGAACCTCCGCAGGTACCGGGCCGTTACGCCGGTTTCGCCGGTTCTAGATAGATGGGGTGGGCCGCCGGTACGACGGCTCGAACCCGCTCCTCGGCTTCGTCCACTACGGCGGCCACTGCGGCTACGTCAAGGTTGGTGTCAAAGGCGACCCGTGCTCCGACAAGGATCTCGTCCGGACCCAGGTGCTGAGTACGGAGGTGGACTACCGATGAGATGCCTGGGGTTCCCCCGATGGCGGCGAGGATGGCTTTCCGGTCGCCATCGTCGGCCGACTCGCCGATCAGGAGGCTTTTCATCTCCCGGGCCAGGACGGTAGCGATGACCCCCAGCAGTAGACCGATGAGGATGGTTCCCACTCCGTCCCACCGGGGCTGGCCGGTGGCCGCCGAGAGGCTCACGGCGACCGCGGCAATCACTAGGCCGAAGAGTGCCCCGGCGTCCTCCAGCAGGATCACTGGTAACTCCGGGTTGCGAGTCTGCAGGATGAACTTTCGCCAAGATAGGCCTCGCCGTTCCGGTGATGCGGCCACAACGGCCGTGCGGAACGACCATGCCTCCAGAACAATGCCGGTGCCCAGAATGGCCAGCGCCAAGCTGACGCTGTGGATTTCGTGAGGGTGGCGGACCTTCTCAATGCCCTCGTAGACAGCGAAGGCCGAGCCGAGTGAGAACAGCACCACGGCGACCACGAACGACCAGAAGTAGCGCTCCCGTCCGTACCCGAACGGATGGGTCGCGGTGGGTTGGCGGCGGGACCGACGGCCACCGAACAGGAGCAGGCCCTGGTTCGACACATCGGCCACCGAGTGGACGGCCTCGGCCAGCATGGCCGACGACCGGGTGATCAGGAATCCCAGGAATTTGGCCACGGCGATGCCGGAGTTGGCGATCAGGGCGGCCAGGATGGCCTTCCTGCTTCCCGTCGCAGCCATTGCACCTCCTGAGTCACAAGGCCCGTCGGGCCTTCCGGCTG
>JAZADL010000077.1:0-19808 GCA_036123635.1 Actinomycetota bacterium
ACGCGTGTGCCACTGGGGCCACCGCCCTACGTGCCGTCTATCTCTCTATTAGGGCCGGGGAGGCCCAGATGGGCCTGGCTTTCGGCGTCGAACAGATGGGCAAAATGGGCCTTCTGCGTGGCGGCGCCAAGGACGACGCCAACGTCTACGAGCCCTCGGGCCGATATGGGGCGGTGACCGGCGTCGACGGGATCCTGGGAACTGAGACCATGCCGGGCGTGTTCGCCCAGGCCGGCATGGAGTACGCCTACGAGAACGAAGGGGTGGGCTTCGAACAGTTCGCCCGGGTGGCTTACAAGAACCACCTGCACTCCACACTGAACCCGCTGGCCCAGTATCGCAAGGAGTTCTCCATGGAGGAGATCATGGGCTCTCCGGTGCAGAGCTATCCGAACACCCTGCTGATGTGCTGCCCGACCGGCGATGGGGCGGCGGCCGCCGTGCTGGTGTCCGAGGAACGCCTCAGGTCCCTACCCGGCGAGGTCCAGAAGCGGGCGGTGAAGATCTCAGCGTCGGTCCTGACCTCTGACCCATGGGTGGAGAGCGGCCAGGTGCAGCCCGACGTGAACACTCTGACCCGCAATGCTGCCGCCCAGGCCTACGAGGTGGCCGGCGTGGGTCCCGAGGACCTCGACCTGGTGGAGTTACACGACTGCTTTGCGACCGCTGAGCTCATTCACTACGACAACCTGGGTCTCTGCGAGCGGGGCGGAGCCGGTGAGTTCATCGATTCGGGTGGTCCGTTCCGCGACGGGAGGACCCCGGTCAACGTGTCGGGTGGACTGATCTCCAAGGGGCATCCGATCGGGGCGACCGGGGTGGCCAACGTCTACGAGGTAACCACCCATCTGCGGGGCGAGGCCGGCGACCGTCAGGTCGAGGGCGCCAGGGTCGGCTTGGCTCACGTGATCGGCCTCGGTTCGGCCTGCGGTATCCACATCCTGGAGAAGGCCGCCTAACCGTCGTCGGAGGCGATGGTCTTTACTGGCAATTCTGGGGCTGGGATCGTCTCAGATCAGTTCGGCCCGGAGGTCGTCGGGCGTGTCTACCGGGGCGCGACAGGCGAATTCTCGGCATACCCAGGCCCGGTCGCCGTCGCGTCCTTCCCAGAGCGGCCCACCGAAGGGCTCGCCCCAGGCTAGAACCGTGTTCGGCCGCCAGGTTCCGGCTACCGCGGCGACTAGGTCGGGGCGATCTCCGGTCACTACCACCTCGGTGATACCGGTGTGGTGGAGGTCGACGGCTCCTAACAGGTGGCCAAAGGCCGTGGGGTGTCCAGCCACCGAATCGCCTAGTAGCTGTAGCACCCCCTCGGCGGCCTCGACGTAGCGGGTATCTCCGACCAGTGCGCCAAGACGCAGCAGGGCGACCGCGGCCAGGCTGTTGGCTGACGGCTGGGCGTTGTCCAGCAAGTCCTTGGGGCGTCGCACTAGGGCCTCGGCGTCATCTCCGGTGCCGTGGAACCCGCCGTTCTCCCTGTCCAGGAAGCGGTCCAGGAGAACGTCGGCCGTCGACACGGCCAACTCGGTCCACCGGGCCTCACCGGAGGCTTCACCGAGTCGGGTCAGGCCGTCCACCATGGCTGCGTGGTCCGCCGCGTAGCCCAGGGTGTGAGCTCCGGCGTCGGCTTGCCAGGAACGCAGCCACCGACCGTCCGGTTGCCTGAGCGTTCGACAGAGGAAGTCAGCGTTTGTCGTGGCCACTTCCAGCCAGTCTTCCCGGCCTACGGTCAGGGCGGCTTCGGCCAGGGTGGCCAGCATTAGGCCGTTCCACTCGGTCAAAACCTTATCGTCCAGTCCAGGCCGGATCCGGGCTTCCCGGTGGGTGAAAAGGGCTGCGCTGGCCCGCTCGACAGCGTCAGGACGCTCGAGGTCACCCCGAACCGGCCGGTGGAGGATATTGGCCCCCTCGAAGTTGCCGGTCTGGGTGACCCCGTACCATTCGACGGCTTCGTCAGCGTCTTCCCCGCATACCGAACGCACTTCGTCCAACGACCACAGGTAGAACGTTCCCTCGGCCCCCTCCGAGTCAGCGTCCTCGGCTGAGAAGAAGCCACCCTCGGGGTGGCGGAGGTCCCGCAGTATGTAGTCGATTGCGGCGGTGGCCACCTGAAGCCAGCGGGGGTGACCGAGCACCCGCCACCCGTGCAAATAGGCGCGGGCCAGCAGGGCGTTGTCGTAGAGCATCTTCTCGAAGTGGGGGACCAGCCAGTAGGGGTCAACCGAGTAGCGGGCGAATCCGCCGCCTAGGTGGTCGTGCATGCCGCCGGCAGCCATGGCGTCCAGAGTGGTGGTGAGGACCCGGATCGGCTCGGCTTCCGGGGACCGGGCCACGTGCCTGAGCAGGGCCTCGAGGCTCATGGCCTGGGGGAACTTGGGGGCCTCTCCAAACCCACCCCACTCGTTATCGTGCTGGGTGACCAAGTGGGCGACTGCCGAGGCCAGGGCGTCGGCGGGCGGTGGGCCCTCGGCCGGACGGAGGTCACCATGCCGTGCCATGTTGGCCGTCAAGCGGTTTCCTAGGCCCTCGAGGTCGTTGCGTCGCTGATCCCAGGCCTCCCGTACAGCTGACAGAACCTGAGGGAACGACGGCATCCCTCCCCGTGGGCGGTTGGGCCAGTAGGTCCCACCGTGGAAGGGTCGCCCGTCGGGATGGCAGAACACGGTCATGGGCCAGCCGCCCCGTCCGGTCAGGGTGGTCACTGCATCCATGTAGATCGAGTCCACATCCGGTCGCTCCTCGCGGTCGACCTTGACGTTCACGAAGCCGGCGTTCATCTGGGCGGCGATCTCTGGGTCCTCGAACGACTCGTGGGCCATGACGTGGCACCAGTGGCAGGCCGAATAGCCGACAGAGAGGAGGATGGGAACGTCGCGTTCGGTGGCCGCTGTCCGAGCCGCTTCGCCCCACGGATACCAGTGCACCGGGTTGTCGGCGTGCTGACGAAGGTACGGGCTGCTTTCGCTGGCCAGAAGGTTCACCGCTCGGACCCTACTGATGAGCCGTTGACCTTCTGGAATCGTCCCACTGGCAGACTCCGGGGATGAGACGGTGGATCCTTGGGGCGAGACCTTGGACCCTTCCGGCCGCCATGGTCCCTGTTCTGGTGGGGACAGCGGTGGCCGCGGGGACTGGTGTGGTCTGGTGGCGAGCCGCCGCAGCGCTGGTGGTGGCCCTGGCCCTCCAGGTGGCGACCAATTACGCAAATGACCTGTCTGACGGTCTGCGGGGAACCGACGGTTCGGAACGCGTCGGTCCGACCCGTCTAGTAGGTGGGGGCTTGGCGACCCCCGAGGAAGTCCGGGTGGCCATGCTGGGAGCTTTCGCCTTGGCTTCCGTGGCGGGTCTCAGCCTGGCCGCCGCTGTGACCCCGTGGCTGCTCGTAGTGGGAGCGGCGTCGGTAGCTGCCGGGTGGTTTTACACCGGCGGATCCCGGCCGTATGGCTACCGGGGGCTGGGTGAGGTGTTCGTGTTCGCCTTCTTCGGCCTGGTGGCCACGGTAGGTAGCACCTACGTGCATCAGCAGCGAATGCCAGGTTTGGCCTGGCTGGCTGCTGTTGCCGTGGGGTTCTTGGCCTGCTCCCTCCTGGTCATCAACAACCTGCGCGACCGGTTGGGTGACGAGAAGGCGGGGAAGCGGACGTTGGCCGTTCGGCTGGGTGACCGCCGGACCCGGTTGTTGTACGTGGCACTCCTTGACGGCTCCCTGATCGTGGGGTCGTTGTGCGCCCTGTTCCGACCATGGGCCGTCCTGGTGCTGGTCGCTGGCTTGATAACTGGACCGCCAGTCCGCAGCGTGCTGGCGGGAGCCGAAGGTCCAGACCTGGTGGATGTGCTGGCTCAAACCGGAAAGATCCAGATGACGGCCGGGGTGTTGTTAGCCCTAGGCCTAGCTCTATCGGCGTGACCGGCTGGTTTTAGGCCCGGCTAGCGGTCAACAGTTGGGCGATGCCGCCGCTGAATCGGTCCTTGGTCACCTCGGCGAATCCCGCGGCGGCAATGGTGGCCAACAGGTCGGCTTCGGATGGGAGGTAGGCCACCGAACGGGGCAGATACCGGTAGGCACTCCGGTCCGACAGGAGCCCACCGATGAACGGAACCACTCGACCAAAGTAGATGCCGTGGCCGAGACGGAGCGCAGGACTACGTGGCCGGTCGACTTCTAGTAGGGCGATTCGTCCGCGGGGCCGGAGTACCCGGACCAACTCGGCCAGGAAGGGCTCCAGGGCGGTCAAGTTCCGGAGAGCGAACCCGCAGGTGATCCCGTCCACAGATTGATCGGCCACCGGGAGTCGGAGGGCGTCGGCGTGGACGAGTGGAGCGTCGGTGGTGGCAGCGGAAAGCATTCCCCAGGAGAGATCTATGCCGACGACTTGGTGGCCGGCGGTTTCTAGGTCCCGGCACAGGTCCCCAGTTCCGCAGGCCAGGTCCAGCACGGTGGAACCGGCCGGCAAGCCCAGTCGGAGGACCGCACGTTGCCGCCAACGGACATCCAGTCGGAACGTCATGATCCGGTTGACTAGGTCGTAGCGGGGGGCGATGGCGTCGAACATGGACCGTACCGCGGCGGCTTTTTTGGCGCCCTGTGGGAGGGGGCATGAGGGATCGGAAAACTGGGCGCCAGAGATGGTCACGGATTCCGTCCGCTCACCGGAACCAGATGCGTTGGTGTTCTCGACTGGTGGGGTGAAGCAGGAGGACCAGTAAGACCACTGGGAAGAGCAAGATCAGTGCCGTTGTCACCGGGTTACCCAGGCCGTACCACCGCAGGCGCCAGACCACAGCTAGTACGGCCGCTAGGACGCCCAGACGCCAGCCCCAGCGACGGTCGTTGGCCAGCCCCCAGGCGGCGGGAAACATGGCCGCGCCCACCATCGCCAAGAAGGGGCCTCGTACCAGGTTGAACAACCCCTCGATGTAGAGGAGCATCGTGGCGCTAAGCAGCGTTTGGGGATGGAGGCGGTTCAGCCAGCTTCGGCCTTGCATGATTGCCAGTCTGTCAGCGCCAAGGTGCGATCCACCCAGATCGGAGGTTCGCCGATCAGGTAGCGGGTTGACGGCGGATGGGAGCAGCCACCGCGATATTGGCCCGGCCGGCGCGGAGTTGGCCGCAGGCGGCGTCGATTTCGGTTCCACGGGTCCGTCGGATTGTGGCGTTAGAGCCATGGGAGCGCAGCTCATCTGCGAAGGCCCGAATTCGGTCGGGAGGTGAGCCGACGGTGGGCCATCCGGGTGTGGGGTTCAGCGGGATCAGGTTGACGTGGGCACCAAGCGGTCGGGCGTAGGCGGCCAGCCGCCAGGCATCTTCGGGACGGTCGTTGGTGCCGTCGATGAGGGCCCACTCGAATGAAAGCCGTCGACCGGTGAACGTCACGTGTTCCTGACAAGCCTCGGCCAGCTCGGCCAGAGGCCACCGCCGGTTGATGGGGACCAGCTCATTTCGAAGCTCGTCATCGGCGGCGTGAAGGGAGACAGCTAGGTTGACGGGAAGGGACTCTGTGGCCAGGCGACGGATACCGGGAACTAGACCCACGGTGGAGATGGTGAGGTGCCGGGCTGATAGCCCGAGGCCGCCATGGATCCGCTCTACGGCCGCCCAGGTTCGGTCGTAGTTGGCCAGGGGCTCGCCCATGCCCATGAAAACCACGTTGGAGATCCGACGCTCGCCGGCCTCGACTTGGGCCCTGACCACCTGTTCTACGATCTCCCCGACGGTTAGGTGGCGGTCGAAACCCATCTGGCCGGTGGCACAGAACCCGCAGGCCATGGCGCAACCGGCCTGGGTGCTCACACAGACCGTAGAACGGTTCCGGTAGTGCATGAGCACCGTCTCGATGAGAGTGCCGTCAGCGAGACGCCACAGCCACTTCACAGTCCTTCCCTGGTCGCCTACCGAGCGGGTGTCTTCCACGAGGGCGGCGGGGAGGTGTTTGGTCAGGTTCTGACGGAGGGAGGCGGGCAGCGTGGTCATCTCCTCCGGTTCAGCCAGGTCGTGGTATAGACCACGCCAGAGTTGATCTAGGCGGTAAGCGGGCTGGTCGACCAGCAGGTCAGCCAAAGCCTCGCGATCCAGGTCGTACCGGCTTGTGGGAAGACCCCCGGTCGGCGGAGAAGCTTCGATGGTCACCGGATGATGCGCTGGTAGGAGCGATTGGTGAACTCAGTCTCGAATCCGAGCCCCCGGTACAGGCGAAGGGCGGGCCGGTTGTCGGATTCCACGTAGAGGATGGCGGTTCGGAGACGACAGCCCGTCAGGTGGGCCAGTCCGGCAAGAGTGAGTGCCCGGCCCAGTCCCTTCCCATGGTGCTCGGGATGGACGGCGATTGCGTAGATCTCGCCCACGGGCGGGTCTTGGTCGGAGTGAATTTTTGTCCAGCAGAAGCCGATGAGGTTGTCTCCGACCTCGTGGAGCAAAAAGCCGTTGGGGTCGTACCAAGTCTCACCCTGGCGGGCCTTTAGGTCAGTGTCGGTCATGTTCCCCTGGTCAGGGTGCCAGTCGAAGGCCAGGTTGTTCACAGTTAGAAAGGCTTCGGCGTCTCCGGGCGTGAAGGCTCGGGTCGAGAGGTCGGTGGCCAACGCCGGTAGTTCGCGACGGAGCCGCAGAAGGTCGCGGGTGGGAGCGAAGCCAGCCGACGTAGGGACATGGTCATCCTGCGGGCCAACCCGTTCGACCCAGTACTCCAGCCGTCCACCTCCCTGGAGACCAACGGCCTGCGTGGCGGCTTCAAGGAGTCGACGCTCCCGGTCAGCGGTGGTCCCGCGGTCGGCGGTGGTCTCGGTGGCGGTGTCCAGGTCGGCCAGATTGACCTCAAGCCGCCATCGGGTCAGCTCGCCGTCCGGGGTTCGACCGGCACCAGTCAGGGTGGCGGTATCGGTTCCGTCTGAGACGGTGAACCGGTCCATGGGCGCTGAGGCTACCGTCGACCCCTGTGGGACGACCGAGATCACCTGGGGGACGGGCAGCCGAGGTCCATCGTCGGCTGCAGGGCGAGTACCCGGCGGCCGAGTGCGAGTTGGACCACGTCAACCCCTTCCAGCTCCTAGCGGCCACGATCCTGTCGGCACAGTGCACGGATAAACGGGTGAACATGGTGACACCGGCGCTATTTGCCGCCTATCCCACCCCGGAGGACCTAGCGGGTGCTGTTCCCCACGAACTTGAGGAGATCGTCAGGTCAACCGGTTTTTACGCCAGCAAGGCCCGGAGCCTCCTTGGTATGGCTCAGCGGTTGGTTGAGGAGTACGACAGCGAGGTCCCGGGCAGGATGGCTGACCTGACATCACTCCCCGGAGTGGGTCGCAAGACCGCCAACGTGGTGCGCAGCGTGGCTCTAGACCTGCCTGGCCTTCCGGTGGATACCCACGTGGGGCGCCTGGCTCGGCGTCTGGCACTTACCACGGAGACCGATCCAGTCAAGGTGGAACGGGAACTCAATCCGATGGTGCCGGCCGCTGAGCGGGGCCGATTCAGTCTTCGTCTGATCCTCCACGGTCGACGGGTCTGTCCCAGCCGCAAACCCCGATGCGAGGAGTGCGTCCTCAACGACTTCTGTCCGGCGTCGGAGGTCTAAGCCGAACTTTGAGCCGGTAGTGGAATCTCAGATAAATCTTTGAATAGGAACCGGTTCCACACCCAATGAGGGTGTAGTAAGTTCGCCCGGCCGGGTCCCGCCACCCGGCCTGCGAGGACCGGGTACCCGCCACCCACCTCGCCCGCTCGGCGCCCTACCGGGCGCCGAGCGTTTTTTTCGGATTATGGCAACGATCTTCCCTGTTCAGCGCCCTTTGGTGGTCCTTCGGAAGCGCTCCATTTCCCGGAGTGCTCCCCGGAGGTGCCGCTCGACCTCCAGGAGTGCCGAACGGTCTGTGGTCCGATCAGCGGTTTCCTCTCCAGCTAGGTCTTCGACTCGGCGGACCAAGTCGGCCAACTGGGTGGCCACCGACGACAACTCGGCGGCATGTTCGCGCTCCATGGCCGAAGTCTGGTCCCGCTGTCGCCGTCGGTCCAGCGACTCGAAAAGCCCTTCCGGCACGATGGGCATCGGCCGGTAGCGTGGCGGGATGCTCCGGCGGCTCGATCTGCGTGGCCCGCTCCAGGACGTCCGGTCGGTCCTCCCCCGACCGGTAGCGGCCGGTGAGGGACCGTTGGAGGAGGTCCGGGCCATCGTGGCCGACGTCCGTCAGCGAGGAGACGTCGCCCTGCGGGATATGACCGCCCGTTTCGACGGTGCTGAACTAGAAGCCATCCGCGTCGATCCCACGGAGGTTGCCGCTGCTCCTGACCGGGTCCAGCCCGAGGTCCTGGCGGCATTGGAAGTAGCCGCCGAAGCTGTCCGGCGCCACCACGTCGGCCAGGTGCGGCCCGAGCGCCGGACCGAGGAAGATGGCTTGGTCATCCGCTCTCTGTCCCGTCCTGTGGAGCGGGTGGGCTGCTACGCCCCCGGCGGCCGCGCCGCCTACCCGTCTACCGTCCTGATGACTGCCGTGCCCGCACAGGTAGCCGGAGTGGACGAGGTCGTCCTCTGCGTTCCTCCCGGAGTTGACGGAAGAATCGCCGACGTGACACTGGCCGCTGCAGCTGTGGCCGGCGTCGATGCCGTGTACGCGGTGGGAGGAGCCCAGGCGGTGGCCGCCATGGCCTACGGCACAGAGACCGTGCCAGCGGTTGACGTCATCGTCGGACCGGGAAACATGTACGTGGCCCTGGCTAAACGCGAGGTGGCGGGTGACGTTGGCGTTCCATCGGCCTTCGCCGGCCCGTCGGAGGTGGTGGTGGTCGCTGACGCCTCAGTCCCTGCGCCCTTCGCCGCTGTCGACCTCGTAGTCCAGGCTGAGCACGGCCCGAACGGCCTGGCCTGGTTGGTCACTTGGGACGAGGAGGTGGCTGAAGCCGTAGAGGCCGAAGTGGTCCGGATGGTGGCCGAGGCTCCCCGCCGGGAGGACATTACGGCCACCCTCGCTGATGCCGGTTGGAGCGTGCTGGTGGATGGCCCAGACCAGGCGTTGGCTGTCGCGGACGCGATCGCCCCCGAGCACCTACAGCTGATGGTGGATGGTGCTGAGGTGTTGGCCGAACGGGTCCGCCATGCCGGCGCGGTCTTCTGTGGCCCGTGGTCCCCGGCGTCACTTGGCGACTACGTCGCCGGGCCCAGCCACGTGCTCCCGACCGCAGGCACGGCCCGCTTTTCGGGAGCTCTGAGCGTGGCTGACTTCACCAAGGAGGTCCACGTGGTGACGGCCGACGAGGGGGCTCTGCGACGCCTAGCCCCTCACGTCGAGGCCCTGGCTAATGCCGAAGGACTGGACGCCCACGCCCGCTCAGTGCGAATCCGGACCGACGTAGGGGAGAAGAAGGATGGTTGAACGCCCCACCTCCCGGTCCGATGTAGTTGCCCTCGAGGGCTACCACTCACCCCAGATGGATGTTGAAGTCCGCCTTAATACCAACGAGTCCCCGCTTCCGCCTCCGGCGGAGTTCGTCGACGCGCTGGCCGAGGCGACGCGGGCCATTGACTGGAACCGCTACCCGGACCGAGGTGCCGGACCGTTCCGGGCCGCTCTGGCCGAACGCTACGACGTTGGAGCCGACCAGGTATTTACCGCCAACGGCTCCAACGAGGTGATCCAGAGCCTCTTCTTGGCCTACGGAGGGTTCGGTCGGTCAGTGGCGGTCTTCGAACCTACCTACACCATGTACGCGCAGATTGCTAGGTCCACCGGTACCCGGGTGGTCCGGGGCTGGCGGGAGCCCGACTTTTCCCTAGATCTACCTGCAGTGGCCGCTCTACTTGACGCCGAGCGTCCCGACCTGGTGGTCCTTTGCTCGCCAAACAATCCGACGGGAACCCTCGAGTCGGGAAATCTCATATCCGAGGTGGTAGAGGCGGTCGGCTCTTACGGCGGTTTGGTAGTGGTGGACGAGGCCTACGGACAGTTCGCTCCACACAGTGCCGTGGACCTGCTGGACAACGACCGGAACCTCGTGGTGAGTCGAACCTTCTCCAAGACCTGGGCTATGGCCGGAGCCCGGATCGGGTACCTCTTGGCACCCTCATGGTGCGTGGCAGAGTTGGAGAAGGTGGCCCTGCCGTACCATCTGGACGCCTTCAAACAGGTGGCCGGAAAACTAGCGCTGGCCTACGGCTCGGCAATGGACCAGCGCATATCGATCCTGGTATCCGAGCGGGAACGGATGGCTGCCGCCCTGAAGGCCCTTCCTGTTACTGCCTGGCCGTCGGCAGCCAACTTCATCCTCTTTCGTCCCGAGACCCGTCCTGGCCGGGAGGTCTGGCAGGACCTCATCGACCGATCGGTACTGGTCCGGGACTTCACGACCATGGAAGGCGTTGAGGGATGCCTCCGGGTCACCATCGGAACCGGCGAAGAGAACGACCGGTTCCTCGAGGCCCTTCGGGAGGCACTGTCATGACGAGTCGATCTGCGAACCGCGAGCGGTCCACCAACGAGACTTCGATCAGTGTCTCGATCGACCTAGATGGTGGCCCGGTGTCGGCAAACACCGGGATCCCGTTCTTCGACCACATGCTCGACCAACTGGGCCGCCACGGTGGGTTCGGCCTCGAGGTGCGCTGCACTGGGGACCTAGACATCGATGCCCACCACACCGTGGAGGACGTGGGCATCGCTGTTGGCGAGGCCTTCGCTGAGGCCCTGGGCGATAAGGCTGGTGTCCGCCGCTTCGCCAACGCCCGGGTACCGCTCGACGAGGCGCTAGTCGATGTGGCCCTGGACCTCTCTGGGCGCCCCTACCTTCATCATGAGGTGAATTTTCCGGGCCAGAAGATCCTCGGCGACCCCCCCTTCGACCCCCAACTGATAGAGGAGTTTTGGCGGGCCTTCGCGATGGCCGCCCGGATCACCGTGCACCTGACCCTGGTTCGGGGGAAGAACACCCACCACATCGTCGAAGCCACTTTCAAGGGGATGGCCCGTGCCTTGGGTGACGCGGTACGGATCGAAGGTGGGGGAGTGCCCTCGACCAAGGGAAGTTTATGAGTGGACCGCTGGTCGCTGTCCTGGACTACGGCATTGGAAACCTGCGGTCGGCCCAGAAAGCGCTCGAGAGCGTCGGTGCCGATGCCCGCCTGACCGACGATCCGGACGTGGTATCCCAGGCTGACGGTGTAGTGCTGCCCGGAGTTGGGGCCTTCGGCCGGTGTGTGGAAGCCCTGGAGGCGACTGGCTTAGCCGAGGTGGCTGCTGATGCCGCACGAGCGGCCGTCGCCGGTGGCCGGCCGTTCCTCGGGATCTGCGTCGGTTTACAACTGCTCTACGAGGGGAGCGCTGAGGCTCCCCACCACCGGGGCCTCGGAGTGCTGGACGGAGAAGTTGGCCTTCTGGCTGGAGATGTGAAGCGTCCGCAGATGCAGTGGAACCGACTGGATCACATCGAAGACCACCCCCTGCTGGCGGGCCTTACCCAGGAATCGTGGACTTACTTCGTACACAGTTATGCGGCGCCCGTAGGCCCAAACACCGTGGCTACCTGTCGTTATGGATCCGAGGTGTGCGCCGCGGTGGCCTCCGGCAATCTGTGGGCCTGCCAGTTCCACCCAGAGAAATCGGGTCGAGTGGGCCTCCAGGTGCTGGCCAACTTCGTGGGGTCCCTCGCCGGGGTTTCCGCGTGACGACGTCGCCCGTGCTCTTTCCGGCTATCGACATCCTTGGCGGCCGGTGCGTCCGATTACTCCAAGGCGACTACGGGCAGGAGACGGCGTATGGCAACGACCCGGTGGCCCAGGCCCAGGCCTTCCAGGATGCCGGAGCCACCTGGGTGCACGTCGTGGACTTGGACGCAGCGCGGACTGGTGACCCAGTGAATCGCCAGGTAGTGGCCGAGGTGGCCGCCACCTTGGACGTCCCGGTCCAGGCGGGAGGCGGTGTCCGGACCCTAAACGACGCCCGAACCCTGTTCGACGCCGGCGTATCCCGGGTGGTAATGGGTACGGCGGCGATCGAGAACCCCAATCTGGTGGACGAGGTGGCCGGCCTGGGTCGGGTGGCGGTCGGACTGGATATCCGAGGCGAAGAGGTAGCCGTTCGTGGGTGGACGAAGGGGAGCGGACTACTCCTGAATGACGCCCTCGAACGCTTCTCCATCCGAAGCACTGATGCCTTCGTTATTACCCAGATCGAACGGGACGGCACCCTGCAGGGACCCGATCTGGCGGGTCTAGCAGCGGCTCTGGCGGCTACCGAGGTCGACGTGGTGGCTTCGGGTGGCGTGGGCCGTCCATCGGACCTGAATGACCTGGCCGACCTGGTGGTAGCCGGCCGCCGGCTGGCGGGGATCGTCCTCGGTCGGGCCCTGTACGAAGGTACGGTCGACTTGGCGACCGCTATCCGGGCCCTGAGGGATCACTGATGCAGACCGTCCGGGTGATTCCCTGCCTCGACGTGGATGCCGGCCGGGTGGTCAAGGGCGTCAACTTCGTCGGTTTACGCGACGCAGGTGACCCAGTCGAATTGGCTGCCCGGTACGACCGGGAAGGTGCCGACGAATTGATCTTCCTCGACATCACTGCTTCCTCCGACTCTCGAGACACCACGGTTGACATGGTCCGGCGAACAGCCGAAGAGGTATTCATTCCGTTCACTGTGGGCGGTGGTATCCGTTCGGTTGAGGACGCGCGGGTCATCCTGCGAGCCGGAGCCGACAAGGTATCGATCAACACGGCAGCCGTGGACCGGCCGGAGCTAGTAGCAGAGTTAGCTACCGAATTTGGAAGCCAGTGCGTGGTAGTTGCAGTAGATGCCCGACGGAGCGACGGCGTCAACAGTGGGTTCGAGGTTTTCACCCACGGGGGCCGTACAGCCACCGGGTGGGATGTTGTGGACTGGGTGACCGAGGTGGTGGACCGGAAGGCGGGAGAGGTGCTGTGCACCTCCATGGACCGGGACGGGACCCGTGACGGCTTCGACGTAGAGATGCTGCGGGCCGTAGGTTCCGTCTGCCCGGTCCCGTTGATCGCCAGCGGTGGGGTAGGGAACCTCGATCACCTGGTAGAGGGGGCCATCGAAGGAGGAGCCGACGCCGTTCTTGCAGCGTCAATTTTTCACTTCGGGGAATACAGCGTGGCGAAGGCCAAGGAACACTTATCGGCCGCCGGCGTGGCTGTGCGACCCCCGGGAGCCTGAGCGATCCGGCCGGTCATCGATCCTCGGCCGATACCGTTGCGCTGGTGAACGACAGGGCGAACACGACCCCTTTGAACCGCAACCCGGTCCCCGGACCCTCGGACCACGAGGGCCTCCCCATCAAGATGCTGAACGATCGAATTCTGGTCTGCTCCGACACAGAGGATGGCGAGCGGCGGTCCACCGGCGGAATCCTGATACCGGCCACCGCCCAGGTGGGTAAGCGTCTGGGCTGGGCACAGGTGGTAGCCGCCGGACCGAACGTGCGGGCCATGGAGGTTGGAGATCAGGTCCTGTTTAATCCCGAGGACCGTTACGAGGTCGAGGTCCGCGGCCACGATTACATCATCCTGCGGGAACGGGATGTTCACGCTGTAGCCGCCCAGCGTCTGGAAGAGGGCAGTACCGGCCTCTACCTCTAGGCCGCTCGAATACAGGCCCAACCGGCAGACGGGCGACCGTAGGCTGGGCGCCATGTCCGATGCCTCCGCCCCCGTCTCAATCCCGCTTCTCGCCACTGAGGATCAACTTGGTCGGATCACCTTCAACGAGGACGGCCTCGTGCCGGCCATCGTCCAGGAGGAGCACACGGGCCGGATCCTGATGATGGCGTGGATGAACGACGCCTCCCTTCGCGAGACCATGGCCACCGGCCGAACCTGGTTCTGGAGTCGGAGTCGCCAGGAGTACTGGTGTAAGGGCGAAACCTCCGGAGACCGACAGTACGTTCGGGAGGCCTACTACGACTGCGACGGCGACACGCTTCTGTTCGTAGTCGAGCAGGAAGGGCAGGGAGCCTGCCACACCGGTGAATACAGTTGCTTCTTCCGGGCTTTTGGGCAGGACGACGGCTGACCTGATGGTCGCTCCCCACCGCGAGAAGTTTCGGGAGTTAGCCCGCGAACATGCCGTGGTACCTGTTTGGCGGGAACTACTGGCCGACCTGACCACGCCGGTCTCATTGTTCGCCCGCTGCGTGGGTGACGGAGAGGGCTTCCTGCTTGAGAGTGTGGACCGTGGAGAGACATGGGGACGCTGGTCGTTCATCGGTCGGAACCCGTCCACCACCCTGACCTCGATCGGGGGTGCGTTGCAGGTCGACGGCGATCTACCCGACGGCGTCCGGACCGAAGAAGGCCTCCTGGTAGCCTTGGAAGACCTCTTGGAGCGCTTCCGGTCACCGGACATCGAAGGACTGCCCCCGCTCCACGGTGGACTGATTGGCTACCTGGGCTACGACGTCGTCCGTGAGGTCGAGCACCTCCCAAACGTTCCCCACGACGACCGTGGCCTTCCCGACGGGATCATGTCAGTCATCGGCGAGCTGGTGGCCATCGACCATTGGCGCCAACGAGCCGTGCTTCTGGTCAACGTGATCGTCCCCGAGGGAGCCGACGACACCGCCCTAGATGCCGCCTACGACGCCGCCATGGATCGCCTAGAAGCGTTGGCCGCCGACGGTGCCCGGCCCCTCAACGAGCCCCTCATGCTCCCCCCGGATCCCAATGAGGAGCTGCCCGAGGTGACTTCCACGATGGGGGCAGAAACCTACGAGTTGGCCGTCGAGGCGGCACGGGAGCACATTTTCGCCGGCGACATCTTCCAGGTGGTGCTTTCACAGCGGTTCGACGTGGAACTAGACGCCGAGCCGTTTGACGTCTACCGGGTGCTCCGCCAGGTCAACCCCAGTCCGTACATGTACTTCCTCCGCTACGAGAACCTGTCGGTGGTCGGGGCCTCTCCAGAGCCCATGGTGCAACTGTTGGACGGGCGAGTGGTTTCCCGCCCCATCGCCGGGACCCGGCGCCGGGGACGAACCGAGATCGACGACCGGCGTATGGCTGCCGAGCTGGCCGAGGACCCCAAGGAGTTGGCCGAGCACGTGATGCTGGTGGATCTAGCCCGTAACGACGTGGGACGCGTAGTGGCCTTTGGTACCGAAGAGGTTGAAGAAATGATGACGCTGGAGCGCTACAGCCACGTCATGCACCTCACTAGCCAGGTGGCCGGTGACCTAGCCGAGGGTCGTACACCTATCGACGTACTCCGTGCCACCCTGCCGGCTGGAACGGTTTCTGGTGCTCCCAAGGTCCGGGCTATGGAGATCATCGACGCGTTGGAGCCAGTTAAGCGGGGCCCATATGCCGGGGTGGTGGGTTACTTCGACTTCTCCGGCAATATCGACACGGCCATTGCCATCCGCACCATGCTGGTGGCCGACGGCATTGCCTCAGTCCAAGCCGGAGCCGGGATCGTGGCCGACAGTGTCCCGAAGTTGGAACACCTGGAGTGTCAGAACAAGGCTCGAGCGCTCCTTTCGGCCATTCCAGCGGCGCGACGTATGACGGCGGTTCGCCGGATGGCTTCCAGTGGTTGACCACCCGCTGGCCGTACGCCGGCCCCGGGACGTGGTCGTGGTGGCCGGACCGGACGCCGGCAGCTACCTCCAGGGACAACTCAGCCAGGACGTTGAGGCGCTACCCGTGGGTGGGTCGGGCGAGACCTTCGTTCTCCAGCCGACGGGCAAAGTTGACGCCTGGATGCGTGTTACCCGCCTATCAGCGGAGCGCTACATCCTGGACGTGGATGTTGGTTACGGCGAGGTGGTGGTACAGCGACTGACCAGATTCCTTCTCCGGACGGACTGCACGGTGGAGGCCGTCGATTGGGATCTGGTCACCGTCCTGGACGGGTCGCCAGACGATCTCCCAATTCCAAAAGATGGTCTGAGAATCGCCGTATCGTGGCCCGGCCTGTGCGCTGTGGATCTCCTCGGTCCATCGGTGGCCGAGCCAGAGGGATTAGCGGTCGGGGGTCACAACGACTGGGAGGTCCGAAGGATCTCGGCAGGGATTCCGGCGATGGGGTCGGAGATGGACGATTCGACGATTCCGGCGGCCACCGGAGTCGTGAACCGATCGGCGAGTTTTACCAAGGGCTGTTACACCGGTCAGGAACTGGTAGCCCGCGTGGACAGCCGCGCTGCTGGTGCGCCGACCCGGATCCTGCGCGCTACCGGGGCCGGAGCCCCTCCGCCGGCAGGGACGGAGTTGGAGGCCGAAGGCCGGTCAGCTGGCCGCCTAACCAGCGTGGCCGCTGTCGAGGACGGATTCGTGGCCTTAGCTGAGGTCCGTCGAGCTGTGGCCACCACGGCCGACGTCAAGGCGGTCTACCCGGCGGGGTCCACGACGGTCTCACTTCTCGACGACTGACGATAGGGCCAACCTGGTCCTATTTCAGCGGTCGAGTCGATGTCCTCCGCTCCACGCGCCGAACCCCCCATTCAGCCCATAGCCGTAACTACTTCTATGAGCAGTATGTGAGGAGATGATGCCAGCAGGGAGAGGAAGGTAACTGGGGGGTCGGCTCCGGAGTACCGTCGCTAGCCTCGGGTTGTGGCCACCTATCTGGATCGGATCCTGGACGCCCACCGCACCCAGGCGGCCGCGGATCAGAGAATCCTGGATGTTCTGGTTGAACGAGCCCGGATGGTGCCACCTCCTCGAGGGTTTGGCGAGGCTCTCCTTGAAGTTCCAGAGGGCGAGCCGGCGATTATCGCTGAGGTCAAGCGACGATCACCTTCCCGCGGGGATCTTGTCACCAATCTGGATCCGGAGACCGTGGCGACCCAGTACGCCGCCGGGGGAGCGGCCTGCTTGTCCGTCCTGACCGACAGCGACCACTTCGGTGGCTCCCCAGAAGACCTGGTCTCGGCAAGGGAGGTCGTGTCAATCCCGGTCCTGCGTAAAGACTTCACAGTGGACCCCCGCGACGTCTGCGATGCCCGGCTAATGGGCGCCGACGCCGTGCTGCTCATTGTTGCTGCACTTGACGACGTCCAGTTGGCGGACTTTTACGATCTGACCGACGAGCTAGGCCTGGATGCGCTGGTGGAAATCCATGACGAGGCTGAATTGGAACGGGCCCTTGCCATCAACGCACGGCTGGTTGGGGTGAACCAGCGAGACTTGGTCACATTCGAGGTTGACACGGCCCGGGCCGTGCGGATGGGGCCACTCATGCCTGACGGCGTGATCCGGGTGGCCGAGTCGGGAATCCGCGGCCCGGCTGACGCCGCCCCGCTGCTCAAAGCTGGCTACCAGGCTTTGCTGGTGGGGGAGTCTGCGGTGACGTCAAGTGATCGATGTGGCGCTATTCGTGCCCTCCGGGGCCTTGGGGCCGGGGAGTAGCGTCGACAACGTGTTCATAAAGATTTGCGGTATTACGTGTGCGGAGGACGCGCTATTGGCTACCGCCATGGGTGCTGACGCTTTGGGATTTGTCTTCGCTACGTCCCGCCGGCAAGTAGCCGAGTCGGTGGTCCGCGACATTGTCGGTCAGCTTCCCCCTGATGTCCTGACCGTCGGCGTGTTTCGCGACCGAGGTAAGGCCCGGGTGGTCGAGACCGTTAACACCATCGGCTTGAAGGCGGCCCAACTACACGGTCGCGAGTCGCCGGCTACCTGTCAGTGGGTGGCGGAACGGGTACCCATGACCATCCGCGCCCTACCCGCCGGCTCGCCGGATCTCCAGCGTTTTGACGAATACGGAGCTGACCTCCTCCTATTGGATTCCCCGGCGCCTGGTTCCGGAGAGGTTTTTGATTGGTCCCTGGCCGAGGGCGCCCCCCCGAACCGACCAATGCTTTTGGCCGGGGGGCTAACGCCCGAGAACGTGATTTCGGCGATCGAGGAGGTGGATCCGTACGGGGTCGATGTCTCGACCGGAGTGGAGGCTGAGCCGGGGAGGAAGGACCCACGGCTCCTCCGGGCGTTCATGGCCAACGCGAGAGCAGCGCAACCCGTCCGCTACGAGGGTGACGTTGAGCGTCGTCCGTTTGACTGGCAAGAGGAGGGATGAAAGTGGGGACTGCAAAGGGTCTGGGGTCGTCCGAGGCGGAGAGCTCGTGACCCTTTCCGACCCGACCTCCGAGGGACGCTTCGGCCAGTTCGGGGGCCGGTACGTCCCGGAGACTCTGATTCCGGCCGTTCTTGAACTAGAGGCGGCGTTCCGCGAGGCGTGGGCCGATCCGTCATTTCGTACCAGTCTGGATTCCCTCCTAGCTGACTACGCCGGTCGACCTTCACCCATGACGGAGTGTCACAACCTTTCGGCCGAGCTGGGTTGCCGTCTGCTACTCAAGCGTGAGGACCTCAATCACACGGGATCCCACAAGATCAACAACGTGCTTGGCCAGGCCCTCCTGGCCAAACGGATGGGCAAGACCCGGCTTCTGGCCGAGACGGGTGCCGGCCAGCACGGGGTTGCTTCGGCTACCGCTGCGGCCCTGCTGGGCATGGAGTGTTGCGTGTACATGGGCGAGGTCGACGTGAGGCGCCAAGAGCTCAACGTTTTCCGGATGCGGCTGCTAGGAGCCGAGGTCCGTACCGCGTTGTCGGGCAGCCGGACCCTGAAGGACGCCGTGAACGAGGCCATGCGGGACTGGGTAGCCACCGTGGAGGAGTCGCACTACTGCCTGGGATCAGTGATGGGTCCCCATCCATATCCGTGGATGGTCCGCACCTTCCACGAGGTACTAGGTCAGGAGGCCCGCCAGCAGAGCGATGCCCTGCTGGGTGCCCCTCCGGATGTTGTGGTGGCGTGCGTAGGCGGTGGTTCCAATGCCATCGGGATCTTTTCAGGCTTTGCTGACGCCGATACCGAGCTGGTGGGGGTGGAGCCGGCCGGCGGGGCGGCGGTCGGGCGAGGGGTCCCGGGGGTAGTCCACGGTATGGAGTCGTACCTAATGCAGGACGAGGCTGGCCAGGTCCTGGAGGCTCAGTCCATCAGTGCCGGGTTGGATTACCCGGGAGTGGGACCTGAGCACAGCTATTTGGCGTCCATCGGTCGGGCCCGGTACGAGGCGGTGACCGACGACGAAGTGGTAGAAGCCTTCCAGCTTCTGAGCCGATACGAAGGCATCATCCCGGCCCTGGAACCGGCTCATGCCCTGGCCTGGGTGTCCCGGGAACGAGCGTCGCTCGCCGGAAAGTCGGTGGTGGTGAACCTCTCGGGCCGAGGCGACAAGGACGTAGCCCAGATGATGGACATCCTGGGATGAGCTCCGTCCAACCTCCGGGACCGATAGAGGCCGCGCTGCGGGACCGTCGGGATGCTGGTGGCAAGTGCCTAGTGGTTTATGCGACGGGTGGCCTGGGTGAGGACTGGCTGGATACGGTCCGGGCCATCGCCGCGGCGGGCGCCGACGCTATCGAGATCGGGGTGCCGTTCTCGGATCCGGTCATGGACGGGCCCACCATCCAAGCGGCCAATGATCGTGCGCTGGAGGACGGTGCTACGCCCGTGGGGATTTTGGATGCCCTTCGCGGGGCTGACGTCGGAGCGCCGTTGGCTGTGATGACGTACTACAACATCGTCCACCGCATGGGCTTAAAGCGCTTTGCCGCCTCTTTGGTGGATTCGGGTGTCTCAGGATGCATCCTCCCAGACCTTCCCCTGGAGGAGGCTGGGGCGTGGCTGGACGTGGCCGATGAGGCGGCGGTTGAGCCGATTCTGCTGGCCGCTCCTACAGCACCCGACGAGCGGCTTCCTCGGATCTGTGAGCGTTCTCGGGGGTTTGTCTACGGCGTCGGCCTGCTCGGCGTGACCGGTGTCCGGGCCGAGTTGGCGGCCAGCGCGGTGGAGATCGC
>JAZADL010000078.1:0-11405 GCA_036123635.1 Actinomycetota bacterium
GACTAACGCCGAGGTCCTCGACCTCTGTGAATCTCTGGGTATTGGCGTGAAGAGCCATTCATCGGGAATCGTGGAAGCCCAGGCTGACCGGGCCCGTCGTAAGGCGCAGCGTGAGGGCTTGGTGCGCGACGTCCAGCCGGAGGAACCGGGCAAGAAGAAGGCCTCGAAGCTGCCCGAGCCGGAGCCCGAGCCCGAGCCCGAGCCCGAACCCGAGCCCGAGCCCGAACCGGAGCCCGAACCGGAGCCCGAGCCCGAGCCGGAGCCCGACCCGGAGCCCGAGCCGGAGCCCGAGCCGGAGCCGGAGCCGGAGCCGGAGCCGGAGCCCGAGCCGGAGTCCGAGCCAACATCCGAGTCCCCGCGTCGGGTGATCTCGTCCAGTGGCTCATCGGCGCCCCCCAGAAAATCCCATGAGCCGGAGCCGGAGCCGGAGCCGGAGCCGGAGCCGGAGCGAAGCTCAGAGGCGACCCCCATCGCTGACGACGGCGGCCCGACCGTTCCCGATCCGGCCGCCAAGGTCATCGGGGCTTCCCGTGTTCCGCCCCCCGGTGCCACGCCGCCACTTTCAACATCTGGCAAGCCGATTCCACCGCCACCCGGACCACCGGTCTCGGCGTCGGGTAGGCCGATTCCGCCACCGCCAGGCACTGTCTCGCGACCAAGCGGACCACCACCCGGTGGTCATCCGGGTCGTCGCACCGGTCCGCCCCCAGTGGGTCGTCGCCCACCGATGGGTGGGGGACCGCGCGAGTCGGTTCCTGGTGCCGGTGGTCCGCCCGGTGGTCGTCCCGGTGGTCCGCCCGGTGGTCGTCCCGGTGGTCCGCCTGGAGGTCGCCCCGGTGGTGGACCTGGCGGCGGTCGCCGTCCACCACGCCGTAAGGGTCGCCGTCGCCGTCGCCGCGAGGAACTCCAGCCAATGGACCTGCCGGCTTACACGCCGGATGACGCCGCCGTGCCCGAGGGCGAGGTTGTGGTCGAGCGTGCCTGTACCGCTCAGGACCTCGGCCCAAGCCTGAACCGTACGGCGGCCGACGTCGTCCGCTTTCTCCTGCAGCAGGGTGAGATGGTCACGGCCACCCAGTCCCTGTCCGACGACATGATCGAGTTGTTCGCGGCCGACCTGGGTGTCGAGATCCGCATGGTCGACCCTGGTGAGGAGCAAGAGGTCGAGTTGCTCAAGTTGCTTGACGTCGTGGACGATCTCGATGACGACGACGCTCCGGTCCGCCCACCGATCGTCACCGTCATGGGACACGTTGATCACGGCAAGACCAAGTTGCTTGACCAGATCAGGAACGCCAACGTCGTTGACGACGAGGCGGGAGGAATCACCCAGCACATCGGTGCCTACCAGGCTGAACGTGATGGTCGGCTGCTTACCTTTATCGATACCCCAGGCCACGAGGCGTTTACCGCCATGCGGGCCCGCGGTGCCGGTTCAACTGACATCGTCGTCTTGGTGGTGGCGGCCGACGACGGCGTGATGCCCCAGACTGTGGAGGCCCTTGACCATGCTCGGGCGGCGGACGTGCCGATCATCGTGGCCGTCAACAAGATCGACCGGGAGAATGCCGATACTCAGAAGGTCCTAGGCCAATTGGCCGAACACGACCTCGTTCCCGAGTCCTGGGGCGGAGACACCATCACTGTTGAGGTGTCCGCTCTCCAAAACCTCGGGATTGACGATCTTTTGGACAACCTGAATGTGTTAGCGGAACTAGAGGACCTTCGGGCCGATCCAGAGGGGCGGTCCCAGGGCGTGGTCCTGGAGTCCTTCTTGGACGTTGGGCGGGGACCGGTGGCCACTGTGCTCGTCCAACGCGGGACCCTTAAGGTTGGTGACCCACTGGTTGCCGGAGCGGCGTGGGGGCGGGTGCGGGCTCTGGTCGACGACCACGGAAACCAGGTCAAGGAGGCCGGACCGTCTGTGCCGGTTCAGGTCCTGGGCCTATCCGACGTGGCCGACGCTGGTGAGGGTTTCGTCGTTGCCCCCAACGAGAAAATTGCCGGTCGGGTAGCCGACAAGCGGGGCCACTGGCGTCGCCAGGCCAACATCGGCCGGGACGCCCACGCGCTATCGGGTGGCGCCCGCCTGGAGGACATCTTCGAACAGATCCAGAAAGGTGAGGCGGCCACCCTGAACCTGATCGTCAAAGCCGATGTGAACGGTTCACTGGAGGCCGTTACCGAGAGCCTCCGCAAGCTCGAGCGCGAGGACGTGAAGCTGGCCTTTGTCCACCGGGCGGTGGGTCGGATCACCGAGAACGACATCCAGCTGGCTGCCACATCGAATGCCACCATCATTGGCTTCAACGTGCGACCCGAGCGCAAGGCTCGCGAGATGGCCGACACCGAGAACGTGGAGATTCGCTCCTACGAGATCATCTACAAGCTGATTGAGGACATTGAGTCGGCCATGCTCGGCCTGCTGGCGCCGGAGTTCGAGGAGATCGTGACGGGCGACGCCGAGGTCCGAGAGATCTTCTCCGTCCCCCGCGTCGGAAAAATCGCCGGCTGCTACGTCACCAACGGCACCATTACCCGCGGCTCCAAGGTGCGCTTCCTCCGGGAGGGTGCCATCATCTGGAAGGGCGAGGTCAGCTCGCTTCGCCGGTTCAAGGATGACGTGCGAGAGGTCCAGTCGGGCTTCGAGTGTGGTATCGGGCTCTCCGACTACCAGGACCTAAAGAACGGCGACGTCATCGAGACGTTCGAGGAGCGGGAGATTCCCCGCGACTAGGAGACAGCCATGGGACGGGGAGCACCCCAGGGGCGTCGCTCGGGTGGGGCCACCCGCGGCTACGACCGAACCGATCGGCTCAACGAGCTTTTGGCGCGAATTCTGGCCGACGAGGTCGAGCGTATCGACGACGACCGCCTGGGTTTCCTCACCGTGGCCGGTGTGGCAACCGACCGTGACCTGAGCATGGCCCGGGTTTACGTCACCTCTGACGTTGACGACCAGGGGCTTTTGGAGGCGCTAGCCGAGCATCGGCCGCGACTCCAACGAGCTATCGGATCTCAGGCTCGGGTTCGGCGCGTCCCCCCGTTGACCTTTGTGGTCGACGACACGTTCCGTTCTGCCGACCGCATCGAGGAAATTCTCCGCGGACTCGCTCCGTTTGACGAGGAGGAGTGAAGTGGTCGACCGACCGGCCGAACCCGACGGGGTCGTCGTTGTCGACAAGGAAGCCGGCTGGACCAGTCACGATGTGGTGGCGCGCTCCCGGGGGGTGCTGGGCACTCGCAAGGTGGGCCACTCGGGGACGCTGGACCCAGATGCCACCGGGGTTCTGGTTCTCGGTGTGGGTCGGGCCACCCGTCTGCTTCGCTTCCTGACGGCCCTACCCAAGGAGTACACGGCCCGGGTTGTTCTAGGTACCGAGACATCGACGCTGGACGCTTCGGGCGAGGTGACTGCCATCTACGACATGTCGGCCGTGGATCCGGACCAGGTGGTGGCCGCCGCACGGGCGTTCGTCGGTGACATCCAGCAGGTTCCACCGATGGTGTCGGCTGTCAGGGTCGGCGGCCGGCGACTCCACGAGATTGCCCGAGAGGGTGGTGAGGTAGAGCGAAGCCCTCGGACGGTGACCGTGCACCGCTTCGACGTGGTGCCCGGCGACAAGCAGGGAATCTACGACGTGGCGGTGACCTGCTCTTCGGGAACCTATATCCGCACACTCGCTGCTGACCTCGGGACAGCTCTCGGAGGTGGCGCCCATCTCTGCGACCTCCGTCGAACCTCGGTCGGGTCGTTCACCGAGGACGAGGCCCACCCGGTTGAGACCCCCATCCTGCTGCCCTTGACTGAGGCCCTGCGCGATCTGGGTGGCGTTTATGTCGACGAGGCCACAGCCGTCGACGTGTCCTTCGGCCGACCGCTGGATCTCGACCGTCTAGGTGTGGAGTCGGGGTCCGCCGAGGTAGGCCCATGGCCGGTCCACGGACCGGACGGGGCGCTGCTGGCTGTGTACGAGCCCCACCGGGGTGGGGCTAAGCCGGCTGTCGTTCTGGCTCCCGCCGTTTCCTGATCGGTTCCGGCGGACCGACAGCCGCTCGCTAGCCTCGCCGTCGTGGAGATCCGCTGGGAGTTGAGCCCCCATGACCCCTCGTCACCGGGGGCCGCCCTGACCATCGGCGCCTATGACGGCGTACACGTCGGCCACCGACAAGTAGTCGCCGAGGTTCGACGTCTGGCCGACGAGAGGGAGTTGGCATCAGCGGTCGTCACTTTCGACCGGCATCCGGCCACCGTGGTTCGGCCCGAGTCAGCACCACTCTTGCTGACTGACAACGAGCAGAAGCTGGAACAGCTGGCCACCACGGGCGTGGACCTGACCCTGGTGGTGCCGTTCGACGAGGTGCGAGCCATGGAGTCCGCCGAGGAGTTCGTGGCCGACGTGCTGGTCGGGTGCCTGGGAGCCAAGCTGGTGGTGGTCGGGGAGGACTTCCACTTCGGCCACCAGCGCTTGGGCAACGTGGCGCTCCTGCGCGACATGGGCTCCAGGATGGGCTTCGAGGTCCTGGGCCTCGGACTGGTCGGCTTGGCTGGCAGTCCGGCTCGCGACCACGAGCAGGTCTCGTCCACCTTCATCCGGCGGGCCCTGGTCCGGGGCGACCTGGAGCGGGCCAACGCCATGCTGGGCCGCCCCTACGAGGTCCGAGGCGTGGTCGGCACGGGTGACCGTAGGGGCCGGGAACTGGGGTTTCCGACGGCCAACGTCCGGGTCGATTCCACGATTCTGCTTCCCGAGGACGCCGTATATGCCGGCTGGTACGAGAGACCCGACGGCACGGTGTATCCGGCGGCCGTCTCGCTGGGGACTCGGCCCCACTTCTACGAGGACGGTGCCGTGCTACTAGAGGCCCACCTGCTCGACGTGGGTGGGCTGAACGATGACGGCCCCGACCTTTACGGCGAGGAGGCTCGGGTTCGGTTCGCGCAGCGGCTTCGAGGCCAGCGCATCTTTGATGACCTCGAAGCGCTCGTGGAACAACTCCACCGGGACGTGGTCGATACCCGGGCCGCCCTGACCTAGCCAGACCTCGCGTGGGCCCTCTCGACATCGTCTTGCTGGTCATCGGCGGCCTATTCGCAGGTTGCGTGAACACCATGGCCGGGGGTGGGTCACTGCTGACCGTGCCGCTCCTGGTACTGGCCGGCGTGCCGGGTGACGTGGCTAACGGCTCCAACCGGGTTGGGGTCCTGGCCTCCAACGTCAGCGCCATGGCTGCCTTCCGACGGCTCAGGGTGTCTGGCGTATCCCGGGCGCTTCCGTTACTGGTGCCCGTGGTCGCTGGGTCACTTACCGGGTCGCTGCTGGTTTCCCAGTTGGCCGCCGAGACCTTCGAACGGGTCTTCGGGGTGGCGATGGTCCCGCTCTTAGTCCTGTCGCTCCGACCCCCGAAGGTCGGGGCAGCTGCTCGTCACTGGTCGCCGACCACGGCGGGGATCGTGTTCTTTGGCGTGGGCTGCTACGGCGGGGCGTTCCAGGCCGGCATCGGCCTTCTCCTGGTCCTAGCCCTGTCCCGGTCCGGCCTGGACCTAGTGCTTGCCAACAGCATCAAGGTGGTGGTCATTCTGGTGGTCACCGTTACCGCCCTACCGGTGTTTGTCGCCCGGGACCTGGTCGACTGGGCTCCGGCTCTCGTCCTGGCCGCCGGATTCGCCGCCGGTGGGGGTCTCGGTGCCCGCTTTACCGTGGTCGGGGGAGCTCGGGCGGTCCGTCCGGTGATAGCGGTGGCCGTGCTGGCCATGTCAGGACGCCTCCTCGGCGTCTACTGAGAGCGGACCCGCTGGGTGTCCCGGACCAGACCGCCGGTACGCTGACCTCACAACACAGTCCTCGGGGTTGGGTGAAAGTCCCGACCGGCGGTGAATCGGAGCGATCCGACCAGCCCGCGAACCCCGGAAGGTCGCCGCTAGGCGCCTACCGGGGCCGATCAGGTGCAAGTCCTGGGCCGACGGTCAGAGTCCGGATGGGAGAGGACGTCGGAAGCGGTGTAGTCGTCGCGACCGCTGGCCCTTTGGGTCATCGGCGGTCGTGGCGATCGGCGCCGGATCCCGCCGGCTCCCGCCACCCCTCCCAGGGATCGGATACGCAGGAGAGAACGGGAAACATGTTTACGGGAATCGTCGAGGAACTCGGCGTCGTCCGGTCGGTTGACAAGGTCGACGACGGCCGTCGCGTCGTCATCGAGGCGACGACCGTGCTCGACGACGTGACCCTCGGCGCGTCCATCGCCGTGAACGGCTGCTGCCTCACCATCGTGGAGTGGGCAGACGACTGGTTTGGCGTCGATGCCGTCCCGGAGACGCTCGACCGCACCACCGTCGGTGGCCTGTGTCCCGACGGTCTAGTCAACCTGGAGCGGCCGCTGACCGCCGGTGGCCGGTTTGGCGGACACGTGGTCCAGGGCCACGTCGACACGGTCACCGAGGTGTTGACCGTCCGGGAATTATCCGACGGTTCTCGTCGGCTGTCTTTCCGCCTGCCCGACGAGTTGGCCGGCCAGATAGTCGAGAAGGGTTCGGTCACCCTGGACGGGGTCAGCCTGACCGTGGCCGCCGTCGTCGACGACACGTTCGATGTGGCCCTCATACCACACACCCTCCAGGTCACGACGTTCGGCCACCGGGATTCCGGCCACCAGGTCAATGTCGAGGCCGATGTCCTCGCCCGTTACGTGGCCGGCCTGCTGGCCGCCGGGCGGATCCCTGCCAACGAAGGGAGCGGTTGATGCCGCTGTCCAGCATCGAAGACGCCATCAAGGCCTACGACCGGGGCGAATTCCTAGTCGTGGTGGACGATGAGGACCGGGAGAATGAGGGCGACCTAATCATCGCCGCCGACGCCATGACGCCAGAAAAGATGGCGTTCATGATCCGCCATACCAGCGGGGTGATCTGCGCCCCCATGTCCGATGAGCGGGCCGACGAGTTGGACCTGCCGCTCATGGTGACTGAGAACACCGAATCGATGCGCACAGCGTTCACGGTGTCGGTGGATCTGGTGGAGGGAACCACAACTGGGATTTCGGCCTCGGATCGGTCGGCCACCGTGGTCGGCCTGTCTGATCCGGAGCGGCGCCGTGGAGAGTTCGCTCGTCCCGGACATATCTTTCCGCTACGGGCCCGAGTGGGTGGCGTACTCAAGCGGGCCGGGCACACCGAGGCCGCTGTCGACCTGTGTGCATTGGCCGACCGGCAGCCGGTGGGGGTGCTGTGCGAGATCGTCAACGATGACGGCACCATGGCCCGCCTACCCGACCTAGAGGTTTTTGCCGCCAAGCACGAGTTGCAACTCATCACCATTGCCGACCTGATCCGCCACCGTCGACGCCATGAGAAACTGGTTGAGCACTTCGGTTCGGCCCGTATCCCCACGAAGTACGGCGAATGGACCGCCCACGCCTACGTGTCCCTGCTAGACGAGTACGAGCACGTGGCCTACGTGCTGGGAGACCTGGGCTCGGTTGACGCCCCACTGGTCCGAGTTCACTCCGAGTGTCTAACCGGGGACCTGTTGGGATCCCTTCGCTGCGACTGTGGTTCTCAACTTGACGCCGCCTTAGCCCAGATCGGGGTCGAGGGGACTGGAGTGGTGGTCTACCTCCGGGGGCATGAGGGCCGGGGTATCGGCATCGGCCACAAGCTGCGGGCCTACGGCCTTCAGGATGAGGGGCTGGACACCGTGGACGCCAACCTCCAGCAGGGGCTCCCGGTGGACTCCCGGGAGTATGGCGTGGGGGCTCAGATACTGTCCGACTTGGACATCACCCACATGCGGCTCATGACTAATAACCCGGCCAAGTACGGCGGCCTGGAGGGCTACGGCCTGGAGATCACCGACCGGGTTCCGTTGGATACCTCACCCAACCCGGAGAACATCCGATACCTGGAAACGAAACGGGACCGCATGGGCCACATCCTCGATGAGGCGGGCGCTGAGGGGAGTGCGTCATGAAGACGCTGGAAGGCCCCCTGAACGGTGCCGGCCTGCGGATCGGTCTAGTGGCTGGCCGGTTCAATGACTTCGTGTCGTCCAGCTTGGTCGCTGGTACCCGGAATCGCCTGGTGGCCCTCGGGGTGACTGACGACGACGTGGATCTGGCTTGGGTAGCTGGGGCGTTCGAGGTGCCGCTGGCCGCTCGGGCTATGGCCGAGTCGGGTCGCTACGACGCGGTGGTATGCCTAGGGGCGGTTATCAGGGGCGAGACCGCACACTTCGACTACGTGGCCGGCGAGGCAGCGGCCGGGATCATGCGAGCCGGCTATGACACTGGCGTGCCCGTGGTGTTCGGGGTGCTGACTACCGACACCGTGGAGCAGGCCATGGAGCGGGCCGACGAGGAGCGGGGCAATAAGGGTGCTGACTGCGCCGATGCAGCGGTTGAGATGGTTCGCCTGCTGGCTGCCATCCGCGCCGGCTGATCGGCCGACCTCAGCTGCCGAAGGCCTCCAAGCCTTGGCCGAAACTGAACTCAACCACGTTGCCATCGGGATCGGTCACCGCACAGAGGTAGCCGACCGGCGGTGGGTGGTCCGCTGGCTCCCAGTGCAGACAACCCGACGCCCGCCCAAGTTCGGCCGCTTGGTCGACCTCTCCGGGTGAGTCTACGTCGAAGCCCAGGTGGGCGAACGGGGTCAGGATGGGAAGGGGCTGGCCGGCTTCGTGGTCCTCGAACGTCTGGACAACCACGATCCCCACAGCGTTGTCGTCCTCGGCCAACCACGCCACCTCAGCGTCCGGGTCGGTCCGCTGGTGGAAGGCCCGCATCGGCGTGTGGGTTTCGTACCATGCAACGGTGGCGTTCAGGTCGTGTGACGGCAGCGCCAAGTGGGTGAACCGTGCGCTCATGAGGTGAGATTACCTCTCACCGCCGATACCCTGTACCCCCGTGGACGGCCCGACCGGGGTCGTCCGGGGTCGGAATCGAAGAAATCCGGCCCTCCGAATGGCTTCCGGTGGCGCACAGCGCACCATGAGGCCGGGTCCGAAACCCGAGGTTCTGATGCCGACCAACCTGCCCCCCAAGGGCGACACCATCGAATCCAACCGGCTGCACGAGAGTGACACCGGTTCTCCCGAGGTGCAGATCGCACTCCTGAGTGACCGCATCAACCACCTCACCGACCACTTGAAGATCCACAAGAAGGATCATCACAGTCGGCGGGGCCTGTTGATGGTGGTGGGTCGCCGCCGGCGGATGCTTGACTACGTCAAGAAGAACGACGTTGAGCGCTACCGGGCGATCATCGCCAAGTTGGGGCTGCGCAGGTAGGACCAGTTAAGCAGCGGGCGGCCGGAGGGCCGTCCGTATCGCGTCGGGGACCGGACCAACGGGACCGACAACCAGATCGATGAGTGGGAACGGACAACACGCGTCCACATCCCCGATATGCCGCAGATAGCGGCCGTCGAACCGTCCGGAGTCGTTCCGGGCGGGCTACGAGAAGAGAGAAGCATGACTGAAGCAACCACGGTTTCCTGCACATTCAGCGGGACCGATAAGACAATGTCGTTCGAGACGGGTCGTATGGCCGGTCTCGCCAGCGGAGCCGTCCTGGCCCAGATCGGCCGTTCCACGGTCCTGGTGACCGCTACCGGAGCGAAGTCCCCCCGACCGGGTGCGGACTTCTTCCCACTTACGGTCGACATCGAGGAGCGGATGTACGCCGCCGGCAAGATTCCCGGCTCGTTCTTCCGTCGTGAAGGCAGGGCACCGGAATCGGCGATTCTGACCTGTCGCCTCATCGATCGCCCACTGCGGCCGATGTTCCCGGACGGCTTCCGCAACGAGGTCCACATCGTGGGCACCGTCGTTGGTGCCGACATGGAGAACCCCCACGACGTACTGGCCCTGAACGGCGCCTCGGCAGCCCTGATGCTGTCCGGCATCCCGTTCGACGGCCCGGTCGGTGCGGTGCGCATTGCCTGGACAGCGGCCGGCGAGTGGATTCCGCATCCCACCTACGAGGAAGGTAGCGAGTCGGCCTTCGAGATGGTCGTGGCCGGCCGCCTGCTGGACGACGGCGACGTCGCGGTGATGATGGTCGAGGCTGGCGGTACCGAAGCCACTTGCGACGTCTACGAAGCCGGCGCCCCGATGGTCGACGAGGCCGTCTTGGCTACTGGCCTGGAGTTCTCCAAGCAGTTCATCCGCGAGGCCATCGAACTCCAGAAGGAGCTCGTAGCCGCCGTGGGTGCGCCGGAGATCATGACCTACGAGGTCACGAGCGACTACACCCCCGAGGTGCTTGCTGCGGTCGAGACCGCCGGTGCGGAGCGCATCGCCGAGACCCAGACCATTGCCGACAAGGCTGAGCGGGGTGCCGCCGAGTCAGCACTCAAGGCCGAGATCCTCGACGAGCTGCTTCCGCAGTTCGCCGACGTGGACCATGCCGATCGCCACATCGCCGGTGCCATCCGGTCAGTCACCAAGGAGGCGGTGCGATCCCGCATCGTCACCGAGGGTGTCCGCATCGACGGGCGTGGCACGGGCGACCTCAGGCCTGTGTCGTCGGAGGTGGCGGTTATCCCCACGGCGCACGGTTCGGGCCTGTTCCAGCGGGGCGAGACCCAGGTGCTGAACTTCACCACCCTGGGTACCGGTCGCATGGACCAGATGATCGACGGCATCGACCCGGTCGACCGCAAGCGGTTCATGCACCACTACAACTTCCCGCCCTTCTCAACCGGTGAGACAGGATTCATGAGGGGTCCGAAGCGTCGAGAGATCGGCCACGGTGCACTCGCAGAGCGGGCCCTATTCCCGATCATCCCGAGCTTCGAGGAGTTCCCCTACACCCTGCGCCTAGTGTCGGAGGTCCTTGCATCCAACGGCTCGAGCTCCATGGGTTCGGTGTGCTCGTCCAGCCTCTCGATGATGGACGCCGGTGTGCCGATCAAGGCCCCGGTAGCCGGCATCGCCATGGGCCTCATCTACAAAGACGGCCAGTACGTCACCCTCACCGACATCCTCGGAGCGGAGGACGCCTTTGGTGACATGGACTTCAAGGTGGCCGGTACGGCGGAGTTCGTCACCGCGCTCCAGTTGGACACCAAGATCGATGGTATTCCTGCCGACGTCCTGGCCAATGCCCTGAATCAGGCCAAGGAAGCCCGACTGGCGATTCTCGCCGTCATGGCCGAGGCGATTCCCGGCCCGCGCGACGACGTCGGTGAGAACGCGCCGAAGATCGAGGCGTTCGAGATCCCGGTGGAGAAGATCGGTGAGGTCATCGGTCCGAAGGGCAAGATGATCAACACCATCCAGGCCGAGACCGGAGCCGACATCAGTGTCGACGACGACGGCATGGTGGGCATCGTGTCTATCGCCTCGCCGGACCGCGACAAGGTCGCCGAGGCCAAGCGCCAGGTCATGCTGATTGTGGATCCGCC
>JAZADL010000079.1:0-5920 GCA_036123635.1 Actinomycetota bacterium
GGGCCTCCCAGTTCGCCGCCGTGTCGGTAGTGGCCGGCGGTGGGACGACGGTGGCCGCCGTAGGCAGCGCCCTGCTGGTCGGGGCCCGCAATGCCCTCTACGGACCGGTGCTCTCCCCGTCACTGCGCGACGGGCCACTGCGGCGGGCCCTGGCCGCCCACTTCGTGATCGACGAGACGACGGCGGTGGCCAGCGTCCAACCGGACGCCGAACGGTCCCGGGACGCCTTCTGGTTCACTGGCCTGTGGTTGTTCGTCTTCTGGAACGTCGGCACGCTCCTCGGAGTAGCTCTCGGCGGGACGTTCGACGACCCGGGTGTCTTGGGGCTGGACGCCGCCTTCCCTGCCGCCTTCGTGGCTCTGCTGGTGCCCCACGTTCGGACCCGGCCCGGGCGGACCGCTGCCCTGGGGGGTGGGGCCATAGCGGTGGTGGCCGTACCAACCACGGCAGCTGGAGTACCCATGCTGCTGGCCGCCCTGGCCGTGTTGCCTGGGCTATGGATCCGACGGAGCTGGCTGGCGGGACCGGGTGGGGAAGACGAAACGTGAGCTGGACGGCTGTACTGGTCATCTCCGGCGGCGCCTACGCGTTCAAACTGCTCGGCCTGGTGGCCGGTACCCGCTTTGCGGCAGCCCTCGAACCGGCGACCGTGCTCCTGCCCCCTGCCCTCTTCTCGGCCATCATCGTGTTGATGACTGTGGCTGATGGGCCAGCTCTGGTGATCGACGCCCGTGTGGCCGGGGTAGGCCTGGCCACCGTCGCCGTGTGGCGGCGGGCTCCCTTCGTGGTGGTGGTGCTGGTGGCCATGGCGGCCACCGCGGTCGTCCGACTGGTCACCTGAGCCCCGGGAGTCGCCGTCTAAGTTCGACGGGGTGAGCCGGGTCGAGCCACCTTCCGACCCGAGGCCGGACCTCGGGGGCGTCTCTCCCTCCGTCCAACGCTCCCTAGTGCTTCCTCGACCCCGTTGGCGCGGCGTGATGCACCGGTTCGCCATTCCGGCCACTGTGGTGGCCGGCGGTTGGCTGGTCTCGACGGCCCCGGCGGGTCTCGACCGGGTAGGGGCCGCGGTCTTCGTGGCGGGCGCCCTCCTCATGTTCGTGGCCAGCAGCCTGGTCCACCTGCGACGCTGGCCAATCCCTGTCTGGGAGGCGCTCTTCCGCTTCGACCACGCGGCCATCTTCGTGCTCATCGCGGCCAGCGCTACCCCAATCGGGGTGAGCGTCCTGGAAGGCCGGTCAGCCACCCTGCTCCTATGGGCGGTGTGGATCGGGGCGGCCATCGGGGTGGGCCTACGCCTGTTGCCCTTCCACCCTCCGAAGGGACTGATGAACTCCCTGTTCCTGGCCCTGGGCTGGGTGCCGATCGTGGTTGCGCCGGACCTATTCCGCGGCCTGGAACCGCTGGCCATACTGCTGTTGGTAGTGGAGGGGCTTTTATACAGCGGTGGCGCCCTGATGCTCGGCGCCCGGTGGCCTGACCCGCACCCGGAGGTATTCGGCTACCACGAGGTCTGGCACACACTGGTCACCACGGCGGTGGCCGCCCACTTCGGGGTGGTGGCCCTTGTGGTCACCGCCTGACCGGACCCCTGGGGTTCCCGGCGGTACGGTCATTGCCGTGATCGTCGGCAACCCGGCAAACCGGCTCGGGTGGTGGCGGACATCGGCTTGCGCCCTGCTTCTGGTTGTCGGGGCGGGTCCGGGATGCGGGTCGGAGCCGGTCACCGATCCGGTTCGCGCCACGACGTGTGCCGAACTGGTGGACGCCGGTCGGGCCACTGCAGAGGAGGTCTTGGACCGGCTAGCCGACCGGACCCTGGTCGACCTGGAGGTTGAACATCCCGGCCGACCGTTCGCCGACCTGGACCCCGTACTGCGCCGTGACGTCTTCGCCGCCCGGGCCGCCGACCTGGGCTGTGGGGAGACCGAGTTGGCCGACCTAGCCTGCACCGCTTTCCAGGGGCTGTCCCACCAAGCCCACGGCGACCTGGCTCGGGCCTACCTGACGCCCTATTTCACCGTCTGCGACTGAACCCGTCGGAAAACTACCTCCTAGCCCCGTCAGGTATCCCGGGTGGTCATCACCCCGTGACCGGGGCTCAGGCGGGCCCCAACGGCCGCATTGCCTAATCCGGTCGCCGATCGGCCGCGACGGTGGCAGGCTTCTGGGGATCTCCCGAGTTCCTCGACTGGAGTCCCATGTCCACCGAACGCCTATCCCGACGCATCAGCGCCATTGCCGAGTCGGCCACCATGGCCGTCGACGCCAAGGCCAAGGCCCTAAAGGCGGCTGGTGAGCCGGTCATCGGCTTCGGCGCTGGCGAACCGGACTTCGCCACCCCAGCCCACATCGTGGAGGCTGCGGTCACCGCCTGCCTGGAGCCGGCCAACCACAAGTACACGCCAGCCGGCGGCCTGCTCGACCTCCGCGAAGCTCTGGTCGACAAGACGGAACGCGACTCAAGCTGGCGACCTGAAGTGGCCCAGGTGCTGGTCACCAACGGCGGCAAGCATGCCGTCTACAACACGTGTGCCACCCTGCTGAACCCCGGCGACGAGGTGCTGCTCCCTGCCCCGTACTGGACCACCTACCCGGAGTCCATTGCTCTGGCCGGGGGCACGGCGGTGCCCCTGTCTACCGACACGGCGTCCGGCTTCCGGGTCACCGTCGACCAGCTGGAAGCAGCCCGAACTCCGGCCACCAAAGCTCTGATGTTCGTCTCGCCATCCAACCCGACCGGTGCCGTGTACCCGGCCGACGAGATGGAGGCCATCGGCCGGTGGGCTGTGGAGCACGACATCTGGGTCATCGCCGACGAGATCTACGAGCACCTGATCTACGACGATCACGTCCACCACTCGATGCGGGCCCTGGTCCCAGAGCTGGCCGACCACTTCGTGGCCGTCAACGGTGTGGCCAAGACATATGCCATGACCGGCTGGAGGGTCGGGTGGATGATCGGGCCGACCGACCTCATCCGGGCGGCTAGCAACCTGCAGTCCCACGGCACGAGCAACGTGGCCAACGTGTCCCAGCGGGCCGCCCTGGCCGCCGTTACCGGTGACCTGACCACCGTCGAGGAGATGCGGGCCTCGTTCGACCGCCGCCGCCGCCGGATGGTCGACCTGCTGCGGGCCATCGATGGTGTGGACCTGCTCACCCCGCAGGGTGCCTTCTACGCCTTTCCCGACCTGACAGCCTTCCTGGGGCGAGAGATCGGTGGCCGGGTGGCCACTACCACCTCGGAGCTGGCAACCATCATCTTGGAGGAGGCCAAGGTAGCCATCGTGCCCGGCGAGGCATTTGGCGCCCCCGGCTACGCCCGGCTGTCGTTCGCCCTGGGTGACGACGATCTAGGCGAGGGCCTCACCCGCATGGGTGACCTGCTCACCTCCTGACCGGGACCATGGTCCGGGTCCTGCCTTACGGGAGCTGGCTATCGCCCATCACCGCCGGGTCCCTGGTGGCCGGAGCGGTCGGCCTAGCCGAGGTGGTGGTCGACGGCCGGGATGTCTGGTGGGCTGAGGGTCGACCCGAGGAGGGCGGGCGGACCGTGGTGGTCCGACGTTCGCCCGACGGGACAGTGGCCGACATGATCCCGTCGGACGTTGATGTGCGGACCGGTGTCCACGAATACGGCGGGGGAGCCTGGTGGGTGGCCAACGGCGTCCTCATCCACTCCGACCGGTCCCACGAGCGACTGGTACGCCGGATGCCGGACGGTGGGTCCGTGCTCCTGACTCCGAAGCCTGACGCCCCGCGAGCCCTGCGCTACGCCGACGGCCGGACCACGCCAGACGGTCGCTGGTACGTGTGCGTTCGCGAAGCCCACCCAGTCGACCCGGCAGGCGGCGAGCCGACCAACGAGCTGGTGGCCGTGGCCACCGACGGGTCGATGCGAGTCGACGTGGTCACCACCGGCGCAGACTTCGTGGCCTGGCCCCGGATCTCCCCGGACGGAACCCGCCTGGCCTGGGTTCGGTGGAACCATCCCGACCTGCCGTGGGACAACACCGAGCTATGGGTGGCCGACCTGGTGGCCGAGGCCGAGGGGTGCACTCTGTCCGGTGCCCGATGCGTGGCCGCCGGGGGCGAGTCGTTCTTCCAGCCCGAGTGGCGGTCTGACGGGGTGTTGCACGTGGTCACCGACCGGGGAGGCTGGTGGCACGTGCACCGAGTGGACCCCGACACCGGGTCCCTGGAGGCTTTGACCGGCGGCGAGGTCGAGGTAGCCACCCCCCAGTGGGTGTTCGGCCTGTCCCGGTACGCCTTCGTCGGTGAAGACCTGTGGTTCGCCCGCCGGGAGGGCGGCGTCGACCGCCTGGCCGTGCGACGACCCGACGGTACCGTCGACGATGTGGCGGTCCCGTCGGGAGACGGGCCGGCCACCTCACTAGGGTCGCTGGCCGCCTACGGGGACGGGATCATCGCCGTGGCCGCCGGGTGGACCACCGAGCCGGCTGTGGTGGCCGTCGACCCATCCGGGGTCCGCACCCTGCGGGCTCCCCGTGACCTGGGCCTGGACCCCGCCTGGTTTCCCCGCCCCGAACCGGTGACCTTTCCGACCACGGGGGGCGAAGTGGCCCATGCCGTCATCCACCTGCCAACCAATCCCGACCACGAGGGCCCGGCCGGCGAACGCCCCCCGTTGCTGGTGCTCGTCCACGGCGGTCCCACCGGCTCGGTGCGTACCCAGTTGCAACTGGCCGTTGCCTACTGGACCAGCCGGGGATTCGCGGTGGCCGACGTCGACTACCGGGGTTCCACCGGCTATGGACGGGAGTACCGACACCGTCTGCACGGTGGATGGGGGATCCTGGACGTCGAGGACTGTGTGGCCGTGGCCCGCCACCTGGCCGATGCTGGCCGGGTCGACCCGGACCGCCTGGCCATCCGGGGCGGCAGCGCCGGAGGCTTCACCGTGCTGGCCGCCCTGACCTTCCACGACGTGTTCACCGCCGGGGCCAGTCGGTACGGGATTGGCGATCTGGCCGCCCTAGCTGCTGATACACACAAGTTCGAGGCCCGTTACCTGGACCGCCTGGTCGGCCGGTGGCCTGAGGATGAGGCCATTTACCGGGAGCGGTCGCCCATTCACCACGTGGATCGACTGTCCACGCCCCTGTTGCTGCTCCAGGGCTCGGAGGATGCCGTGGTGCCGCCTGCCCAGGCCCACGCCATGGCTGGCGCTCTGCGCGACCGAGGCGTGCCGTTCGCCCTCATCGAGTTCCCGGACGAAGGCCACGGGTTCCGGAAGGCGGCCAACGTGGTTCGGGCCGTGGAGGCCGAGCTGGCCTTCTTCGCCGATCGCTTCGGGTTCGAACCCGGCGACGACCTACCGCCCCTAACCGTGGAGGGCGGCGGTCCCTGAGCAGCCCCGACAGGCCGGGTAAGGATCGGCGGGTTGTCGCCGAGCCGACAGGGTCGTCTACACTGGCCCCGATGCGACCCGTCCTCGACCTCCTGCTGCTGACCTAGGGCGAACGCCCCACATACGCGTTCGCCCGAACCTCCTGCGCCCACCGGGCCAGGAGGTTCTTCGGTTTTCGGGAACCGTCCGCTGGAGGGGACCCGCAGCCGGAACGAGACCGTCGCACCCACCAGACCAGACCAGAAACGGAACCAGCCATGAGCGAGCAGACGAAGACCGATCGGGTGATCATCTTCGACACCACCCTCCGCGACGGCGAGCAGTCGCCGGGCATCTCCCTAGACGTCGGGGAGAAACTGGAGATCGCCGATCAGTTGGCCCGCCTAGGCGTCGACTACATCGAGGCCGGGTTCCCCATCGCCAGCCAGGGCGACTTCGAGGCCGTCCACGCCATCGCTTCGTCCATAGAGGGACCGACCATCTGCGGGCTTTCCCGAACCGCCCACAAGGACATCGACCGCTGCTGGGAGGCCATCCAGCCGGCGGCCC
>JAZADL010000080.1:0-6582 GCA_036123635.1 Actinomycetota bacterium
AAGGCCCCCCACACCGGGTCGGCTTCAAGGTCGGGCGTCTGGCGTGGGGCGGCTACCACACCCGGGCAGGCGGCCAGCAACACTGCCTCCTCTTCGGGCGAGAACCGTTCGGCCGGGGTGGGCCGCAGACTGCCCGTTGGGGTCATGACCATGGGAATGCGGCCTTGGGTCACGGTCTCGCAGAGGCCGCAGCCGACGCACAGGCCGCTGGTGACGACCTCGGCGATGCTGTTTGCAGTCCGGTGCATGTCTGGTCAGGCCATCAGACGATGCGCAAAGAGCGCCTCGTAGTGGGGGCGACACGTTGAGTAGGCGTGCCTCAGGAGGTCGTTGTGGTCGATCGATACGTAATCGCGCTGCTGGATGGTGAGCCCGGTGGACGTACGCAGGTTGTCGTGCCATGAACCGCTGTCGTACCAACTCATGGCCTCCTCTCTGGGGGCCGCCCAGTGCAGGGCCTCGGCCAGGAACGGGATACCGACAGCGTCACACCACGCCGAGGTGATGCCATCCGGGTCGGCCATGAGGTCCTCCGCGTCGATGACGGGTGGTGGTGTACCCCGGTGTTCGGTGAGTCGGTCGAACAGGGACCGTTGCTCGGCGAAGCCTGTCTCGGCGATCTCGAAGTCCGGCCACTTGTCGTACATCGAGGGCAGGGTCTTGGCCGGATCACGGATTAGGAAGGAATGGTTGAAGTGGTCGAGGAAGTCGTCGTCGGCCATGTGGGTTACGTAGTGCGGGAACTCCTTGACGAACACGGGCCCCGTTTCGGCGGCCGCCCGGAGGTCGGACCAGACCGAGGCCGAGGTCAGCCCGGGTTTCGGTCCGCCCGCCCGTTGCGGAGGGCACCGCCGGTCCTCGCCGAGGTACCAGGCCTCGCCGAACGGTTCGTGGAGACAGTGGTGGTCCTTTCGTTCGCGCATCATCTGCTCGAAGGCCGTGGATCGTGAGCGGGGTACCGCCCACAGGGCGAGGATCGTGTGCATTCAGAGGGTCCCGAGCAGTAGGCCGTGGTCGCGGACGGGGATCCCGAGGTCGAGCTCGCGGAGCATTCCCCAGAAGAGGGCGTTGTCGGATGCCACGACCGGCTTATCGAACATGGCTTCCAGAGCCGGTACATGAGGTGCCGTCCGGAAGCCGGCGCCGGTTTGCACCACGACGTCGGCGTCCCGGGCCGCCTCGTGGGCTAGGCGGATGCTCTCCATGACGTCGCGGTCCGGGTGGTCCCACACTGTCTGGTCCTCGACCTCCAACTGCTCTTCCAGGGTGGCGTAAAGGCCCTGGTCGCGCATGTGGCCGCTGGACAGGATCTCGAATCCGGCCTGTTCCAGATAGCGGTTGATGCCGTCCCTCCAGTCGTCTCGGTAGTAGGCGTTACTGACAGCGATCCGCCTGGCCCCGAGGTGGCGTAGTGCCTCGACGATGCAGTGTCCAGCCATGAGGAAGCGGGCACCGATCCGCTCGCTGAGGTCGTCGCAGTACCTGGTGATCTGGTCTGGCGTCGTACCGGTGCAGTGCACCCAGTTGCTGCCGGCCTGGCCGATCACTTGGCAATGCGACTCGGCCAGACAGGTGGCCGCTTCGTCCAGTAGGTCGAAATTGCGAGTCCGTTCGTTGAGGTGGTACTCGTAGCCGGGGATGTGAAGCGCCCGTTGCATGGCGCCTACCCCTTCGGGGGCGACGGCCGTGAACTGCTGCACCACGTCGTCGAAATAGCGCGGTGTCGTGACGAAGCCCGAGTAGCCGATGTAGCGCTTGCGGGTGATGTCGGTGGTTAACACTTGTCCTCCTGGGGTTCGTTGCTGCTGTTGGCGAGCGCCGTCCAGAAGCTGGCCAGGTCCGGCGCATGGCGAAGGTCGCGGGCGGTGGCGATCATGGCGTCGGCGTCGATTCGGTTGCCGACCAGCAGCCGGAACTTGGCCTCCAACTCGTCGGAGGTGAGGGGCTGGTGCATTGAGCCCCTCTGGCCGCACACCCGCACGTGGTGCTCCGTGCCGTTCGTGCACACCACTCGCAGGCCGCCGGCCATCTTCCAGGCGTAGCTGGCATCGCACCATTCGGCGGCGGCCATGGAGACCACCCGGGCTTGGAGGTCGGCTAGCGCCGGATCGGCGATGCGTTCGGCGGTATAGGTGGACGGGTCGGACGGGTCAGCCAGAAAGGCGGCCGCCACGTTGAACGGTCCGCTGTACTGGGACGCCATCACCGAGGTGGTTCCATCCTGGGAATTCTGCTCGGCGGCCTTGGTCGGCACCTCGGCGTGGATCTCGGCGATGTCGTCGGCACGGACGCCCCGACCGCGGATCTCGAGGGCCGCGTCAATGAGCGGGTGGATATCGCTGCAGGCCGCATACGGCTTGACGGTGATCTCGTCGATCATCCACCGATCACCGAGGTTGTCGGTGAGGAGGTTGACAGCGGGTTCGGTTGTCGAGATCCGACAGAACCCATATCTGCCGGCCAGTCCGTCAGCGGGTCCGTCGAAGCCGTCGGCTGCCAGCAGAGCCGCCGTTAACCCGCCCTCCGCCGCCCTGCCGGCATGGAGTCGCTTGGTATCTCCTCCACTCTGGTTGAACTCGGTGGTTCCCGACGAGAAGGTGGCGGCAATTCCCAGGGCGTGAGTCATCATCCCGGATCCGAAGTCCAGGAGGTGTCCAACCGCTGCGGCAGAACCAAACACCCCGGACTGGCCGGTGGGGTGGTAGCCAGCCAGCATGTGGGATGCCGGCCCAACGGCGATGCCGGCTCGTCCCATCGCTTCGTACCCAACCACGATCGCCTCCAGGACGGCCAGCCCCGAGGCGCCGGTTTCGGCGGCGATGGCGAGCACTGCTGGGATGACGACCGCTCCGGGGTGCGAGATGGCCTCCTCGTGCACGTCGTCCAACTCGAACGCGTGGCCTGACGCCCCGTTGGCGAAGGCGGCCATCGGAGCCGAGGTAGCGAACCCTGAGCCGACGACCGGACATGGACCACCGTCACCACCAGTACGACGGGCGTGGGCGGCTGCCCGCTGGCTCCACGGCTGGCCAGCTCCGTACACCATGCATCCCAGAGTGTCGACTAGGCAGTCGACGGCACGGTCGATGTGATCGTCGCTGATCTGCAGTTCAGGGTCGGCGAGGAAGCCCCCCAGTTCTCGGGTAGCGGTCATCGTCCCAGCGCAGCGCGGACCAGGTCGTGCAGGTGGGGGACGGCGTCCTCGGAGTGGACGGTGGCCACGCCGTCGGGACGTTCGATGAGCGGACCGGGGACGTAGCCCCGACTGCGCAGACCCCGTTGGACGGAATCCAAGATTGAGAAGTCTTCGCTGACCGTGGTCCGCCAGTCCAGGTCGATGATCTCGTCCTGTTCAGCGGTCGGGGTATCGCCGTCGAACCACCACTCGCGGATTAAGAGGGTGCGGTCCACGGCCAGGGGTACCCACCGGAAGGTGTTGAGCACCTCGCCGGGATAGCACTGGATTGATGACACCGGGAACACGAAGAACGATTCGTACGGCTGGCCTCCCTCGGCTAGGGCGTACCCGGTGCTGGCCGGCGCTTCGGCGCTGTGGCGGATGGTCTGGCCGCGACCGGTGATGCGGTAGCTGCCGGGGGACACGACGCCCTTGGTGAACGACTTGTGCACGTTGGGGCAGTGGTAGCACTCGTTGTAGTTCTCGACGGCCAGCTTCCAGTTGGCGCTGACCAGGTGGGTGCGCCGATGGGTGAGGGTGCGGCCGGCCGCGCTGGGTGCCACAGCCAACAGCTCGTCCTCGATGTCGGGCACGGTGTCGGACAGGCTGGCTGCGTCATCGTCCAGGTTGACCCACAGGAAGCCACCGAGCGTGTCTAGCCGGACCGGCGGCACGCAGATCTCGCCGACCGACTCGCCACGGGCGTGCAGCAAGCGGCCGTCGAGGTCGTAGTTCCAGGCGTGGTACGGGCAGGTCAGGCTGCTGGTGTGGCCGGCATCGTCGGTCAACAGTTCGTGGCCGCGGTGCTGGCACACGTTGTACATGGCGTGCAGCGAGCCGTCGGCCAGCCGGGTCACCGCCACCCCCTGGTCGCCGACGGTAGCGGTGAGGTAGTCGCCGGGTTCGGTGAGTTGGCCGATGTGACCGACTAGCTGCCAGGTACGGGCGAAAATGCGGTCCAGTTCGTCGGCGAACACGACCGGGTCGGTGTACCAGTCGCCGGAGAGAGATCGGCGGTGGTCGCTCAATGGGGGCTCCTCGACGGTGAGAGGGGCGGTACAGCCGGCGCAGGCTAGGGCAGGTCGGCTAGGGCGTCCACCAGGTGGTCCATCCGGTGGGGGAGGTTGATGTCGCTGCGTAGATAGCGCTTTTCGAGACCGCGGAAGGACACCGAGCCGTCCTTGACGATGACGCCCCGTTCGAGCAGGTCTTTGAACACCAGTGTGGAGTCGGTGTCGGGGTCGAGAATTTCGATGAGCATGAAGTTGGAGCGGGTGCCGGGTACCAGCCGGAAGCGGTCCAGTTCGGCGAAGCGGGCGGTGGCGTGGGCTTTGCCCTCGAGGATGGCGGTAATGGTGCGGTCGACGTGCTCGTCGTCGGTCAGGGCGGCGATCCCGCCGGCGATCTGGAGTCGGCCCACGTTCCAGGTGGGCTTGACGGCCAGCAGCGGCGGGATCAGGTTGGGGTGGGCCACACCGAAACCGAGTCGCAGCCCGGCCAGGCCGAACGCCTTGGAGAAGGTGCGCAGCACGATGAGGTTGTCGTATTCGGCAGCCAGGTGGATGTAGCCGGGCGTGTCCGAGTAGTGCACGTATGCCTCGTCGAGGGCCACCAGAGCGTGGGGGGCGGCCTGGACGATGCGGCGCACGTCGGCCTCTTCAAGCCACGTGCCTGACGGCGAGTGGGGGTTGGTGACGAACACGATGCGGGTGTCGGGTCCGATGGCGTCGATGTAGGCGTCGACCTCGCAGGTCATGGTGGGTGTGTCGATGTACACCGGCTGGCGGCCTTCGGCTTCGGCGAACAGGTGGTATATCGGGAAGCACGGCCGGGTCATGAGCACCTGGCCGCCTGGTTCGGCGAACGCCCGGATGATGAGGGCGATGACTTCGGTTTCGCCGGAGCCGCACACGAAGTTTTCGGGGACGTAGCCGTATTTGGCGGCCAGAGCCTCGCGCAGCGGTTCGGCCGTCCACGGCGAGTACATGTGGACGTTGTCCAACTCGGCGGTGATGGAGGCCACGGCCTTAGGGGAGGGGCCGAACGGGTTTTCGGCTGAGCCCAGCTTGGCGACCTCGTCGGCGGGGATCCCGTAGTGGGCGGTTACCCAGTCGGCGGGTAGTCCGGGCACGTAGAACTCGGGGTTTTTCAGGTTGGGGTTGGCCAGGTGGAGGTCCATAGGGTCACTCCTCGACGTACACGCCGGCTGCGCGTCGGTGCTGGTGGAACTGATCGATGGCTTCGGCGGCTTCGGTGCGGCTGTCGGCCACCATGAACGCCAGCAGGGTCTCGAGCAGGGCGACGACGCCCAGCACGCTGGCAAAGAACAGCGGGGTCTCGACGGGGGTAGTGAACACGTGGTCGGCGTCGAGGGCCGGCGGTGCGGTTCGACTGTCGGTGACGGTCACCACGGTGATGTCGCGTGCACGGGCCAGGCGGGTGGCTTCAACGATCTCGGCCCTATAAGGGGCGAAAGTCATGGCGACCAGCACGTCGCCGGTGCCCATGCGGGCGATGTCGTCGATGGGTAGGCCCTCGTTGGTGGGGAGGGCCCACAGCCCGGGGACGGCCATAGAGCCGACGTAGCAGAAGTGGCGGGCTAGGGGCAGCAGGGCGCCGACGCCGAAGACCCCGGTGTGAGGGGCGGCGAGGATGGTGTCGGCCACCGTCTGGAGTTCGACGGTGTCGAGGTCTTCGAACACCTGCTCGACGATCCCAAGGTTGGATGAGGCCAGATCGGCCAGCAGGTCGCCGTGATGCTCGGCGCCGGCCAGGGTCTGGAGCCAGCGGGCCTTGTCGGGGTACGAGGTTCCGGGGGCGGTGACCTCGTGGCGGAACGGATCACGCAGATCGTCGTAGCCATCAAAGCCCACAGCCCGCGCCAGGCGGACCAGGGTGTTGGGCTTGACGCCGGCCGCTTCGGCCAGCTGGCGCATCGAGAGCACGGCGACCTGTTCGGGACGGTCGAGCATGTGGCGGGCAGCCTGGCGGACCTGGGGGGTGAGGTCGTTGTAGGCGTCGGCCAGCCGGTCCAGCAACTCGTTTGACGACAGCGACTTCTTGGAGGACAGCGGTTTGGCGGACGTGGACGTCGCGTTCATGATCGTACAAGTGTACCATTATTGAAAATAAATCGGACAAATGTCCGCTATCTCGTTAGTCGTTTCGTGGGAGCCCCTTCATGGCCATGCCCGATCACACCCGGGTCGTCGTCGTCGGTGGTGGCATCGTCGGTGCCAGTGTCCTTTACCACCTCGCCAAGGAGGGGTGGACCGACGCCCTACTCCTAGAGAAGGCCGAGTTCACGTCCGGCTCCACGTGGCACGCCGCCGGCCAGGTCACCCACTCAGTGTCCAGTTACACGCTGGCCTTCATGCGCAAGTACGCCACTGAGCTCTACGCAG
>JAZADL010000081.1:0-2781 GCA_036123635.1 Actinomycetota bacterium
CTGCGCGCAACTGGAGGTGCCGCCTGCTGAGGGATACGGCGTGGCCACCTTCTACCACCTGTTCACCCACGAGCCGCCGGCTGCCGTCGACACTGTGCACGTGTGCGACGACGTGGCCTGCCGGATCGTCGGAGCGTTGGAGCTGATCGACGACCTGGTCGCCGACGGGCACCACGTCAAGGCAAGCCCGTGCCTAGGTCAGTGCGAGCGGGGACCAGCGGTGATGGTCCAGCGGACCGGGAACGAAGACGTGACCGTCGCTTCGGTGGATGGCGGACCGGTTGGTGTCGCACAGGTCGCGGCAGCCATCGGATCGGGCGCCTCCACGCCGTCGGTCACCCTCCCCCAGGCTGGGGATCCCGGCCTACGCCTCCTGGCCCGTGTCGGTGTCGTCGATCCGACCAGCCTCGAGGACTACCGGGCCCACGGCGGCTACCGGGCCCTGGAGGCCTCGTTGACCATGGGATCGGACCAGGTGATTGCCGAGGTGACCACGGCCGGGTTGTCCGGTCGGGGTGGTGCTGCCTTCCCGACCGGCATCAAGTGGCGCGGCGTGGCCGACCAGGAGGGGCGTCCCCGCCACCTGGTGTGCAATGCGGATGAGTCTGAGCCAGGAACCTTTAAGGACCGGGTTGTCATGGAGGGTGACCCGTTCTCCCTCATCGAGGCTAGGACGGTGGCCGGCCTGGCCGTCGGGGCCGAGCAGGGCTGGTTGTACATCCGGGGTGAGTACCCGGTGGCCACCGACCGTCTGGGCCATGCCATCACCGAGGCCCGGGCTGCGGGGCTCCTGGGCGACGACGTCTCCGGCTCGGGACGTCGCTTCGACATCTCGCTGCGCAGCGGGGCCGGTGCCTACATCTGTGGCGAGGAGACGGCGCTGTTTAATTCGCTTGAGGGGTTCCGGGGCGAGCCTCGGAACAAGCCGCCGTTTCCCACCACGCACGGCCTGTTCGGTGAGCCCACGGCCATCAACAACGTGGAAACACTGGTCAACGTGCTGCCCATTGTTTTGGACGGCGGAGCGGCCTACGCCGCCGAGGGTACGGAGCGGTCACCAGGAACAAAGTTGTTCTGCCTCAGCGGACGGGTAGTCCGCCCCGGCACCTACGAGGTGGAGTTTGGGGCCACCCTGCGGGACCTGATCGACCTGGCCGGAGGCCTGCCAGAGGGGCGGAGCCTGCGGACCGTCATGCTGGGTGGGGCCGCCGGTAGCTTCGTGGGCCCGGACTCGCTGGACCTGCCGCTGACGTTGGAGGCCACCCGGGACGCAGGCGTGTCGCTGGGCTCAGGCGTGATCATGGTGTTCGATGAGACTGACGACCTGGTCGACACCGTACGACGCATCGCCGAATTCTTCCGTGACGAGTCGTGTGGCCAGTGCGTTCCCTGCCGGGTGGGGACGGTGCGCCAGGAGGAGGTGCTGGTCCGGCTGGGACGGGGGTCCACGGTGGATGACGAACGGGACCTGCTGGACGACCTAGCGGCCGTCATGAAGGACGCCTCGATCTGCGGTTTGGGTCAGACGGCCTCAGGTGCTGTGCTCAGCGCTCTGGACCTCGGCCTGCTGGTCGACATCGGCGGCGGAGGACCTCGATGAACGAGACGGCGGTTTCTGTGACCACCATGGTCGAGGCCACCATCGACGGGGCGACAGTTCGTGTTCCGGAGGGGTCCACCATCCTGGACGCCTGTCGCCGCCAGGGCATCGACACACCAACGCTGTGCTGGGCCGAGAACTTGACACCGGTCAACGTTTGCCGGGTCTGCGTAGTCGAGGTCGAGGGGTCCCGGGTTCTAGTTCCGTCCTGTTCCCGGCCCGTGGAAGACGGGATGGTGGTGTCCACCGACTCCGAACGGGTACGCACCAGTCGGCGGATGGTCTACGAGCTGCTGGCCTCGTCGGTCGAGATGGACCGGGCTGACCCCGAGGTCCACGCCTGGATGGAGCACTATGGGGCCCGGCCGGAGCGGATGGGAGAACGGTCGGAGATCGCGACGGTGGCCCAGCCGGTGAAGGTCCAAGACGACCTCTACGTTCGGGACTACGAGCGGTGCATCCTCTGCTACAAGTGCGTTGAGGCCTGTGGCGACGACGCCCAGCACACCTACGCCATCGCCACAGCCGGTCGGGGCTTCGGGGCCCACATCTCCACCGAGCACGACGTGACCCTTCCCGATTCGGCCTGCGTCTACTGCGGGAACTGCATCGGGGTTTGTCCAACGGGGGCGCTGGCTTTCAAGACCGAGCACGACATGCGCCTGGACGGTACGTGGAACGAGGAAGACCAGGAGGTCACCACCACGGTGTGTTCGTTCTGCGGGGTGGGCTGCAACCTGGAACTGCACGTCCAGGATGAGCGGATTGTGAAGGTGACGTCACCGGCCGACCACTCGGTGACTCACGGCCACCTGTGCATCAAGGGACGGTTCGGCTGGCAACACGCTCAGTCCTAACCTCCGGGACGGATCCGCCCGGCGTCGGTATCCGGGCGATCAGCCCTGCTCTTTGATCAGGACCACGACCCAACCCTCGATGCCGGCACCTGGCAGGTGGTCGCCGTGCTCCCGGAAGGCCACGGTGGCCAAACCGTCGGCCTCGATGGCGTCCAGTTCGGCGGGGAAACGGCCCTCGTCCCAGAAGTGGTCGTTCAAGCCGACGACTACGGCACCGCCCGGTCGGACGACGCGCAGGACGTCACGGAGGGCGGAGGGTCGGATGTGCCCGAACGAGAACACGCCGACGGCCGCTGCGTGATCGTAGGTGTCGTCGGCGACGTC
>JAZADL010000082.1:0-16787 GCA_036123635.1 Actinomycetota bacterium
AACTGACCGCACCCGGCGCGCCCTTTGCCTGGTCGGTGACCGACGTCCGCGGCGTCCCCACCCGGACATACGACGCTGCCCCGCCGAACATGGCTCAGGTCTGGGCCGGTTCAATAGTTCACGGCGACGCCGACTACATCGTCTACGAAGATGAGCGGATCTCCTACGCCGAAGCCCACAAGGCAGTCGACGCTCTGGCCGCTCACCTATCCGACGTTGGGGTAGGCCACGGAGACCGGGTGGCACTGGCTCTACGGAACTACCCCGAGTGGGCCCTGGCCTACTGGGCCACTGTGCGTCTGGGAGCCGTGGTGATCGGGATGAACGCCTGGTGGACTGGCCCAGAGCTGGAGTTCGGCCTGGCCGACTCGACCCCCAAGGTCATGGTGTGCGACGCCGAGCGCCTGGATCGGGTGATGCCTCATCTTGACGGACTCCGGTCCAGCGGATCCCTCCACCTGGTCGGTGTTCGGCTTCCCGACGAGACCAGGCTTCCTGATGACGCTGTTCGGTGGGAGGACGCCCTAACTAGTGCAACAGAACATGGACCGGTTCCTGAACCCGCCATCGATCCCGATGACGACCTCTGCGTCTTTTACACGTCGGGTACTACCGGCCACCCCAAAGGGGCCGTACTGACCCACCGTGGTGCCACCTCCAACCTTTTCAACCTGGGTTTCTGGCAGGTCATGGCCGCGTCAGCAGAGGCCCGGGCAGTGGCGGCTGGGGAACCTCCCCCCGGGTCTGAGAAGGAAGCCGGAGAGTCGTACCCCGGTTCAATACTGGCTGTTCCGCTCTTTCACGTCACCGGCTGTAACTGCTGCCTCCACCCGATCACCGCTGTGGGCGGCAGGCTCACCCTTATGCACCGCTGGGATCCCGAAGTAGCACTGGAGTTGATTGAACGAGAACGGCCGGCCAGTTTGACTGGAGTACCGACCATGACCCGTGAGTTGCTCAACAGTCCCGACTTCGAACGACGCGACACTTCCAGCCTTTCCCACCTAGGCGGTGGTGGAGCACCGGTACAGCCCGATCTAGTACACAAGATCGAGGACCGATTGAATGGCCGGCCCAGTACCGGCTACGGGTTGACCGAAGTCAACGGGGTCATCACGATCAACGTCGGACACTTCTTCATGGCCAAGCCGGCCTCGGCAGGTTCACCGTGCCCAATCATGGAGACTCGGATCGTGGCCGAGGACGGCACCGATCAGGGGCCAGGTGAGCACGGCGAACTGTGGGTTCGTGGCGGAAACGTGTTTCGCGGTTACCTGAACCGACCGGAGGCCAATGCCGAAGCCCTGACCGACGGGTGGTTCCACACCGGAGATATTGGCTACCTGGACGACGACGGCTTCCTATTTCTCGTCGACCGGGCCAAGGACATGGTTCTGCGCAGTGGTGAAAACGTCTACTCGGCCGAGGTGGAGGCAGCCATCTACGAACACCCGGCAGTGGCCGAGGCAGCGGTATTTGCAGTTCCCGACGAACGCCACGGTGAAGCAGTAGGCGCGGCCATCGTGTTGCTCCCTGAGACTGAATGTTCAGCCGAGGAACTGCGGGACCACACCCGTCGCTTGATCGCCGTGTTCAAGGTGCCGGAACACCTGTGGTTCCTGGACGAGGCGTTGCCAACTAACGCCAATGGCAAGTTCGTCAAACGCGACCTTCAAGACCGTCTGGTCGGTACACCGAGCAACTGAGGAGGCCACGTGCCTGACCAGGACGATGCACCGGTCGCCGATGATGCCCCAGATCCGATGGCAGCAGTCATGGCACTGCTGGCCCCCGGGGCTCCGTTTGAGATGGGAACCGAGGAGGTCCTGGGCGTTCCCCTTCAGGTCTTCGTCCAGCGGGCTGGCTCATTACGCGAGTTACTGACATCGTCAACCCGGTTCGGAGACGTTGACTATGCCGTGTTCCACGACGGAGACCGCCGCCGGGCAGTGACCTTCACCGAACATGAGCGCCGGGTGGCCTCGGTCGCCGCCGCCCTAGCTCACCGAGGAATCGGACCCGGCGACCGGGTGGCAATCCTGGCCGCCAACTGCCCGGAATGGTTAGAGACCTTTTGGGCAGTGGTGTCGCTGGGGGCGACCGCCGTGGCCTGTAACGGCTGGTGGACCCGCGACGAGATCAAGCACGCCCTAACTCATACCCGACCAGTGCTCCTTGTGGCCGACCGGAAACGCCTGGCCCGACTAGAGGGTGCCAATCCGGGCATGCCGGTCGTCGTGATTGAAGACGACTTCGTCACACTCCAAGAGTTCGCCCCCGATGCCGCCCTACCCGACGTAGCCATCGACGAGGACCAGCCAGCACTGCTCCAGTTCACCTCGGGGACCACCGGCCAGCCCAAAGCCGCCATACTCAGCCACCGCAGCATCGTTGCCTTCGTCCAGGTCGTCACCTTCCTAGGTGCCGCCCAGGCAGCGTCGGTCGGAACATCGACGTCCGGCACAACTCGACCTCGTCTAGCCGTATTCCCCATGTTCCACATCTCGGGCCTACAGAGTTCCAGCGTCACCCCGATGGCCACTGGCGCCGGCAACGTCTGGCCCATGGGGAAATTCGACCCGGCCACCGTGATCCGGCTGACAAACGAAGAACAGATCTACGCGTGGAACGGCACAGCCACCCACATATTCCGCCTGTTGGAGGATCCAACAATTGAAGATCTGGACACGACCCTGATCGAGACCGTGGCCATCGGCGGTTCAGCAAGCACTCCAGAACTCATCCGAGCCACCGAAGAGCGGTTCCCCCACCTAGTGGACACCTTCACCTCCGGCTACGGCCTAACCGAGTCAGGTGGGATGGTTAGCCACGCCAGCAACGAGATGCTGAAGGCCAACCCCGACAGCGTCGGTATGGCCATGCCGACCGTCGAGTTGAAAATTATCAACGACGATGGTGTCGAGTTGCCCGAAGGTGAGAACGGCTCAATCTGTGTTCGCAGTCCCCTGACCATGATCGGCTACTGGGAAGACGAAGATGCGACCGCCGCGGCGATCCTGCCCGACCGGTGGCTACAAACCGGCGACTTCGGCCGCTTGGAAGGTGGCCAACTGTTTCTGGCTAGCCGGCTGCGGGACCTAATCCTCCGCGGTGGTGAAAACGTTTACCCGGCCGAGGTCGAAGCCCGACTCGAGCAACATCCGGCAGTCGCCGAGTGTGCAGTCGGCGGAGTTGATCACCGGACTCTCGGCCAGGAGGTTAAGGCCTACGTCGTGTTGCGTCCCGGCCAAACTCTGGACCTGGAAGAGGTACGGGCCTTCTGCGGAAAGGTTCTCGCCTCCTACAAGTTGCCTGATCACCTCGAGATCCTCGAAGAACCCCTGCCCCGCAACGCCAGCGGAAAAGTGCTCAAGACCGTCCTGCAAGGCAAAGCCGTCCAGACGTTTATCGAAGATTAGAAACCCGACGCGGTGAGGCGACGGGGGCCTGTGGGAGGCTCCGGCCATGGTCGGTGACAACCCCTATCTGGAGGGTGCCCTGGCACCGGTACTCGACGAGGTCCTAGCGCTGGACCTGCCGGTAACTGGGACTTTGCCTGAGGAGTTGGAGGGCCGGTGGCTCCGCAATGGCCCGAATCCCCTGGGGCCAACTGATCCGGCCACCCACCATTGGTTCTTAGGGGACGGGATGGTCCACGGCGTGAGGTTGTGTGGCGGCCGAGCCGAGTGGTACCGCAACCGCTGGGTCCGTGGCCCGAGGGTGGCCGAGGCGCTAGGAGAGCCCCACCCCGCCGGGACCTCCTTTGGCGATCGAGACTTCGGGCCCAACACTTCCGTGGGCGGGTTTGCCGGCAAGACGTGGGCCATGGTCGAGGCAGGAACAACACCGATGACCCTGACTTATGAACTGGACACCATCGACTACGACGATTTCGAAGGCACACTCCCGGCCGGCTTCACCGCCCACCCGAAGTTCGACCCGACGACCGGCGAGCTACATGGCGTCTGCTACGCGTACCCCGACCTTCCAGACCGGGTACAGCATGTGGTCGTCGGTCCGGAAGGAACGGTGTCCTCGGTGACCGACGTTCCCGTCGACGGAATGCCCATGGTCCACGACATGTCGCTGACCGAGACAAACGTCCTGATCTACGACCTTCCGGTGTGCCTCGACCTTGAAATGGCCGTCGGTGGTTCACCCTTCCCGTTCTCCTGGAACCCAAATCATCCGGCTCGGGTCGGCGTCCTCCCTCGTGCTGGTACGGCGGACGACGTGGTGTGGTGCGAAGCCCCACAGGCTTATGTATTCCACCCTGTCAACGCTTACGACACCGGAGATGGTGGCGTGGTGGTCGACGTGTGCCGGTACGACTCGATGTTTGATCAGGACCGACGAGGCCCGGTAGGTGACAGCGCCCCGACACTGGCTCGGTGGACAGTGGATTCGGCGACCCGGCGGGTAACCGAGAAGCCTCTCGCTGACGGCCACCACGAGTTCCCGGCCCACGACCCACGGGTCGCCACTAGGCCCTACCGGTATGCGTACACAGCGGACGGCCTGACGCTGGGGCCGACCACCCGGATCGATGTGGAGACCGGTACCTCGGTCATTCACGACCACGGCAAGGGACGTTACGGAGCCGAACCAGTGGTCATCCCCAAGTATCGCTCGACCACGGAGGACGACGTCTGGGTGCTGGTGTGCGTCAACGACCGGGCCGGTGGCCCCGCAGAACTGGTGGTCCTCGACGGAGGTGATCTGGCCAGTCCGCCGGTGGCCCGGGTACACCTCCCCCGCAGGGTTCCGGACGGATTCCATGGTTCATGGATACCCGACTCCTCAGTACCACCACCGTGAGTGCCGAACATGCCCAGGCCGAACGAGGCCTCCTATGCGACCTGATGTTGGAGGCGGGTCCCGACGCGCCGACCCTGTGCGAGGGATGGACCACGGCACACCTGGCCGCCCACCTGTGCCTCCGGGAGCGCCGGCTCGACGTAGGCCTGGGCCTGGTGCTGCCCGGACCGTTCGCCCGCCACACGGCGCGGACCACCAACCGGGTAGCCGACCGGGTCCCCTTCGAGCGCCTCGTCTCCCGGATCCGGTCGGGACCACCGGCCCTGATCCGACCGGTCGACGGGCCGATGAACCTGGTGGAGTTCTTCGTCCACGTGGAGGACGTCCGGCGGGCTGTCGATGGGTGGTCGCCCCGGGAGGACGCGGCCCTCCAGGACGCCCTGTGGCCGCTCCAGCGGTCCCGGACCAGGTTGCAGGCCCGAAGAGTGGACGACGTGGACCTGTCGATCGCCCGACCGGGCCGGTCGGCCGTCCACGTGCGGTCGGGGAGCCGACCGGTCACGGTGACTGGCGAGCCCGGCGAGCTGGCGTTGTACTTCTTCGGACGGCGCGACGAGGCCGTGGTGGACCTCGACGGTGACCCGGAGGGGATCCGCGAGGTGTCCACCGCCCCGATCGGCTTCTAGGCCACCGAGGGGAGGCGCGAGGTGGGCTCCGGCGAACGTCGCCCGACGCTGTCCTGCCTGGTGGTCTGCCCGCCGGGTCTGGAGGACGTGGTGGCCGCCGAGCTGGACGACCTGGGGGTCCGGGCACGGCAGACGGGCAAAGGCTCGGTCTTAGCGGACCTGACGACCCGCCAGCTGTACGCCGCCAACCTGTTCCTGCGGTCGGCGACCCGCGTGCTGGTCCGGGTGGCCCGGTTCACCGTACGGTCCTTCGCCGACCTGGAGCGCCGGATCGGAGAGGTGGACTGGGGCCCGTGGATCGGGCCAGAGGATCGGACACGGGTCCGGGTGACCACCCGCCACTCGAAGCTCTGGCACGACGGTGCGGTGGCCGAGCGCTTCACCGCGGTGCTGGGCCCGGGGTCCGAAGAGGGACGGGAACAGCTGGTGGTCGTGCGGGCCGTAGACGACCGGTTCACGGTCAGCGTGGACTCCTCGGGGGCGCCCCTGCACGAGCGGGGATGGCGGCAGGCCACAGCCCGGGCTCCGCTCCGGGAGTCGGTGGCCGCCGCGCTGCTAACCGCCGCCCGGTGGGATCCCACCACGCCCCTCGTTGACCCGCTTTGCGGGTCGGGGACTATCGCCATCGAGGCGGCGTTGCGGGCCACCGGAGCCGCCCCTGCCGGTCAGCGGGATTTGGCTTTCCGGTCGTGGCCGGGGTTCGAGCCTGGGACATGGGCCAGCGTCACCGCCGATGCCGACCGGCGGGCTGCCGAGGCCGGCGGGGTGTCGCCCATCGTGGCCGCCGATCGAGATGCGGGTGCCATCGAGTCGGCACGTTCCAACGCCCGACGGGCCGGGGTGGAGGACCTCATCGAGTGGCGGCGGGCCCCCATAGCCGACCTGGCCCCTCCCGTCGGGGCCGAGGGGGTGAACGGCCTGATAGCCACCAACCCGCCCTGGGGTGGTCGGGTGTCCGGCGGCGACCTCCGGAACCTCTACGCCACGCTCGGTCGGGTGGCGGCCGAACGGTTCGCGGGCTGGTCCCTGGGCGTGCTGGTGACCGATCGGGGCCTGGCCCGCCAGGTGCGGCCCGGCCTCACCGAGGCGCTCCACCTGGAACTCGGCGGCCGCCGGGCCTGGTTCCTGACCGGCCGGGTCGGCTGAGCCGCCGGGTTCAACCCACGACGACAGTGGCCGTCATGTCGGGATGCAAGGCACAGAAGAGGGTGCCGGCGGATCCTTATGCCTCTCCGCCGGGCCGGGGGATCAGGTAGTCGGGATCAACGGCACGCGGGCCCTCTCGGCGGGCTAGAGCGGCGGCTACAGCATCGGCGAGCCGTTCGTCGCGGGCCGCCACGTGGGCCGGGTCTCGTTCGGCGAACTCGCCCATTACCTCGCGGGCGAAGAGTTCCATCGACTCGCAGATGTGCTCGTGGCGGTTCCGTCCGGCCTGGCTGACGAAGATCACCTGGTCTACGCCGGCTGCCTCGTACTCCCGCAGGAGGTCTCGGACTTGATCGGGGGTGCCGATGGCGCCCCGGAGGGCCAGTATTCCGTTGCCCTGCATTTGGGCACGGAGGTTGCCGCCCAGTTGGCTGGCCGTGTCCCGGTCGAAGCCGTACAGGCTGCGGTTATGGGTGAACTCTTCGTGGATGTCGGTGGCGCCGGGACGGTGCTGGCCGAACCCGTAGTAATGGGCCAGTGAGTATCCGAAAAAGTGGGCCCCGTCGATGCCACGTTCCAGCGCCGTTTCCTCGTCCTCGTGGCACATGAAAGGCAGTACGCACGCCACGTTCGGGTTGACGGCGAATCCCGCTGGAACGCAGGCCTCCGAGGCGATGATCTCGTGGTACTCGGCCATCCACTGTTCGGCCTCGCCGGGCTCGACGAAGGCAAAGGTCAGGGCGCCTATGCCCTTTTGGGCGGCTAGGTGGATGGTCTCCCGCTGGCTGCACGCCACCCATAGTGGGGGGTGAGGGCGTTGGAGAGGCTTGGGGACCACGTTTCGGGGCGGCATAGACAGCCACGGCCCCTCCCAGCCGGCGAATGGTTCCTCCACCATCATCCGCGTCGCCGCCTCGATGTGGTCCAGCCACTGGTCCCGCTTGGTGGTCCGGTCAATGCCAAAGCCGTCTAGCTCGGCGTTGGACGACGACTCCCCGGTCCCGAACTCCACCCGTCCCCCGGATACCAGGTCCAGGGTGTTGATCCGCTCCACCACTCGTGCCGTGTGGTTGTAGGCCGCTGGGAGCAGCGTGATGCCGTGTCCCAGCCGGATCCGGGACGTGCGCTGGCTGGCCGCGGCCAGGAAAACCTCGGGAGCTGAGCTGTGGCTGTATTCCTCTAAGAAGTGGTGTTCCACCTCCCAGACGTAATCGAAGCCCAGGCGGTCGGCCAGCTCCACCTGCTCCAGGGCATCGGTGAAGAGCTGATGCTCGTCTCCGTCAGCCCACGGTCTAGCCATCTGGTGTTCGTAAAACACGCCGAACCGCATGGCGCGAACCTACGGCTCGCGTTCCGAACAGTTCCGATCGGAGGTCGGGGCGTAAGGTCGAACCATGGATCGGCGGAGATGGTCGTGGGTCGTCCTCGGCATCGTTGTGGTCGCCGTGGCCGGCTGGTGGTTTGTCCTGCGGTCCGACGCCCCGCCAGCTCCGGACCTAGCCACTGCGGCCGAAACGGCCGCCGCCGCCCAGGCCACCACGACAGTTGCGCCCACCACGACAGTTGTACCCACTACGACAGTTGCGCCCACCACGACAGTTGCACCTACCACGACAGTTGCGCCCACCACGACAGTTGCACCTACCACGACAGTTGCGCCCGGTCCGGCCGGCATCTGGACGGTCGACTCGACAATCGGATCATTCAACGACTTCACCTCGAACTATGTCGGCTACCGGGTCAATGAGGTGCTGGGCAACGGCATCGGCGCGACAACAGCGGTGGGCCGAACGCCACTCGTGACCGGCACCATCGAACTCTCCGACGACGCCCTGGTGACTACCGAAATTGTCGCCGACCTCCGGGGATTGCGATCTGATAAGTCGTTCCGAGACGGCAAGGTCCAGACGGCGTTGAACACCAACGAGCACCCGCGAGCCACGTTTACCCTGGACGGCCCCGTTGCCCTCGGAGACATCCACGGAGACGGCGCCTCGGCCGAGTTGACGCCAGCCGGCACGCTGACCGTCAATGGCCTAACTGCCCAGATGGAGGTGGCGGTCTCAGCCCTACGGGTGGGCGACGTGGTGACCGTGGTCGGCTCCTTCCCGATTGCGTTTATCGACCATGGAATAGAGGCTCCCAGCGCGTCCATCGTGGTCTCGGTAGAGGACCACGGCACGGTCGAGTTCCAGTTATTCCTGACTCGGTGAACCGCGAGGTCGATCCCACCGGCCCCGGGCGCTCAAGCCCCTTCGGCTCCCTTCGCCACCCGGCCTTCGCCCGGTTCGCCGCCGCCCAGACGCTGTGCGGGATCGCCCAGTTCCTCGGAGGCCTGGCCACCCCATTCCTGGTCAACGAGCTCACCGACTCCAACACGTGGGTCGGGGCGGCCTCCTTCGTGGCTCTCATTCCGGCCGTCGTGGGAACGCCCCTATCGGGGACACTGGCCGACCGGATGGACCGTCGCCGGCTTCTCCTCCTCGGCCTATCCCTCCAGACAGTGACCATGGCCGCCTTCGTCATCCTGTACGCCTCCGGCGACCTGACTCCTTGGCGGATCCTGGCGTTGAACTTCGTCGGAGGCACGGCAGCGTCCTTCCAGTGGGCGCCCATCCAGTCCATGGCCGCCGTGCTCGTTCCCCGCGAATCTCTAATCGCCGCGGTCCGGCTGGTGTCGATCACCTTCACCGTCGGCCGGTCCGTGGGCCCAGCCATTGCCGCCGTGACCCTCGCCTTCCACGGTCCGGGCCTCGCCTTCGCTGTGTCGCTAGGCCTCTACGTGGCGAGCCTGACCATCCTCACCACGGTGCGGACGTCATGGGTTCCCTCTCGCAGCACCGGCTCCATCGGAGACCAGTTCCGCGAAGGCTTGGCCTACGTTCGAACCCGGCCGGAGATGCGCCTCGCCTTTCGCCTGGCATTCACCGTGGCGGGCCTCGGCGCCGTGTTCGCTTTCTCACTGGCCGCTGGTGTCGCCGACGACCTGTTCGGCAGGGGTGGAGGTGGACTAGGGGTCCTTTCCACCAGCCTCGGTGTGGGGTCCCTCTTGGCCAGTGCCTTCATCAGCGGCCGAGGCGGGCGAATGTCCCGGGCCGTCCTGGAACGGCAGGCCATCCTGCTCTACGGGACCGGTCTACTCATCGTGGCCTCGTCGTCTTGGCTAGGTCTGGGGATGCTCGGCTATCTCCTCACAGGTGCCGCCCACATGCTCCACGGCACCACCCTCAGCACAGCTCTGCAGATGCGAGTCGACGAGGAATTCCGGGGACGGGTGATGTCGGTGTTCCTTGTGGCCATCCTCAGTGGGATCCCGATCGGTGGCCTGGCCTTCGGAATCCTCGGTGACCTGGTCGGCCTACGGTGGGTGGTCCTATCGGCCGGCCTGGTGCTATGCCTAGACGGCCTAGTAACCGGCCGGCGCGGAATCCTCACCCTCCTAGACGAGGAGGGCGAGACAGACGGCTAAGCGTTTGCCGAATCGCCCGATTCGGGGGACAATCGAGACCCGCAACGGAGGTCCACCATGTCCGACAACGAGTCCGAGCAACTCCTCGGTGTGGTCGACGCGCTGGACGCCCTGTCCCGGGCTTGCTCACCAGCTGAGGCCGCCGAACGCCTGGACCCGGTCGTGTTGCAGGCTTTCTGGCGAGAATGGCCCCACACCAGCGTCTGGGCCGGGAACCTCTGGAGGACCCTCAACCTGGACCTTGAGGAGCCGGCCAGCGAGCGACAGGACCGGGAGGTCGACGAGGTTGGAGGTAGCGGCTGATGGCCACCATCGGTGACGTCATGACCAAGGACGTGGTGACCCTTTCGTCAGACTCAACAGTCAGCGACGCCGCCCAGGTGATGGTGCAGGGCGGTTTCGGGTCAGTGATCGTGGTCCACGGTCGCATGCTGTTGGGCATCCTCACCGAACGCGATGTGCTTCGGGCTGCCGCTTCCGAGGAAGACCTGCGATCTGTCCCGGTGGAACGATGGATGACACCAGATCCGGACACCTGCGAACCCGACCTGGATACAGAAGAGGCGGCCGGTTTGATGCTGAGTCGCGGCTACCGACACCTGCCGGTGCTGGTCGACGGGGACTTGGTCGGCATGGCGAGCCTGCGTGATGTTCTTAGCGCGCGGATCGCTCGACGCTGATCCGGCAACGGTCCCAACCGGCGTCAGCCGCTCTACATGTCCTCTGATCGGCAGGAGCGCGCCCGTCGGACTAACGCAGCGTGGACAGCTGGGCTGGTCTACGGGACGGTCCGGACACTGGTGCGATTCGCGCTTTGGCCCTACCTGCGGACCCGGACTACTGGCCGGGAGAATATTTCACCCGAGGGACCAGTCATCCTGGCCCCCGTCCACCGGTCCAACTTGGACTCGATCATGCTCTCGCCCCTTTCTCGTCGTCGGATCCGGGCGTTAGCCAAGGAGAGCCTGTTTACAGTCCCGCCGCTGGCCTGGGTGTTGGCCTCGTTGGGGGCCTTCCCGGTCCGTCGAGAGACCGCCGATCGGGAGTCCCTACGAATCGCCCAAGAACTGCTGGTCGACCAGAACGTGCTGCTGGTTTTCCCGGAGGGCACCCGACACGAGGGTGAGCAGGTGGCCGAACTCTTTGACGGGACGGCTTGGCTGGCTGCCAGAACCGGTTCGGAGGTGGTGCCAGTGGGCATCTCGGGCACCGGCGAGGCCATGCCGACCGGAGCCCGTTTTCCCCGACGCACCCGGGTCCGCATAGTGGTCGGCACCCCGATCCAACCACCGGACCCGAAGGCGGCCCGGAGTGCGTTGAGGAATTGGACTGACAGCCTGGCAGTTGCTCTCCAGGCAGTGCAGGACGAGGCCTGCACTGCCTGATCCCTGGAACCGAAGGCCTCCGATGGCCGGGGGTCAGGAACCCCGTGAAAGGGTCCGCCGATGGAACGCCAGGCGGTCATCGGTCGGGTAGCGGCTGTCGGGGCCGTCTTCCTCATGTCTTTTGGCCCGAGCATCGTCAAGTTGGCTGACGTGGCCGAGATCACCTTTATCTTCTGGAGGCTTCTGGTTGCCGTGGTGTTTTACTCCCTGCTTCTCGTGGCGACCGGACGCCGGCTGCCCTGGGAAGATCTCCGACGGTGTATTCCCGGGGGTGTCCTATTCGGGGTGAACCTCGTTTTCTTCATCCTCACTATGCGCCGGACCAGCGCGGCGAACGCCGTGGTGATCTCGTCGCTCCAACCGGTGGTGCTTATCGGGATTGCCGGCCCACTGTTCGGCGAGCGCCCCCGTCCGTCGATTTACTTGTGGTCGGCGGTAGCTATGGGCGGGGTAGTGGTGGCCATGACGGGAGCCGACGCGACCGGGGTCGCCACCCGCACGGGAGATCTGCTTGCCGTGGGCACGATGCTCCTCTTTGCCGCCTACTACGTGGTGTCTAAGCAGAGCCGGGTCAACCTGGACTCAGCCACGTACCAGGTGGGCCTCACGGTGGTGGCCACCCTCACCGTGCTGCCCTTCGCGCCGGCCATGGGCCAGAGCCTGGCCCCGCCACCGGTCGACCAATGGACCTGGATTGCCCTCATGGCCGTTCTCCCAGGGACCGGCCACCTGCTCACCAATTACGCCCTTGGCTACGTACCGATCATCGTAATGAGCCTGGTCAGCCTCCTATTCACCGCCGTGGCACCCTTGTACGCCTGGTGGCTGGTCGGAGAGAAAATCAGTGGCGTACAAGCCCTCGGCATGGCCCTAGTTATTGCCGCTCTGGCCATAGTGGTGACCCGTCCCGTGGAAAAGCCCCCCGCCCTCACGGTCGGCTGACCGGTCAGATCCCGTACTCGCCCCGGAGAAAGCGGAGCATCCACGACGCCACCTCGACCCGGTGGAGTGGGGCGTCCAGCGTGGCCAGGGCATCGTCCAGCACCCCAGGTGGGCTCGAACTCGTGTACCGGCCTCGGTAGAGGATGTCGGCGTAGTGGGCATTGAACTCAGGGTGGGCCTGGACGCCCAGCAGGTGGTCGCCGACGGCCAGCACAGCCGCGGGGCAGTGATCTGAGGAGGCGATCAGCCGGGCCTCATCGGGAAGGTCCAGGACCTGGTCGCGGTGACAGTAGAAGACACCCACCGGGTCGGTATCCGGCTCCATCCAGCCTTCGCGGGCCTTCAGGTTGATCGGCCGGTTACCCAGACCCCACGTCTCCACCCGTTCAACGCGACCACCGAGGGCCTGGGCGATTGCTTGGTGGCCGAAGCACACCCCGACTGTGGGGGCCCGGGCAGCATCTAGATCACGAACCAAGTCCAGGAGGTCATGGATCCAGGACTCGTCCTCATACACCCCGCGGACCGACCCAGTGATCAGCCAAGCGTCCTGCTCGTCGGCCGATCCGGGAAGGGTGCCGTCCACAACCGGGTAGTCCACGAAGGACACGTCGGGTCGCACCGCTCCGAACAGGTCGGTGAACAGGCGGTGGTAGCCCTCGTAGCGGGGGCGGAGGTCCTCAAAGATTTCGTCACAGCGCAGGAGGCCAATCCGCATCATCCGAAACGTAGCGAAACGCGGTGGAGGTGTTCGGTTCGGGCGGCGAGACTTCGGAGATGCGACGGGGCCTTCTCTACATCCTCTGTGCCCAGGTGATGTGGGGGGTTTCCCCAGCCTTCTGGCGTGGCGTAGTCGACGTTCCGGCGCTGGACGTTCTGGCCCACCGAGCTTTCTGGACGTTCATAGTCCTTCTGGTAGTGCACCTGGTTCGACGGTCGTGGACCGATGTCCGGGAGGCCGCTCGGATGCCGTCCATCCTGGGTCTGGAGGTCTTGGCCGGGGTCCTAATCGGCTCCAACTGGCTGGCCTGGATCTGGGCAGTCAACAACGACATGGTGTTGGAGGGCAGTCTCGGGTACTTCATTACCCCGCTGGTGAGCGTCCTGCTGGGCGTTCTAGTGGTCGGGGAGCGGCTACGCCGGGCCCAGTGGCTGGCCGTGGCCCTCGGCGCGGCGAGCGTGGTGTGGCTCACAGTCGACGTAGGGCGCTTGCCTTGGGTTTCGCTCTTCCTGGCCGGCACCTTTGGCATCTACGGGCTCATCAAGAAGAAGGTCGACCGGCCACCGATTGACATGCTGGCCATTGAACTAACCGTGATGCTGCCCGTCACCCTGGGCTACCTCGCCTATCGGACGTCCAGCGGGCACGACGTCCTGTTCTCGGGAACGTTGACCGAGGTGGTGGTCTTGCTGGCCAGCGGAGTGTTCACCGCCGCCCCACTACTGTTCTTCGCTGGTGGGGTTCGACGGGCACCACTGTCGGTAGTCGGGGTGCTCCAGTACCTCTCGCCCTCCATCAACTTCCTGTTGGGTGTGGTGGCCTTCGGTGAGCCATTTGGTTCGGGGCGCCTGGTTGGCTTTGTCCTTGTATGGACTGGATTGGCTGTATTCACCGCCGATGGCATCCAGTCGGTCAGGCCACCGCGTCGACGCTGATCAGGGAGGTCAGCCGGAAGCGGTCAGGATCTTGTCGGAGCGGCCAGCGGTATGCGGCCGACACCCCATCGGATAGGTCAGTTGACGGTAGCTAGCACCTCGGCGGCGAAGGTCGGAGCCTCATCGGCCAGGCGCCACCGGCTCAGCGACCGGGCGGCCACCACCTCAGCTCCGTAGTTGGCCAACATCCCAGCCAGCATGTCTGCAGCACGGCCTGGGTTCACGGCATGGGTCATGAAGGCGGCCACCCGCTTGTCCCAGAGTTTGGGGATCTGGTTCACCTTGGCCGCGTCGCCCGGACGGTGGCCAAACAGGATCAGGCCGTCGACCCAGGTGCCCACAAACACCAGGTCCGCCTCGGCCAGTTCTTTGTAGTCAAGGTTGGTGATTGGGCGGACGGCCACGGTGGCTCCGGCGGCCTGCACGGTACCGCCGATCAACTCGGCGGCCCGTCGAGTATTGCCGGTGCGACTTTGGTAGATCACGACCACATTCACGACCACAGTGTGCCCCACCGAAGGTCCGGTTCTACACTCGCCACTATGCCGACTTATGACTATCGCTGCGGGATGTGTGATGCCGTCTTCGAGGTGCGCCGGCCCATGGCTCGGTCATCGGAGGCGGCAACCTGCCCGAACGGCCACGAGGGTGCGCGCCGCTTGCTGTCGGTATTTGCGGCGGTTGGGGGGACGGAGGCCGCCCGTCCAAAAACACCAGTTACAACCGGCGGTTGCGGCGCAGCCTGCGCCTGCCATCCCGGCTGACGTCGGATCAAACCCGAGGAGCACCCATGGCTGGACGTCTGGAGGGAAAGATTGCCTGCATCACCGGTGCGGGCTCTGGGCTGGGACAAGCCATGGCCTTACGGTTTGCCGAGGAGGGGGCCACAGTGGCCGCTCAGGACCTGAGTAGGGAAGCGGCCGACGAGACGGTGCGCTTGCTGGACGGTGCTGGCCATCATGCCTTCGGCGGCGACGTGTCCAATGAGGAGGACATGGGCATGGTCTTCGGCCAGATCTACGCCGAGTACGAGCACCTTGACATCCAGGTCAACAATGCTGGGGTGGACCGCCTCCCCGGTGACGGCTTCGACGAGATGATGGCCGGTGAGGGTTCCCAAATTTCACTGATGGATCACACGGCGTTTACGAAGATGCTGGCCATTCACGTTGGCGGCGCCTTTCTGTGTACCCGAGAGGCGGTGAAGCTGATGGGGGAAGGAGGCTCAGTCGTGAACCTCTCCAGCATCGCCGGCCTGGCCGGATGGGGACCGATCCACTACGCGGCGGCCAAGGGCGCCGTCCTGGCCTTCACCCGGGCGGCGGCTCGTGAGTTGGGTGTCATGGGAATTCGCATCAACGCCATTGCCCCCGGGGTGATCGACACGCCGATGACGGCCAGGGTCGACGAAGCGCTGTTAGCCCCCATGATCGGAATGACCCCACTACGGCGGAAGGGCACCGCTGAGGAGATCGCGGCTACCGCCCTCCACCTCGCATCCGACGAGAGCTCGTTCACCACCGGACAGTGGATCTCGCCCAACGGGGGACTCATCACCATCTGAGGTCTGACCCGGTGGGTACCCGGTCGGTCAGCGGGCCCGGTCCAGGTCCGCCAGTTGCCGGTCGACTTGGGCAGGATCCAGGCCCATCTCGGCCATACCGGCAGCCAGGACGTCCCGATACGAGAGGCTGGGTGGCCCGATCCCCGGCGGGTCGCTGGAGGCCAGTGTGCAGGCTGGCTCACCGTCGACCTCTGGCATCCCGACCACCAGGTCGATTACGCCGTCCAGCACCCGAACTGCGGTGCCCGGTGGCGGAGGGGCATCGGGCATCGAGGCCTGGTCCGTTGGACAGTTGTTCTCCTGGGCGACTATGTCGGCCATCTGATCCCAGGTAATGCGCCAAGCTCGGCCGACCACGGGGAGGCGTCCAGGTTCTGGTGGCTCGGCCCGGCAGAGACAGCATCCACCCTGCCATCTTCGGGAATGACCACCGAAGAACACGTGGTGAGGAACGACGACCTGTCGGTCACCGGACGGGGGCGAGGGGTCCCTGGCCCCCCGGTGGGCACCCCAGACGGGACCGTCGCCACATCCCGCGAGGTAGGCGAGGAACCGGGCCTCCAGCAGGTTGGACCCGTAGGCCACGTACCAGATGGCGTTGGAGACGTGCATGGCTGACATCAACTAAAGAGGTTGGCTAGGGCTTCGGCCGCCCAGTCATCGGCAGGAGGCGTCTCGTCGTGCAGGCGGTTCAGCCAGGTGAGGCTCACTTTGCCGGCCATGACGGCTCCCCCGTCGGTGCCCTCGGCGAGCACGCCTGGCTCCCCCCAACTCATCTGCACCCGATAGGTGCCGGCATGGCCCTCCTTGGGTACCAGGTCGGCCGTGGTCAGGCTCCGGGGAGGAGCTGACCCTGTCACCGTGTGGCACCAACCCCGGACGTCCTGCAACGCCACGTTGGGGACGTTCACGTTCAGGACCGAAGGCTTTGTCGGTAGGTCAGCTGCCACGCCTTCGACCACTGCCCGGGCCACAGTGGCCGCCGTCGACCACCACTGGTTGACCAGCACTTCATCGGCGCCTTGGCCCTCGATACCCCAACCGGTTACGGCCTGGCTGACAGCGATTCCGGTAGTGCCGCCATTCCGGGCAGTGAGGGCCGCCCCAACCGTCCCCGAGTGGTACACAGAGCGGCCGACGTTCATGCCGGGGTTGATGCCGGCCACTACGAGGTCGAACGG
>JAZADL010000083.1:0-4752 GCA_036123635.1 Actinomycetota bacterium
TCGACCACCCGGAGGTCGTGCCCGGCCTTCAGGCCGACGCCGTCGACGCGATAGTTGCCGGGCTCCGGTGGGGTGAAGACCAGGGGGTAGTAGGCGGTGGCGTGGTGGTGTCCGTGGTCGTCCACGTGCCCATGCTTGGCCACGCGGGCGGTGGCCACCACGGCACCGTCCAGTCCGGCGCGCCGGACAACCAACTCCAGGACGTCCGGCCCACCGTCGGGGACAGGCCAGCCATCGGCATCCAAGAGCACGTAGGGCGCCCGCTGCGGTAAGCCGGCGGCCAGCACGCTGGGAGCCGCATAGCCGTCGGCGAACCGGGCCCCCAGCGAGAAACCCCCGACGCTGGTCGTAGGAGCAGGAGCCGACGTACCACCCGGGCCACCACAGGCCGCCAGGGCGAGGCCAGCACCGATCCCAGCCAGGACCCGCCGTCGGCTGACCGGTGAACCGGGGTGAAGAGCGGGAGGCACGGTAGCGGAGGCTAGCGACCGGCCCGACTCGGCCGGGAGGCGCACTGGGGTCAGTTCGGTGACGGCCCACGGGGCACACTGCGGGGATGGAGACTCCCGAGACGCCCGACGTGGTGCACTTCATCGTCGACGGTGTCGGCGTCGAGGTTCCCGACGACGGTGGAACGCTGCTCGACGTCCTCCGGGACCGGATCGGCATCCGGTCGGTCAAGGACGGGTGTAGCCCTCAAGGCCAATGCGGCTGCTGCACGGTGCTGGTCGACGGCCAGGCCCGAGTCTCGTGCGTAACCCCGGCCCGCCGGGTCAACGGACGGACGGTCACCACCCTCGACGGTCTGGATCCCGAGGTCCGCACGGCGTGGGCCGAGGCGTTCTGTGCCACCGGAGGGAGCCAGTGCGGGTTCTGCACCCCGGGCATCGTGGTCCGCTTCGCCGGGCTGCGGGCCGGGGCGGACGACACCGCGATCCCCGACCGGGCCCGGGCGGCCCGGGCTCTGCACGCCCACCTCTGCCGGTGCACCGGCTGGCAGACGGTCCTCGAAGCGTGGGAGTCCTACGGTTCGGCGCCTCCGGTCGGTCCCGACCGTGGTCCGGCTACCCGTCGGGCCACCCTTGAGGGTCGGACCTCCCAGGCCGTGGGTCCCGAGGTGGTCCTAGGTCGGGGCGGCTTTGCTGCTGACACGGTTCCCGAGGGGTCACTGGTGGCGGTGCCGGACGGTCGTGGTGGATGGGCGATGGGCGACACTCCGGCCGCGGCCCGGCAGGTGGCCGGAAAGGTCCCGGGCCGGCGTACCCCGGCCGCGGCGAGCCAGCCACTGGACGTCCCGGAGGGCAACTGGGACGCAGAGATCCGCACCTCCTGGGTCGAGCCGGCCTACCTGGAGACCGACGCCTCGTGGTGCCTACCCGGAGGCGAACCCGCCAGCCCGTTGGCCAACGGCGGCGCCTTCGGAGCCAAGCTCGATTCGGAGGCGCCCGCGGCGGCCCGCTCCTTGGCTGATGAGCACGGGTGTCCGGTGGTGGTCCTGGTGTCTCGGGAGGATTCCGTGCGGACTGGCGCCAAGCGTCCACCAGTGGCCGGCGGTGCTCGGGCCGATGGAACGGGCCGACTCCGGGTGGTCCGCACCCCCGGAATCGCCGAGGCGGTCGCCGTCGTTGCCCCACACCTGGAGGTCGAAGAGGTTGACGTGCTCGGCCCGCCCACGTCGGCCACTCTCCGAGCCGCCGGGTGGGCCGAGGCCGTGGTGTTGCTCACCGGTGCCGGGGCTATGGCGCCTGGCCAGCCCGTGGTGTCCCCCGACGGTGCCGAAGCGACGGCCGTCGTCGACCACGATGCCATCCGAGTGACTGTCCGTTGCGGTGAACCGCTGGACGAGGTAGTGCTGCGGTCGTACTGCATCGGTGCGGCCCACATGGCGTGGAGTTGGATTACCTCAGAGGGCCTGTCGGTTGACGACGACGGCGTAGTCCACGACCTGACTGTGCGATCCTTCGGCATCGTCCGGGCCACCGAGACTCCGATGATTACCGTCGAGGTGTTGGCTGACGACGGTCCACCGGTGAACGGATCGGACGCCGTGTTCGCCGCGGTGGCTGCCGCCACATGGCGCCATCGCGGGTGCCCCCCTGAACTACCCACCGGATAGCCCGCTCAGTCGGGATGTGGCAGGCTCGCCGCCCTTCCCCAGAAACGGAGACCATCAATGAGCAAGACCGTCGGTCCCTACACCCCGGTCGTCCGCGCCGGCGACCTGCTGTTCGTCAGCGGCCAGATCGGCATCGTCGATGGCAGCACCGTCGACGGTCCCGTCACCGGCAGCCTCGCTGAGGGCGGTCTCCAAGCCCAGGCCACCCAGGCGTTGGCCAACCTGAGGACCCAGGTGGAGGCCAACGGAGCCACTCTGGACCAGGTGGTCAAGACCACGGTGTTCCTGACCGACATGGGCAACTTCGCGGCGATGAACGAGATCTATTGCGAGGCCTTCGGCGACAGCCGCCCGGCCCGGTCGTGCGTGGCCGTAGCAGCGCTTCCCCTTGGCGCCGTCTTCGAGGTGGAAGCCGTCGTCCACGTCGGCTGACTCAGTGGCCGGCACGGGAGTGCGCCGGCTAGGCCCGAGATGGCAGACTGCGCGCATGCTCGGCGCGGTCCTCATGGTCATCCTGCTTGTCGTGGTGATGCCGGTAGGCATCCTGGTCAGCGGGGCGGTAGCTGCCTCCCTGCTGGGCGGCCTTCTCAAGCGGGACGTGGACGCCGCGCATGCGGGATCCGAACTCCTCGAGGTCAGCGAGACCAACCCCTACACAGGCTGACTGCCCCGGGTCGGTCGCGCCGTCTGGTCTAGGCATTCCAGCGGGACTGGCCGAACCGGTAGCCCACCGACCGGACGGTGTGGATCAGCCCGGCGTGTTCCTCACCCAACTTGGCCCGGAGACGCCGCACGTGGACGTCCACCGTACGGGCGCCGCCGTAGTAGTCGTAGCCCCACACCCGGCTCAGCAGGGTCTCCCGGGTGAACACCTTGCCCGGGTGCGACGCCAGGAACTTCAGTAACTCGTACTCCATGTAGGTGAGGTCGAGGGGCGCCCCGTCGATGGCCGCCTGATAGGTCTCCAGGTTCAGAGCCAGGGGTCCGTATTCGACCAGCTCGGGTCGGACTTCCCGTCCCGTCCGGAAGCAGAGGTGTTCGAGACGGGCCTGGAACTCGGTGGGCCGAAACGGCGTCAGGCAGAAGTCGTCGAACAGGTCCTCGCGCAGTTCCAGGTCTACCAACTGGCCACCGCCGACCAGCAGGAACAGCGGGGAGAGCGGCATTTCCACCTTGCGGAGGCGCCGGCAGAGGGCAAAGGCCCCCTCGGGATCAGCATCGGCTACCACGATGGCACCGGCCCACCCCCCGACGGGTTCCTCGGACATGGCGGCTTCAGCGCTCGACACCGACTTCCACACCCAGCCGCCCAGGTCCAGGCACTGGGCCAGTTCCGGGGGTGGTGGGTCGGGAAAGACGAGCAGCGTGTCCATGGCAGGGTGGGGCTTCCTAGCTCTCATTCTGCCCGGCGGGATCGAGATTTGCTTTGTCTGGCCATCGCGATCGACACGCGTCGTGGACCCCGGCCGGCTCGGGAGGGCCCTACCAGTTGGGGAGGTAGGTCTCCAGCTCGAACGGCGTGACCTGGCGCTGGTACTCGCTCCACTCGGCTCGCTTGTTGCGCAGGAACCACTCGAAGATGTGGTCACCGAGGGCGTCGCGCACCAGAGTCGAGGCCTCCATCTCATCGAGCGCTTCGCTGAGGTTGGCCGGCAAGCCATCCACGCCGAGGTCCTGCTGCTCTCTGCGACTTAGGTCGTAGAGGTTTACTCGGGCCTCCGGCGGGAGCTCCAGGCCCTCCTCCACGCCACGCAGGCCGGCGGCCAGCATCACCGAGAAGGCCAGGTACGGGTTACACGACGGGTCCAGGGCCCGGTACTCGATCCTGGTGGATTCCACCTTGCCCGGCTTGGGGACGGGTACTCGCACCAGGGCCGAGCGGTTATTTCGGGCCCACGACACGTACCGGGGGGCCTCGTAGCCCTCGTTAATTCGCTTGTAGGAGTTGACCAACTGGTTGGTTACGGCGGTGATCTCACGGGCATGGTGTAACAGACCAGCGATGAACGCCCGGGCCACCTCGGACAGACCGTCCGGGTCGCCGGGGTCATGGAAGGCGTTCTGTCCGTCCCGGAACAACGACAGGTGGGTGTGCATCCCAGACCCCTGGACGTCGTTCAGTGGCTTGGGCATGAAGGTGGCGTACACGCCACGGTCCATGGCGATCTTCTTCACGGCCAGGCGGAGGGTCATGACCGAATCGGCCATGGACAGCGCGTCGGTGTACTGGAGGTCGATCTCGTGTTGGCTGGGGCTGTCCTCGTGGAACGAGTACTCAACAGGGATAGAAAGCGCCTCGAGCATGTGGAGGGTCTGCTTTCGCAGGTCGGAGGCCACGTCGGTCGTCGTAAGGTCGAAGTACGACGCACGGTCTAGCGGTACGGGCGCTGTAGAAGTGTCGGCGTCGGCGAAGTAAAAAAACTCCACCTCCGGGGCGCAAAACATGTCGAACCCAATGGCCCGGGCCCGCTCCACGTTTCGGCGCAGCACCTGACGGGGGTCGCCCTCGAACGGGCTGCCGTCCAGGTTCGTGATGTCGCAGAAGATGGTGCCCGACGGCTCCTCGGGGTCAGCCCACGGGAGCAGTTCGAACGTGGCGGCATCAGGGCGGGCAAGCACGTCACTTTCCTGGACCC
>JAZADL010000084.1:0-4532 GCA_036123635.1 Actinomycetota bacterium
CCGGTCGCCGACACCGGAAAGGTCAGTGGATTGTCCGTCCGAAAGACCTGGCGAAGCCGGTCATTGGTCTCGTCCAGAAGGGCAATGAAATCCGGGTCCAGGTGACCGAGGACCGGACGTCCAAAGGCCTCGATGACCTCTGGGTAAGGGTTTCCCGGACCGGGACCCATGAGAATGCGGTCTGCGTGCGACACGTAGGCCATCCTACGGGAAAAACCACTACTAGGGGGAAAGTTCTGTCCTGTGGGGAAACTTTTCTCAGATGTCCCTCAGGACTGTTGTGAGGCCACCAGCCCGTCCAGGATGTCGGACTCCGAGACCAGGCACTCATCGAAACCCAACTGGCGCATGACCTTTACCAAGATGGCCATACCGCCCACGATCACGTCAGCCCGCTCCTCCTCCATGCCCGGATTAGCCAACCTCTCAGCACGGTCCTCGGTAGCCAACGTACGGAATACGTCCTCGGCGGCCTCCTTGGACAGCCGGAAGTGGTGGATCCGGTCCCGGTCGTAGGTGGCCAGACCCAATTCCACGGCTGCCGCACATGAGACCGTGCCGGCCAAACCGACCAGGGTCCGGGTCTCGGACATGCCGGAAACCTCCCGGACCACGTCGTCGAGGTGACCTTCGATGATGGACAGGCAGACCGCCAACTCCTCGGGGAGTGGTGGGTCGTGATGGATCCACTGCTCAGAGAGGCGGACACAGCCGATATCGCACGAACGGGCTGCTTCGGCCTCGATGGTGCCGACCACGAACTCCGTCGAACCACCACCGATGTCAACCACCAGAAAGGGTCCGTCCGCCGGATCCAGCTCAGCGGTGGCACCGACGAACGAGAGACGACCCTCCTCGGGGCCCGAGAGCAACTCTGGTCGATGACCCAACGCCACCTCAGCGGCATCGAAGAAATCTTCCCGGTTGGCGGCGTCGCGGGCCGCCGAGGTGGCGGTCACCCGACACCGAACCACTCCGTGGTGGTCAAGCGCCTCGCGGTATTCCCGGAGGACGACCAGCACCCGCTCAACGGCCCCCGGGTCCAAGCGCCCCGTGGAGTCCACGCCCTCCCCCATCCGGGTAATTCGCATACGGCGATCCAACGTCCTCTCCCCGTCGCCGATCAGCAGGCGGGTGGAGTTGGTGCCGCAGTCAACAGCGGCCACCACCTCAAGCACCTGGATCACCTTGAGGTCCAACCGTTGCGGCCAGCCGGGCATCCACCCATCGACCGACCGGATCATCTCCGCCGACCAGGAACCAGGCGTAGTGGGCGTGCAGACACTTCACACCCTGGCGGGTTCCGCCCACCCCTCCCGACGGTCGGTGGCCAACGTGGTCACCTGGGATCGCCGCATCACGTTCCGCGGCGTACCGGCGGTGGGCATCAGCCAACTCGGCCGGCTCACAGGCCTCCTCGGCGGCCCGGACGCCACCACCGGACTCCAGGGTGCCGACCCGTGACCGAAGATCTTCGCCAACCAGCCAGAACCGGGTGGGCATGGGGCGACCGTCATCCAGCAGAGGGTGGTTGCGGATGACTACCGGCACCCCGGCCCCGTCTCGTGCTACCACTTCGAAATGACCCTCAGGTCGTCGGCCCAGGAGAGCGGTAACCACTTCTACGTCATCATCACGGGCTTGCCCGTCGAAAACCGTCTGATCCATGAGGGTGCCCTCGACTCCGGGGCGATCGACGTTGGTCCTAGCCCAGGACCCAGACGACCAGTACGACAACCACGGCCAACACAACCAACGTGGATACCAGCCGCTTGAGAACCGGCGCCCCTGCCGTACCCAATAGGTCGATGGCCTCAGCCTCCGGGCTGTCGACCACCCGGACCGTCTCCGTCTCGGAGGATGACTCGTCCTCCGGAGTGGAACCCGCTTCGGCGGCGGCCTCTCCGTCGGCCGTGGAAATCAGGTCGCTCAGATTGTCGGCGAACTGTCCCATCAACTTCCTGGACACGTCAGCCATCACGCCCCGTCCGAACTGAGCCACCTTGCCGGTGACCGTCAGGTCGGTGGTCACCGTGACCCGGGTCCCTCCGTCGACAGCTTCCAACAGAGCTGTGATGTCCGCGGCCGCATTCCCGGCACCTCGGGTGTCGCGGCCCTCAGCTCTCAGCACGGCCCGGTGTCCGGCGTCGTCGCGTTCCACAAAGGAAGCTGCCCCCTTGTACTGGGCGGTGATCGGGCCAACCTTGACCTTCACCACACCCCGGAACTCGTCGCCCTCGACCTCCTGCAACTGAGCCCCGGGGAGGCAGGGGGCGATTCGTTCCACATCGGTCAGCACGTCCCACACTCGATCGATCGGCGCTGCCACCTCGAAGTCGTTGTTCAGTTCCACGAGTCGAGATCCTCCACGGTGTCCACGTCCTCCGGATTGCCGGGACACGCTACTTCCACCACATACGAGGACTGCTCGGATAGAAGCACCCGCCCTCCCTCGTCTCCGGTCGTTGGCAACTCCGGCCACAATAAGCGGGCAATTCTGGTCGGCGGCCGCCGCAGACCGTCGAAGGTGGCCACCGCCAACGGGGACGGACAGTCGGCCACAGCCCGCCAGGCCCCAGAGGGCACTCCCGGCATGTCAGCCAGGCCGACCACGACGGCTTCGTGCCCGACTCGCTCCGCATAGTCGACGGCCAACCGAAGCGAGGTGGCCTGTCCGTCGAACCACCGGTTGTTGTGTAGAACTGTGGCCCCGACGGGCAAGACGGTCGACAGGTCCACACTGCCGGTGACCACCACCAACTCGTCCAGCCCGGCCTCCGAGGCGGCAGCCAGGGCGTGGGCGGCTAGCGGCCGGCCGGCTACCTCGGCCAGCAACTTGTGCCCAGCGCCGTTCCACCTGGCACCACCCCCGGCGGCCAGGATCACGGCAGCAACGGTCACCGGTGAAACCTTCTCAGTCGTGGATAGGGCCGTCGGTGGCCGACAGCGCCTGGGCCGAGCGTCCAGTTCTCAGGGCGATGATCTCCGACACAATGGAGACGGCCGTCTCCTCGGGGGTCCGGGCGCCGATGTCCAACCCGACTGGGGATCGCAGGCGAGCCAACTCAACGTCGGAGACCCCAGCTTCTCGTAAGCGGTCCACCCGGTCGGTGTGGGTTCGCCGGGACCCCATCACGCCGATGTAGCCCACCCGGGTACGTAGGGCCGAGACGATGGCCGGTACGTCGAACTTGGGATCGTGGGTAAGAACGCAAATAGCGTCTCGACGACGAAGTTCAGGCCCTATCTCGTCCAGGAGGCGATGGGGCCAGTCGACCACCACGTCGTCAGCCAATGGGAAGCGCTGGTTTGTGGCGAACACCTCCCGGGCGTCGCACACGGTGACCCGGTAGCCAAGCACCTTGGCCACCCGGACCAGCGCCCCAGTGAAGTCGACGGCACCAAAGACCAGCATCTGGGGTGGAGCGGCAAACGACTCGATGAACACCCGGACAGCGTCTTCCCGGGCCTCGCCATGCTCCCCGTAGTTGCGGACCCCGCTGCGGCCGGCCGCCAACTCGCCCAGGGCGTCTCGGACCACCACACGGTCCAGGCCCTCGTCACCCAAAGTGCCTTGCACGGAAGAGCCAGCCTCGTCCGTTCGGTGTACCAGCAACTTTTCGCCTATACCGGGACCCTCGATCACGGTGGCCAGGGCGACCGGAACCTCGTCTTCTAACAGGGTGGCCAGTCGGTCAAACAGCGATCCCCCCGGAGACGTAGCGACCACGACTCGGCCCCTACCAGTCGAGCGGTTCGACGAACAGGTGGATGGTCCCGCCACAGGTCAAGCCAACGGCGAACGCCTCGTCGTCGCTGTACCCGAAGGACACCAGGCGGCGATCTCCGGTGGCCAGGACCTCCAACGCCTCAGACACCACAGCACCCTCGACACAACCCCCGGAGACCGAGCCAGCCACCTCACCGTCCTCGGCAACGGCCATGGCCGCCCCCGGCAGACGCGGCCCCGATCCCTCAAGGTCGACCACCCGGGCCACAGCGACGCGACGGCCGTCACCTCGCCACCTTGCCAGGTCGCTCAGGATCTCCCGCATGAGGTCAGGTTAGAGGCACGACGGAGCGGACCACGGACCGCCCTACAGCATCTTCGCGATGACTGCTCCAAAGTCGGACGGACGCTCGATGATGCCCACGCCAGCCTCTCTCATGATCTCAATCTTCTCAGCGGCCGACTCGCCGACACCGGTCACGATGGCCCCGGCATGGCCCATGGTTCGACCTTTAGGAGCGGACAATCCGGCGATGTAGGCCACCACTCTCTTGTGCATGTGGTCCCGGGCGTACTTCGCCGCCTCGGCCTCTTGAGGACCGCCAATCTCGCCGATGATCACCACCAGACTGGTCTCAGGGTCCTGTTCGAAGGACTTGAGGTGGTCGGTGAACGAACTGCCGTTGATGGGATCGCCACCGATACCCACGCTGGTGCTAACCCCGACCCCGAGGGCCTTGAGCTGGGAGGCGGCCTCGTAGCCGAGAGTGCCCGACCGTCCGACGATGCCGACCGGCCCCTG
>JAZADL010000085.1:0-18928 GCA_036123635.1 Actinomycetota bacterium
GTCGGCCTCATCGGCACCAATGGCGCCGGCAAGTCGACACTCATGAACGCCATCGGTGGTTTCGTTCCGTCTACGGGGACCATCGAGATCCTCGGCCGCGACGCCTCCGGGTTGTCGGCGGCCAGCCGAGCCCGGCTGGGGTTGGGTCGGACCTTCCAGGCAGCCCGCCTGTTCCCGGAACTGACCGTGAGCGAAACGGTCCAGGTGGCCCTGGAAGCCCGGGAGAGGACAAGGCTGCTCCCGACGACGTTCTTCCTCCCGTCGTCGATCCGGGCCGAGCGGGCCAAGGCATCCGACGCCTCTGACCTGATCGACTTCCTGGGCCTGGGCCGCTACTCCGATGCCTTCGTAGCCGAACTGTCGACCGGAACCCGCCGTATTGTCGAACTAGCTGGACTGCTGGCCCTTGACGCCCGGGTGCTGTGCCTCGACGAGCCCACGGCCGGCATCGCTCAGAGAGAAACTGAGGCCTTTGGACCGCTGCTTAAGCAGATCCAGCAGGAACTGGGCGCCACAATGGTCGTCATTGAACACGACATGCCGATGATCATGGCCCTATCCGACCGGGTGTACTGCCTAGAAACCGGGCAGATCATCGCCGAGGGATCCCCCGACGAGGTTCGAAATAACCCCCGGGTGGTGGCCAGTTACCTAGGCACCGACGACCGGGCCATCGACCGCTCCGACGGCTAACCGCAACGGAAGCCCAACCATCGGCTACTCGTCGCCGTCGCTGCCCGATCGACCATCCAGGAGGTCGTCTCGAACCTTGGTCTCGGGGACCACCGTGGTGCGCTCCGAGACCTGGTTGATCCACACCGTCCGCTGGGGGAACGGAATCTCGATGCCGTTGGCGTCGAAGGCCTTCTTGAGGCGGGCCCGGATGAGGCGTCCCGTGGCCCACTGCTCGTTGGGTTCCGTCTTCACGGCCAGGCGGATGGAGATGGCGTCGGCACCGAAGCTCTGTACACCCCAGATCTCGGGTTCCTCGATAATGGTGGCCGACTCCAGTTCCTCCCGCCAAAGGCTGTCGGCCACCTCCTTGATGACGCTGGCCGCCAGATCGATATCCGTGTCGTAGGCGACGTCCACGTCGAGCACCGTGCGGGCCCAGAGCTGCGAAGAGTTACCCACCCGGCGGATCTCACCGTTGGGGACCACCCACAATGCCCCGTCGATATCCCGCAGGGTCGTGGTCCTCAGGGTCACCTTCTCGACCGTGCCCGAAGCGGCTCCCACATCCACGATGTCGCCTACCCCGTATTGGTCTTCGATGATGATGAAGATCCCGGCGATGAAGTCGGACACCAGCGACTGGGCGCCGAAGCCAATAGCTAGGCCGACAATGCCCGCACCGGCGATCAGCGGACCGAGGTCGAGCCCTAACTCTCCGAGGGCCACCATGAGAGCCAGGGCGTAGACGGCAACTCCCGCCAGACCGCGAAGAACCACTCCCAGGGTTGCTGTCCGTTGTCGCGAGCGCTCGGCCTGATCGTGAATCTGTTGGAGCTTGCCCCGAGCTCGGCGCCCTAGTCGGGCTAGCCGAGCTGATGACTCGGCTTCAGCCTCACCTTCCTCCCGAGTCCTTGATTCCACGAGACGGCTGACCATTCGATCAATGGCCCGTTTCACTAGGCGGTTCACAATCAGAGCGCCGATCAGGATGATCGCCACTTTGAGTGGACGCTCAATCAACCAGTCCACGAGCCCGGCTAAAGCCTCGTTATCCGTCGTGTCCCAGATCCACTCGCAGGCGAAGCCCGGGGACTCCCCGCAGGCATCCACAAGGCCAGAATCCAACAACTCGGTCGTCACCGCTTCAGGCATCGGCGCCACCTCCCCGCCGGACGGTAGTCCCCCGGGAGCCGTGACAAGGATCAGCCACTCAGGCTGGCTACGGCCCAGAGTGCGGCAACGGTCCCCAGGACGATGTAGAGAACGCTCCGCCACACGGGCGGACGAACTAGGTCTCCGTCAGCTCGTTGTCGTGGCGGTCGAACGAGGGCCGTGGCATTGCCCACAGCCATGGCCCCTCCGAGGGCAAGCAGCAGCCAGCCCAGGATGTCCTCGCCCAAGAACACCGATCGGTCCTCAGCTAGCCCGCGACATGTTGGAGAAGCGGGTGTAGCGGGGCAGCCAGGCCAGCTTCACGGTGCCCGTCGGCCCGTTACGGTGCTTGGCCACGATGACCTCGGCGGTACCCAGGTCAACGGAGTCCGAGTTGTAGACCTCGTCGCGGTACAAGAAGATCACCACGTCGGCGTCCTGTTCGATGGATCCCGACTCACGGAGATCAGCCAACATCGGACGCTTGTCTTGTCGCGTTTCTAGACCCCGGGAGAGCTGTGACAAACCGACCACCGGGCAACCCAACTCACGGGCCAGGATCTTGAGGCCCCGGCTGATCTCGGAGACCTCGACCTGCCGACTCTCCGCTGTAGAACGGCCGGTCATGAGCTGGATGTAGTCCACGACGACAACCCCCAGCTTGCCAACCCGACTCTTGAGACGTCGGGCCTTGGCCCGGATCTCCATGACCGAGGTGTTCGGGTTGTCGTCGATCCAGATATGGGCTTCACTCAGCTTGCCGACCCCACGGTTGATGCGCGACCAGTCGTCGGACGTCAACTGTCCGTTGCGGATGTTGGTGGCGTCCACCCGAGCCTCAGAGCACAGAATCCGTTGGGTCAACTCCATCTGGCTCATCTCCAGCGAGAACACCACAGTCGGTAGTTCGCACCGGATTCCTATATGGGTGGCCAGACCGAGACCGAAGGAGGTCTTTCCCATTGCTGGCCGGGAGCCAACGATGATGAGCGACTCTTCCTGGAGGCCAGATAACAGCATGTCCAGGTCCTCGTAGCCGGTGGGTGTACCGGTGATGTGGTCACCCCGTTCCATCAATTCTTCGAGGCGGTCCAGGTTGGCATCCAGGAGGTTCCGGATCTGAGACATGGAGTCGGTCACCCGTCCCTGACCCACCTGGAACACCAGGCTCTCGGCCTCATCAACGGCCTTGACCACGTCGTCGGGTCGGCCGTAGCCGATCTCAGCAATCTCGTTGGCCGCACCAATGAGGCCTCGCAGGGTGGCATGCTCCTGGACGATCCGGGCGTACTTAGGGGCGCTAGAGGTAGCGGGGGTCGACGCCTGGAGTTCCAACAGCAGACCCGGTCCACCTATCTGGTCCAGTAATCCGGACCGGGTTAGGGCCTCGGCCACGGTGACCGGATCAGCCGGCTCTCCCGAGGCATACAGGCCACAGATCGCCTCGAACACGTGGCCGTGCGAGGGCTTGTAAAAGTGTTCGGCGTTGACGACTTCTAACGCGTCGGCAATGGCATCGCGCGATAACAACATGGCGCCAAGGAGCGAAGCTTCGGCGTCAAGGTTGTGTGGAGGGACCCGTGCACCCGACGAACGGTTGGCAGAGCGGGAACCCCGGTCGGCCGACCACGGTCGCTGGCCATCGTGGTCGTCGTCTCGTGGTTCCTCGGGGAGCGGGGCATCGTCAGGGAGAGGCGGGAGGTCAGGAAGGGCCATGTCCGCCGGGCCGGGTGATTTGCTCGTCTGGTCCACGTCCTCGTCGTCGGGCGACGCGCTCATGTCGACTCTCCGGTCTCCCATCCACCCATGAGCTCAAGAATGCACGGACTGCCCTGTGGGGTGCTAGAGGGAAAACTCCGGCTACTGGTCCCCAACACGTCTCCCCGGGCGGGGATATCGCGACGCATCCTGTGGATTGTGGGCCATCCGGTCCGGGAGGCGGGCCTGCGGACGATCGACGACACGACGGGGATTAGGCCTCAGCCTGTACCTCGACGGTCACCGGCACGGAGACCTCGGCGTGGAGTTCGATGATGAACTCGTGCGAGCCGATGTCCTTGGCTGTCTCGCCGATCACCTGTCGACGGTCGACCACCAGGCCGACCTGGGAGGCCAGGGCTTCGGTCACCTCGGCCACGCCAACCGAGCCGAACAGTCGGCCCTCGTCGGAGGCCTTGGCCATCACCTGGAGTACCACACCGGTGATCTGGGCGGCCGCCAACTCAGCGTCGTTTCGGTCAGTCGCTGCCTTCATCGCGCGCTTGCGCTGCATGGCCTCGGCCTGGGCCGCCACACCTTCAACGGCCTCGATGGCCAGTCCGCGGGGAACTAGATAGTTACGGGCGTACCCCCGGGCCACTTCAACAATGTCCCCGGTACGACCAAGACCGTCCACATCGTTACGGAGGAGAACCTTCACGACCCTTCTCCATCTTCATCTTCCACTGCCTCAAGTAGCTCGGCTGACTCATCGGTCGCCTCGGCCTCAATCGTCTCGACGGGCTCAACCGACGCATCGGTCGCCTCGGCCTCAATCGTCTCGACAGCCTCAACCGACTCGAAGGCCTCGACAGCCTCTAACTCCTCGTCGGTGGCCTCATCACCTGAACCCGGAGGCGGCGCGGTCGGACGGGGCGGTGGGCCATCGGCTCGGGCGCTCCGGTCGTCGGACCGCCGCTCGCGGCGCTGCGTGGTGACCCGGTTTGTGTACGGGATCAGGGCCATTTCCCGGGCGTTCTTGACAGCCCGGGCCACCTCACGCTGCTGCTGTTCGTCGTTGCCGGTAACCCGGCGGGTCTTCAACTTGGACCGCTCGGAGACGAACTTTCGGAGCATCTCGGTGTCCTTGTAGTCGACAAAGTCAACTTTGGCGATGGTCAGCGGGCTGACCTTCTTCTTGCCCCTACGGGCACTGTCCCGGCTCTTGTTACGGCGGGGAGGAGTGCGGCGTGCCATCAGAAGGGCTCCTCATCCGGATAGTCAGCAGCGGGGGCAGCGGTCGCTGCACCACCGGCCGGCGCGGAGGATTCACCGCCGCCGCCACGAAACTCGTTTCGAGTGACCTCAGCAGTCGCCCACTTCAGGCTCGGGGCTACATCGTCGGCCACAATCTCGACCTTCGAGCGACGTTCACCCTCCTGGTTCTCCCATGAGCGCTGATCCAGCCTCCCGTGCACGATCACCCTGGCTCCCTTGGTAATCGATTCGGCCACGTTCTCGGCCAGGCTGCGCCAACAGGTGATGTCAAAAAACGAAACCACCTCCTCGTCGTTCTGGCCCTTGCGGTTCCATGCAAGGCCGAAGTTCGTCACAGCGGCGCCGTTCGGGGTAAACCGCAGTTCAGGGTCTCGGGTCACGTTCCCCACGACGGTCACGGTGTTGTCATATGCCATTGGATGCTCTCCGTTTCTCAGCCGGCCTCGGCCGGTGACGCTTCGCCGAGCAGGCCGCGACGGGTCGCCTCGGCCTCGGGCAGGCGCATGATCTTGTGGCGAACTATCTCACTACGGTCCGCGAGTCGAAGGATGCGGTCTGTGGAATCCAGGTTGCCCGCATCAGTCACCACATCGAGGACGACATAAACACCCTCCCACTTGTGGTTGATCCGGTAGGCAAACCGTCGTCGACCCCAGGGCTCGGAATCCAGCACAGACGCAATGCGGCCGCCTTCGGATTCGATATTGGCGGTGACCTTCGCCAAGCTGGACGCAACGGCCTCCTCGTCGAGGTCGCCGTCCAAGATGATCATGATCTCGTAGGCCCGCATGGCAGGCACTCACCTCCTCTGGACTCGGGCGTCGCCCTCGGCGCGCCCGGGGCCCCGTAGTGGGGCAGGGGGAACAGGTTGTCACGCTCCCCGATTCGACCGGCGCACTGGCCTACGTGGAAGCAAGGAGAGGCTACCGCCGCCCGTTCCAAGGTCCGACCCATATCCACTCCCCGATCATGACCACCGGGTGTGACACCGAATCTCCTGAAACCACCGGGACGACCCGGAAACGTTCAGGCCAGCGGAACCCGGCCCCGGGAGAAGTCGGTCGGCAGTCAGCCCCGGCCGAGGGAGGTGATTCGGACTAGGTGGTTCCAACCGCAGGACGGGCACACCTCGACCACATATCCGGTCAGGTTGGCCTGTCGGGCATCGAGGCGCTCCAACTCCCCGGGTGTCGAGATGCACCGGCCGTGGGCCGGAAGGCGGGGACCAAACACGTAGGTCACGTGGGCTACCTCGTACTCCTCACAAACTGGGCACGTCTCTGACGTAGGGGTTCCGCACTCCGCGGCATTTCGCCGCAACATTGGTTGGGCGTCACATAGGACGTCTAGGCCCACGTTTCCCCGACGCCAGCCCTCGAGCGTGGTCTGGCGGGCTAGGCGGTAGTCGACGTCGGCCGGGCGACGGACGGGTAAGAGGCTCTCTGGGACTTGTACTGCTTCGCCAGTTCGCCGACTCGCCACGAGCAAACCCTAGGCCAACAAGACGGGACCGGCTGGAGGGCCAGACGGAACGATCAGCCGGCGGCCCGACTGGACCACCAGTCAGCCAACCGGGTTGCGGCCTCGTCGGGGGCGATACGGCCCTCCCTGAGCCGCAGGTCGACTAGCCAGGAGAGGGCTTCACCGACCTCCGGCCCGGCCGAAAGGTCGAGCAGAGCCATGACGGCATCCCCGCCCAGTGCTGGGCCCAGGTCGTCGAACTCCCCAGCTGACTCAAGCCGCTCTACCACCGCCACCAGGTCACCGGTCTCCACCCCGATCAGGTTGGTGAAGTCCAGCACCGGGTTCAGGGGCAGTCCTACGGCGACGGCTAGGCGACGGACCTGTTCATCGGACCACGGCCCGTTTGCCGAATCCTCGGCAATCTGGTCTGCACCATCTACTAGGGCAGCGATCCGTCTCGCATCTGTTCCGGACAACCGCAGGTCGACGAGGCGTGAAGCCATTCCCCCGGCCGATCGGGCCAGCACGGCCAGTCGCAGGACCGGGTCGTTCGTCGCCACCGCTACGACTTCCAACGCCTGGTTCCGCACTCCGGCGTCCAGAGCAGCAACTTCGGGGAGTAGGCCATCGAGTAGGCCGATCTCCTCTAGTAGGTGAATCCCGGTCGACGGGTCCTCCACCTCTAGTAGGCGGAAAAACTCGTCCCGGATCCTCTCCGCCGACACGATGGCCATCCGTCCAGTCAGCGACCGGGCAGCCCCAACCAAGCCTTCGGCGGGAACCAGCCCATACCGGGCCACGAACCGGGCGGCTCGCAGCATCCGCAGCGGGTCGTCGAAGAAGGACTCCTCGGGGGGCAGCGGCGTTCTTAAGATCCCTCGTCCGAGGTCGGCCCGCCCGTCGTATGGATCGTGCAAGCTCCGTTCAGCGACCTCTACCGCCATGGCGTTGACGGTGAAGTCCCGGCGTGCAAGATCCTCATGGAGATCGGTGGAAAATCGGACCACCGGCTTGCGCGAGTCACCCATGTAGGCCTCGGCGCGGTGGGTTGTTATCTCCATCGTCAGGTCACCTAGCCGTAGACCTACGGTCCCGAACCGTTCACCCTGAAGCCAGACCGCGTCGGCCACCCCATCTACCAATTCCCGGATCCGCTCCGGTGGGGCATCCGTAGTGAGGTCGAGATCCGGAGTTCGATCGACACCCAGGAGGCGGTCCCGTACGACGCCCCCTACTAAGTAAAATCGGAATCCGTTGGCCAGAAACCGGTCGGCTACCGGCGACACGGCGTCACACAGATTGTCAAAAATGCCGGCGGGGACTGGGCCTTCCAGCGCGCTCACTGATTTACTCCGTGTCGCAGAACTTGAGCATCTATGACGTCGCGCCCGGGTCCCTCCCCGGTGGACGGCTCAGGACGGTGCCGAATTCCGAGGGCAGCAGCCACCACGGCCCCTGCCGAGTCAGCTAGCGCACCGAGGTCGTAACCACCCTCCAGGAAGGCAATAAGTCGTCCCCGAGACACCAGGGCGGCCAGCCGTTCCATCAGGTCGGCATAGTCACCCGACGACAACCCCAAATCAGTCAACGGATCAGCCCGGTGAGCGTCGAACCCCGCCGATACGAGCAGCCAGTCAGGAGCGAAACGTTCGACGGCCGGCATGATCAGGGCATCTAGGGCGTGCCGGTAGGTGTCGCCGGCGGCACCGGCCGGCAATGGCACGTTGATAGTCGTTCCCGCACCCTCTCCGGTCCCCACCTCGTCAGCCGCTCCGGTGCCGGGATAGAGAGGCCATTGGTGGCACGAAGCGAACAGCACCCTCCCGTCATCGAAAAAAGCCTCCTGAGTGCCGTTGCCGTGGTGAGCATCGATATCCACGATGGCTACCCGTTCGCCTGCGTCGGCCAGCGCGGTAGCCGTCACCGCCACGTTGTTGAGCAGGCAGAAGCCCATGGATCGGGTGGGCGTAGCATGGTGGCCCGGCGGGCGAACGGCACAGAACGCCATGTCGGCCTCTCCCTCTCGGAGGCTATCCACGGCCACTAGGCCGGCCCCGGCGGCTAGGCGGGCCGCCGTCCAGGACCCCGGTCCCATGGCTGTATCGGCATCTACCCGGCCTCCTCCCGACCAGGCCAAACCTGCAAGGGCATCTAGGTGGTCCGCCGGATGGGTCCGCAAGAGGTCTTCTTCGGAGGCCTCCACGGGCTCCCGACGAATTACAGCGTCCCCCAACCCCGCCGCATCGAGGCCCTCCCAGACGGCGGTCAACCGAGCCGGCCGTTCCGGGTGGCGGAGACCTGGCTGGTGGTCCAGAAATCGCTCGTCGGTCACCAAAAGGACGGACACCCAGCGAGCGTATCCCTCAGACCCCATCGGCTTCGGGGCTACGGCCACCACGACCCCCGGGGCCCGGCGGGAGGCTCGTACCCTGTGGTCATCGACGTCCGAACACCCACCTCGACCCTGCGCGGAAACCTGTGGCGCCCACGACGCGTCCTTCGGGGCGGTTCCAGCCCCAGGGGTGTGGAACATCTGGTGACCGGTCGAGGAACAATCCTGCGGATCAGCCCGTGGCGGGACAAGCCGTCGACGGTACAGGTGGTCGCTGTCGGTGGTCCGGCACCGGACGACCGAGCCATCAACCAGATGCTGGCCCACCTGGCCGAACGGAACGTGACCACGGTCCTGACCACAGCGCTGGCCAGCCACGACCAGCAACCCTTCGAAGCCGCTGGCTTCCAGCCCTTCGAAGAATTGGCTCTCCTCCACCGGATCCTGGAGCCGGCTATCCCTCCGGCCCCTGTCCGCTCCGTTCATCGAGTCCGCCGCCTTGGAGCCAGACACCTGGCCGACGTCCTGGCCGTGGACGGAATGGCATTCACTGGCTCAACTGACATCTGGCGATTCGACGCTTCAGCGTTCACCGAGGCTTGCGACGCCACCGACGTGAATCGGCGTCGACTGGTGCGACGCTACGGCCGGACGGCCGGTTTCGCCCTGACTGGTCGCACGGCCGAAATCGGGTTTGTCCAGCGTCTGGCCGTCCATCCGGACCACCAGCGGGTCGGCGTGGGAAGCGCTCTGGTAGCCGACGCCCTGGCCTGGCTGATCCGGCATGGGGTCCGGGAGGTCTGGGTCAACACCCAGCCCGACAACAGACCGGCCCAGGCCCTCTACGAATGTCACGGCTTCGTTCCCCGGGACGAAGGCCTGGTCGTTCTGCGCTCCACCGTAGGTCGATGATCCGCCGCCTTCTGACCACCGGAGTGCTGGCCATCACGCTGGTTCTACTCGTTAGCCCAGCGGGAGTCGCCAAGACCAGTTCGGCGAGTGTCTCGCTGATTGCCCAGTCACCGTGGATCGCCGACGACGGTGACCTGGCACTGGACCTGCGGATCACTGGGGCCGCAGATGAGGCGAAGTTGGTCCTCCAACTCCACCGTGCCGTCGACCGGCGAAGTCTCCTAGCCCTGTGGGACGGTATGCCGGACTCCCCGTTGGGAAGCCCGGTCGAGATACCCGTGACCGAGGTGCGCAATTCGGCCGGCGTGGCCTCGCTCGTGCTCCAAGTCGGCACCGAGGGTCGTCTCGAATCCCGCCCGGGCGGCGTCTACCCGCTCTCCGTCACCCTGGTCGACAACCAGGACCGCCTCCTCGATCGCCTGACCACGCCGCTTGTCCACCTCCCGGTGGTCCCCGAGGGTGAGGCAGCCTCCCACCGACCTCTCCTGGTCGGCATCAGCCTGACTATCGACGGACCACCGCCCCTCCATCCGGATGGCAGCCTTAGGCTGGACGAGGCCACCATCCGCCAGCTAGACGGTGTGATCCAGGCCTCCCTTGACCATCCCAGGATTCCGCTGGATGTCCGCCTCCCGCCGGCCACCGTGCTCGGGCTGGCCCAGTCAGATGACCTGGATCATGCCCGGCTGCTGGCCGACCTGGTACGAGCCAGCGCCGCAGGCCTCCGCCTCCAGTCGGGACCCTTCGTGACCGCCGACCCCGAGGCCTGGAGACGGGCTGGCCGGCCCGACGTACACCGAGACCTGGTAGACCATGGTGACCAGGTACTGGCCGATCTCCTGGGTGTAGCACCCGATCGCTCGATCGTCGTGCTCCCCCCTACCGCTGTACCTGACACCTTGGATCTCCTGGCCCAACTGGGAGCCGAACGGTTCATCGTGTCGGCTGATCACCTCGACCCTCGCCCGTTGGCAGCCTCGGCTGAGGCAACCCTGCCCGCCCGACTGGTGACCGGCAACGGCCCAGCCCATGCCGCTCTGGTGGCCGACCCCAATCTGACCCAACACCTGGTTGATTCTCAGGGTGCCGCCTCGGCTGCCCAGTACCTAGTGGCCGATCTCGCCCTCCTGGCCTGGTCTGACCCGACGGTCACCCGGACAGCCGTGCTGACCGCCCCGGACGACCAGCCCGTCGATCCCCTGACCCTGGATCTGGTACTAGGTGTGCTGGAAAAGGCGCCGTTCCTACAGGTCCAACCACTTCCCGACCTGTTCGATGCCGCCCGGGCCTCGGACGCCGCCGCGGCCATCAACTATGAACTCTGGCCGGATGCCGTTACCCCCATGTCTCGGCGGGCCACGGACCGCAGTCTCGCTGAACGGACCGTCGCCGCCTACACGGCCATTCTCGGCGGCCCCCATCCCGACGCCGCAGCGCTCAATGACCTCCTGGAGGTCACGGCGGCGGCCGAGTTGGATACCGACCACATGACCGCCTATTTGACCTCGGTGTACACATCGGTCAGCGAGGTCCTCCAAGCCTTCACCACCCCGTCCGACCAAAGCGTGCGGCTCACCAGCCGACGAGCTGAGATTCCATTTACCATCCACAACGACCTGTCGACCAACGCCCGGGTCGTTCTGGTGGTGCAGAGTGACGGTCGGCTGGAGTTCCCCGAGGGGGATGTCCTGTCCGCCGTCCTCGAACCAGGGGCCAACCGGATCACTATCCCCATCCGAGCCCGGACCTCAGGTGATGCCCGCCTGCAGATCACCGTCCGGTCACCGGACGACGCCCAACTGTTGCAGTTGGAGTCAGCACACCTCATGGTTCGGACAACCAGCCTTCCCGGGGCTGGTGTCGTGTTATTCGTTGGCGCCATCACCGTGCTAGCCATCTGGTGGATCCGGGCGGTGCGGGTACGATCCAACAGACCCGAGGAGGCCTCATGACCGTCCGCATCGTCACCGACAGTGCCAGCGACTTAACCCCGGAGGAGGCTGAGGCCCTTGCCGTCGATGTCGTCCCCCTAAGCATCCGGTTCGGCGAGGAGGTCTTCCTGGACCGGGAGGAGCTTGACGTCGAGCAGTTCTACCGGCGAATGGCCTCCAGCGAAGACCTCCCACAAACCGCGGCCCCGGCTCCCGGTGCATTCCAGGAGGTCTTCCGCAGGCGCTTCGCTGAAGGGGCGGACTCCATCGTCTGCATCAACCTGTCCAGTGGCGTCTCGGCCACCATGGAGTCCTCGGGACTGGCTGCCCGCGAGGTTGAAGGTGATGTCCGGGTCGTCGACAGCCGGTCGGTGACAGCCGGCCTAGGCGTCATGGTGCAAGCCGCCGCCCAGGCAGCGGCAGACGGCGCATCGGCTGACGAGGTGGTAGCCCTGGTCGAGGGTATGCGAGACCGAACCCGTGTCTTCGGCGCCATCGACACCCTCGAGAACCTGAAGAAGGGCGGGCGGATTGGCAACGCGCAGGCCCTGCTAGGCAGTGTTTTATCAATTAAGCCCCTGATTGATATCAGCAGCGGTGTGGTCGAAGAGGCCGGTCGCCAACGGACCCGGAAAAAGTCCCTCGGCTGGCTCCGGGACAAGGTGGCCGAACACGCAGAGGACATCGAGACCCTCTCGGTAATGCACGCTCAGGCCGAGGACATTGGAGACCTAGTCGACATGTTGACCCCCTTCGTGGATCCCTCCGCTCTGCGGGTTGGAGTAATCGGACCCGTGGTGGCCAGCCATGGCGGACCCGGGCTAATCGGCCTCTGCTTCACCCTGAAGGGCTGACCCAGCAGCGGCCACCGCTGGACGACCGTCGGTAGGCTCCGCCCCATGACCACCCCGGTCGATCCCGATACATCCTCAACTGAGAACTCCGAAGAACGCCGCGACTGGGCTACCGCCCTCGTGGATCGGGTGGTTGATGCCGTGGAGCGTCTCCGTTCGGCCACTACTCAGCCCGTCATCACGGCCACCCGGGCTCTCGTCTACGGAGTCCTTGGAGCGTTATGCCTGATTGGTGCCGTCGTGTTGGCCTCCATTGGGACCTTCCGCTTCTTAGACCTCGTCCTTCCCGGTGAGAGTTGGTCAGCTCATCTGGTGCTGGGTGGAGCGCTCTGCCTCCTAGGGGCATGGCTCTGGTCTCGACGTACCCCCTGACCTGCAAAGACGCATCGAACGCGCGAGGAGCGAGCGTGCCCCACTACGAAGTCGTCATTATCGGTTCTGGACCAGCCGGCCTGACCGCGGCCATTTACACAGCTCGTGCCGATCTCGCTCCGCTGGTCATCGAGGGCGAGCCATCATCAACTAGCGACCAGCCGGGTGGCCAATTGATGCTGACCACAGACGTCGAGAACTTCCCCGGCTTCCCCGAAGGAATCACGGGCCCCCAGCTCATGCTGGACATGCGGGCCCAAGCTGCCCGATTTGGAGCGGAGATCATCACCGAAAAGGTGTCCGGGGTCGACCTATCGACCCGGCCATTCAGGATCTGGATCGGTGATCCCGAGACTTCTGAGCCGACCTACACAGCCGACGCTGTGGTGGTGTCCACCGGTGCCCGGTCAGTCATGCTGGGCCTGGAAGCCGAGCAGCGGCTTATCGGACACGGCCTTTCGACCTGTGCTACGTGCGACGGGTTCTTCTTCCGAGACCAGGAGATCGCCGTGGTGGGTGGCGGCGACTCGGCCCTTGAGGAGGCTGGCTTCCTGACCCGTTTCGCCAGCAAGGTGACCTTGATCCACCGACGTGACGAGCTCCGGGCGTCCAAGATCATGCAGCGACGGGCCTTCGACAACCCGAAGATCGAATTCGCCTGGAACACTGTCGTCAACGACATTCTGGGCGATTCCAAGGTCGAGGCACTGGACCTTCGGGACACGATGACGGGCGAGTCCCGTCGTCTCCCGGTCACCGGTGTGTTCATCGCCATTGGCCACCGTCCCAACACCGACTTGTTCACCGGGCAACTGGATATGGATGAGGCCGGCTATCTGGTCACGGGTGCTGACCGGTCGACAACCAACGTAGAGGGTGTCTTCGCCTGCGGCGACGTCCAGGATCACACCTATCGCCAGGCCGTGACCGCTGCCGCCTCCGGGTGCATGGCAGCCCTTGACGCCGAACGGTGGCTCGAGAGCCGCGCCGATTAACCGATCCGGCCGATAGCCCGGCCCTGCCGAGCCTTCGGTCCGGCGAACCGATAGAAAACACTCAAAGCCACAGACCCAAGAGAAGAGACTCCTATGGCCGCTGCCATTACAAACCTTTCCGAGGCCACGTTCGACGAGGAAATCGGATCAGCCGCCGAACCAGTGTTGGTTGACTTCTGGGCCGAGTGGTGTGGCCCGTGCAAGATGATTGCTCCCATCCTGGAGGAAATCGCCTCCGAGCAGATGGGTTCACTTCGAGTGGCCAAGGTCAACGTGGACGAGGCTCCGGATCTTGCTCGCCGGTTCGAGGTGATGAGCATTCCCACTCTGATCCTGTTTGACGGTGGCCTCCCGACGAAGCGCCTGGTGGGTGCCAAGGGCAAACCCCAGCTCCTCGAAGAGCTGGCTGGGTACCTCTAGACCGGCTCTCTGGCTGGCCCGGTCGTCTGGCCGATGTCCAAGCCGCTTCGTCCCGATGATCGAGGGGCACCGGTCAGCGACCTCCACCGTCGCTTGGCGGCTGCCGGGCACCGGGTAGGCGGGGTCGAGGAAACCGATGGGTATTTCGGACCCGAAACCACGCGGTCACTGCTGGCCTTTCAGGCTGAACGCGGCCTAAACGAGCACGGTCTAGTCGACCAGACCACCCAAGCTGCCCTGGTTGAAGCCGGGCTGCGCCTGGGCGACCGTCACCTTTACCTCCACGCGCCGATGTTCCGAGGCGAGGATGTCTCTGACCTGCAGCTCCGCCTGGGAGGTCTAGGTTTTGACGCCGGACGGATCGACGGGATCTTCGGTCCGGATACGGCGGGGGCTCTGGCTGACTTCCAGCGAAACACCGCTTTGGCCGTGGACGGGATCGCCGGACCTCAAACCATCCGGGCGTTGCACCAACTGTTAGGTCGACCAGCAGGCCGGACCACCGTGGCACAGGTACGCGAGTTGGATCGACTACGCCAGGGCAGCCCCGAACTACATGGTCAGCGCTTAGCAGTCGGTCAGTTCGGTAGCTCTGCGGCCCTCAGCACGGCCTTGAGTCGGACGCTTCGGGCCCAGGGCGCCCACCTGTTGGACCTCGACCATCCGAATGAGGACACACAGGCAACCACAGCCAACGAGTTCCAGGCGATCCTATATATCGGACTCCGTATTGATAATTATTCTCATTCTCGTATTAGCTACTTCTCCATCAAGGGATTCCAGAGCGAGGGTGGATTCCGCCTGGCCCACCAGTGCGCTTCAGGCCTGGACCGTGCCCTCCTGTCGGCCGATGTACCGGTTACCGAGTGCCTAGGCCGCCAGATCCCCGTGCTGCGACAAACCCGAATGCCAGCCGTCCTGTGCAGCCTCGCCCCACCGTCAGTAGTGGTTCTATCGACGGCCGAAATCGCTGATGCTCTGGCCAATGCCATCACCCGGTGGATCGCCGACCCGGCTGCCGATCCGACCGGTAGTGGTTGATACCTGACCGACCGGGTTCCGAGCCGAATTAGCCCTCTAACAGGCGAAAGAGCCGCTCCAGGTCGTCTAGATCGGCAAATTCCACGACGATCCGGCCCTTCCGACCCCGGGTGACCACCCGAACCGTTGTGTCGAGCCGATCAGCCAGAACCTGCTCAACCTCTAGCAGGGCCGCGTCCCGGGGATGGGCCGTGATCTCGCCCGGAGAGCCCACCGCGGGCACGATTACCTCATCCAGCGACCGCACTAGGTTCTCTGTCTGTCGGACCGACAGCCCTTCGTCGACCACCCTGGTGGCCAGGCGCTCGATTAGCGGACGATCCCTCAGGCCAGCCAGAGCCCGAGCGTGTCCGGCCGACAGCGATCCGACCATGATCAACTGCTGTACAACGTCGGGTAGTTGTAAGAGGCGCAGGCTGTTAGCTACCGCTGGGCGGCTCCGCCCGACCCGCACGGCCACCTCGTGCTGGGTAAAGCCAAAATCGTCCATCAAGCGGTGGAAAGCGGCAGCCTCCTCCAACGGGTTGAGGTCGTCACGATGGAGGTTCTCCACAATGGCCTGCTCCAACGAATCACGGTCCTCAACCGAGCGCACTACAGCCGGAACAGTGGCCAAGCCGGCCCGCCGAGCGGCCCGCCATCGACGTTCACCGGCCACTAACTCGTAGCCATCGGCACCTTTCCGCAGGAGGAGGGGCTGGAGAACCCCCTGCTCACGAATAGAGGCAGTGAGCTCGGCCATCTTTTCATCGTCGAAGCCCTGACGAGGCTGGTATGGGTTGGGGGAGATGTCGGCCACCGAAACCTCCTCGAACCGCGTCTCCTCCCCGGTCTTCATTTCGGCCGTCATCAGCGGATCGTTAGCCAATCCTTCAGCTAGAGGGTGCAGCGCCCCGGGAACGCCTCCTTCTGGTATCAGTGCAGAGAGACCCCTTCCTAAACCGCTCTTCTTCATCCCAGGACCTCCTTGGCAAGTTGTCGGTATGCCACAGCACCCCGACATGTCGGATCGAACACGGTGATCGGCTGACCGAACGAAGGGGCCTCCGACAGGCGAATTGACCGGGGAATGACCTGCCGGCACACCTTTTCACCAAAATAGGCCCTGACCTCGTCGGCTACCTGTTCGGACAACTTGGTCCGGGCGTCATACATGACAAGTGCTATGTGGGAGATCTCCAAGTCGGGATTCAGATTTGACCTAACCAGGTCCACATTGCCTACCAACTGTCCTAAACCCTCCAGGGCGTAGTACTCACACTGGATAGGAACCACTACCTCACTGGCCACCACCAAGGCATTCACGGTCAGCAGTCCCAAAGCCGGGGGGCAGTCGATGAGGACCAAGTCATAATCGTCGACCACTTCGCCTAACGCCCGTTCCAACCGATGTTCACGGCTGAACGCCGTCACCAACTCGATCTCCGCTCCGGCCAACGGAAGGTTGGACGGTACTAGGTCCAAGTTGGGCACATCTGTGGGCCTGAGTACATCAACCAGAGAGACTCGTTGGAGCAATACCTCGTAAATCGAAGCCTCAAGGTCCCGGCTGGATACCCCGACTCCGGTGGTGGCATTGGCCTGAGGATCCAGGTCTACCAAGAGGACCTTTTGCCCCTCCTCGGCCATTGCCGCTCCGAGATTGATCGTGGTGGTGGTCTTGCCCACCCCACCCTTCTGGTTAGCGACAGCGATGACACGGGAGCGCCCGTTCTCAAACGGCATTGGATGCATCATGCACCCGACGCGACGCCAATGCAATCACCCTCCGACTAGTCATCCGGAAAGGTCGAGGCCCCTACAACGGAGCAGCTCCCGAGTCCTAGCGTCCCTGTGTTTCACGTGAAACACAGGATTTTAATTTATTAATAACCATTCCTTTTATTTAGATCACGGGATGTTCCACGTGGAACATCCCGTCCCCATTTACCCTCAAAACAGCGGATCCGAGGTCTGGCGACTGAACCGCCGGGGGAACCGGTCCGGGCAATCGGTCACCATCTGCATGGCTCGGTAACCGGCTTGGCCGGTGTGCCAACCCCCCCGGTCCTCCAGGCCTATTGTCCTCAAACCGCCATCCTCCCACCGTCCAGCCTGACCCCGGGTGCTGTCCGGTGGCTCGCTAACCACCAGAAATCCCCCCAGCATGAGGAGGGGAGCACCACATTCTGCCGTTGGCCCCGGAAGAGCGAAGCCCCGGGCCGTCACCAGATTCGCCTTACCTCGGAGCGGCCCCCGGCCAACCTCAACCGCGTCGGCCACCACGACCTCCACGCGATCCCCGAGGCCTAACCGGCGAACGGCCCACCGGAGAAAGGACCCACGTCGGTCCCCTCGGTCCACCAGCACCCAGCGGCACATCGTCAAAGTAGCCAAAACCAGGCCCGGTATCCCACCGCCGGTGCCCAAGTCAACGGCCAGAGCATCGGCAGATGGCCCCACTACACCAGAACTATCCGGATCTAACCACCCGAAAGGGCTCGAAACCCCATCTAACAACCCAAAACGAAGGAAACCCGCGCTATGCGCGGGCCCCTCTGCGGCCCCCGCAGGGGTCAGGTACCCCTCCAAGACCGCCCTGTCGAGGATCTCCTCGACCGTGACTGTCACCCGGTGGACTCAACCATGATCATCACACGGCGATCGGCATCACTGCCTTCCGAAACCGTCATTAGGCCATCGATCTCGCCAATCGTGTCGTGAACCACTTTTCTGTCTGCAGCGCTCATGGGCTCTAGAGCACGGGAACGACCATCGGCCAGTACTTCTTCAGCCTGATTTCGAGCAAAATCGGCCAAAAATGATCGTCGTCGCTCACGGTACCCACCGATGTCAACGATTAGAGAACCCTCAGCCTGGCCATCAGAGCTCCGTTGGACCAGCGTCCGTGACAGCTCAGTAATGGCACGTACCGTCTCACCTCGCTGGCCGATGGCCAGACCCAGGTTCAAGCCCTGGGCCTCCACCGTCAAGCGGTCTTCGTCGATTGTGCTCGCTACCCGGGCGTCTAGACCCATCTTGTCGAGCAGCCCCTGGACAAAACCCTCGGTGATCTGGGCCTGTGTCTGCAGATCCATGGCCTCCACCTCAGTCCTCTCTCGATCGCCTCCGCGATCGTCTCCGTTCGCCGACTTCACCGACGACTCCCTGGCCACCTTCTGGCGACCCCTGTTCCGGCCCGTCTCCGAACTTTGGGTGTTTTGGTCCTTTTTGGACTTTGAACTGCCTCTTTCTACTTCTCGATCCTCTCCACCGCTACGCCGGCGTCGATTGTCGCCGGACCGGGGACTCTGACCGGAATCACCATCCGACGATCCGCTGGATCGAACTCCTTTTCGATTTTCCTGGTCCTTCCGGCTAGATGAGCGGCCCCGGTTCTGACCACCGTTCCGATCACTCCGTCGGTTGCGGTCACGACGGTCCACCCTCGCACGGGGACTTGTCGGACGCACCCGCGCCCGGAGACGGGCTTCTGACTTCTTCAAACCGAACATCGTTCTGCTGGGCTCAGCCAGGACCTCCACTTCCAGGTCGTCCTCAGCCACACCGAGCCGGTCGAGTGCACGTTCTTTAGCTTCATCGAGTGAAGCACCAGTGGTCTCAATCCACTCCATGCTCACTTCCTCCTCTTCTTCTTGGAACCGCGGGCCCGTGTGGTCCCCGGAGGCGTTGTTCGTCCCCCGCGGTCACGGGCCGCTGGCGGCCTCTTGTCGGTTTTTGTCTGCTCATCAGCCACTTCTTTGCGACCACGGCGGCCTGTCTTCTTTTTTTTCGCCGGAGCGGCTGGCTTGGCTGGTTTCTGGT
>JAZADL010000086.1:0-12099 GCA_036123635.1 Actinomycetota bacterium
ACCGGTGACACCGTGACGACCACCATCGAGGGGTCGGCTTACCGTCACGCCACCAGCACCTTCCACCTCGACCCCCACGATCCGCTCGGATCGGGATTCCTGTTTCGCTGACCGGAGGCCAGATGCCCGGACCCCTACCCCACTTCGACGCTGAGGCCATTCGGTCCGTGGTCGACCTGTCAACCTGCATCGAGGCCCTGCGCGAGGGGTCCAGGGAACTAGGGGGATTACACCCCCGGTCTCAGGTCTCGTTGGGTGAGGGAGATGACTTCCTCCTGATGCCAGCCGTCTCCCCGTCTGGGATCGGCGTGAAGGTGGTGAGCGTGGTGTCGGGGAACCGGGACCGCGACCTGCCCCTGATCCATGGCTTCTACCTGTACTGCGATCGGGAGACCGGAGTACCGACGGCCACCCTGGACGGTTCGGCCCTGACCACCCTGCGGACTCCGGCCGCCTCGGCTTTGGCTGCCGACCTGCTAGCCCGACCGGATGCCACCACCCTGGGGATCTTCGGCACCGGTGTCCAGGCGAGGGGCCACGTGGCCGCCATGCTGACCGTCCGACCCACCGTGGAACGGATCGTGGTGTCTGGCCGGACCGCGGACTCGACCGACCGGTTCGTGGCCGGCCTCGAGGTCGGGGGCCGCGAGGCGGTGACCGGGTCCCCGACCGAGGCCGCCGGGTGTGACCTGGTGTGCGGCTGCACGTCATCAGCCACGCCGGTGATCCCCACCCACGCCGTCCGGCCCGGGACCCACGTGGGTCTGGTCGGCTCCTACTCGACGGCCCGCCGGGAGGTCGATGCCGACCTACTCCGACGGTCCGCTGTTTTCGTCGACGACCGGCACGCGGCAGCCGACGAGGCCGGCGACCTGATCACGGCAGCCGACGAGGGCCAGTGGTCCTTCGACGAGGTTCGGGGTGACCTGGCCGAGTTGTGCCTCGGGACGGCCGGTCGTTCGTCCAATGACGAGGTCACCTTGTTCAAGTCGGTCGGCCTGGCCGTCTGGGACCTCATCGTGGCTAGTGCGGTGGTGCGGGCCGGTTCCCGGTGACGGAGCCCGCTCGATTCTTTGGCCACCAGGCCGACGGGTCCTAGGGTCCGGCGATGCCCACTCTGCAGACCGGTGAGCCGCTCGACGTCGCCGGCCTGGCCGGTGACGCCAAGAAGGACCTCCAGGGTCAACTGCTGTCCGATCTGGTGGTCCGGCTCGCTGGCAGCGGCAACGCCTTCTGGGAAGAGCGCCTGGCCGACATAGACCCGGGGTCTGTCACCTCGTTGGACAACCTGAGCCAGCTTCCGTTTACGGTCAAGCAGGACCTTCGGGACCAGTACCCGCTGGGCATGGTTATCTCCCCGATGGAGGCCACCACGCGTCTTCATGCCAGTTCGGGGACCAGCGGCAAGCCGACCATCGTCGTGTACACCCCCCACGACCTGGCCGTGTGGGCCGAGGTCAATGCCCGGGCCCTCGTGCTGGCCGGTACCCGGCCTGGTGACATCCTCCACAACGGTTACGGATACGGCCTGTTCACCGGTGGCCTGGGACTCCACTACGGCGGCGAGCGTCTGGGGTGCACCGTGGTACCCGTGTCGGGTGGGAACACCACCCTGCAACTCCAGTTGCTGGAGGACCTAGGCAGCCGCGTCATGTCGGCCACTCCGTCTTTTTCGCTGGTCCTGGCTGAGCGGGCTAGGGAACGGGGAATCTTGGACCGTCTACGGGTCGAGGTGGGAATTCTGGGTGCCGAGCCGTGGTCCGAGGGTATGCGTGACCGCATCAACGAGGCATGGGGCGGGGGCTACACCGCCCTGGACATTTATGGGTTGTCCGAGGTCATCGGCCCCGGGGTGGCCATGGAATCCCCCGACGACCTGGGCGCCCTGAACGTGTTTGACGACCATTTCCTACCCGAGATTGTCGATCCGGAGACCGGGGAGACGGTGCCCGACGGCGAGTACGGCGAGTTGGTCCTCACCACCCTGACCAAGGAGGCCATGCCCGTCCTCCGCTACCGCACCGGAGATATCACACGGATCCTCCCTGAGGACCAGCCCGGTGTCCCCGGACGGCACTGGACTCGGATCTCCCGCCTCACCGGCCGGGCCGACGACATGCTGGTGATCCGAGGTATCAACGTTTATCCCCGCGAGATCGAGACTGTCCTGATGGACGATCCGGACGTTGGTACCAACTACGCCATCGTCGTGGACCGTCGGGGAACCATGGCCGAAATCCGGGTCCGGGCCGAGGCCACAGCGGAGGCCGGTAACCGGATCCCTGAAGCTACTGAGCGACTCACCCGGGTACTGGCTGACCGGATCCGCATCCGAGCCAGCGTTGAGATGGTCCCCGAGGGGTCGATGCCCCGGACCGAGGTGGGCAAGGTCAAGCGTGTCTTCGAGCAGATCGACGACACCGACCCCCTGGCCTGACGACCCACCTGACCTCCGGAGATCGTTGCGGCCACAGGGAAAGCCGTTTCCTGATGGTCCGTCAGATTCTGGATCCCACTAGCGTTGTCGACCGTGTCTGACCTCCCCGGCGATTCCACCGCCACCTCTGACCGGGCGGTCACCGAGCCGGCCGACCAAGCGGCCTTCCGGCTTGAAGCACGCGCCTTCCTAACCGAACATGCCGAGCCCCTGACCGCCATCGACCCATGGCAGGTGTCCGGGTTCCCCGACGACCAGCAGGCCCGGTCTTACTTCGAGCGTGGCCGGGACTGGCAACGCACCCTGGCCGCACACGGATGGGCCGGCTTGACCTGGCCCAGCGAATTCGGGGGCGCTGGACGACCTTCGTGGGCCGAGCGCATCTTCCGTGAGGAGTCGGCTGGCTTCGGCTCCCACACCGGGTTCATCGGTTCTACCATCGCAATGCTCGGTCCCACCCTCCAGGTCCACGCCACCGAGGCCGTCACCGCTCGATTCCTCCCCTCTCTCATCAGCGGTGAGGTGACCTGGTGCCAGCTGTTCAGCGAACCGGGCGCTGGATCGGACCTGGCCGGACTAGCTACCCGTGCCGTTCGAGACGACGACCACTGGGTGGTAGACGGCCAGAAGGTTTGGAACTCCTGCGCCCAGTTCGCAGACTGGGGCTTCCTCCTGGCCCGTACCGACGCCGATGCCCCCAAGCACCGTGGCATCACGTTCCTGCTCGTCGACATGTCGTCACCCGGCGTCGAGGTTCGTCCCCTCGTACAGGCCAACGGATCAACTCACTTCAACGAGGTCTTCCTCACCGGGGTCCGCGTCCCAGCAAACCAGGTGGTCGGCGAGATTCATGGAGGCTGGGCACCCGCCCGCACCGTGCTGGCCAACGAGGCCGCCTTCATCGGTCGAGGTGGCGGTGTCCCGGCTTCCGACCGGCTGCGAGACCTGGCTGCCCAACACGGCGGCCTGGACGATCCCCGAATCCGCCAACGCCTGGCCACTGTCATCACCCGGGAACGCCTCCAGGGACTCATGGGGCAGCGCATCCAGGCCGCCGTCCGCGACGGGCGCGAACCGCCCTTCGACCCGGGACTGACCAAAGTCATGGCAGCCGTCACCAAGGTCTTGACCGGTGACCTGGCCGCCGAGTTGGCCGGACCTGCGGGCATGGTCGACACCGACCGGACCAGTACCTGGATCCAAGCCGAGGTGATTAACCGGTTCAGCATCTCGATCGGCGGCGGAACCACCGAGGTGCAGAAGAACAATCTGGCCGAACGTTCGCTGGACCTTCCCCGAGAACCGGGACACGACCGCAATACACCGTGGAAAGATGTTCTCCGCGGTTGAGTGGGGGTGAAAGAACCAGCCGATGGACGACGACCTGAGCGACGACCTGAACGACGTCTCGACCGGCGACCGCTCCGACTGGGGCGACGGCGGCCAAGAAGACAGCGCGGCGTCTCTGGCTACCACCGTGCTGGCCGAGGAGGCGGCCCGACACGCCGAGGGGCAGACCGACCAGGTGCTGTTCCCCGACGACCTTCTCCCTGGGGTGAAGAGCGAGGGAATCTCTCTCCGCAAGGGCCTGGCCATGGGGGGTGGTGCGGCCACGTTCTTGGTCCTGATGGTCCTGAACTCCCTCGATGAGCTCCAGACAGCCGCCATCTCCGTCTTGGCCCCCGACATCCGCGACACCTTCGGGGTCAGCGACGGCACGATCACCTTCATCGCCAGCGCCTCCGGTGCCTTCGTGGTCCTGGGGGCCATCCCCATGGGCTGGGCTGCCGATCGGATGCGCCGGATCCCGATCATCGGCTGGTCCAGCATCGTGTTCGCCGCCATGGTGGCCCTCTCGGGCATGGCGGTGAACGCCTTCGCCTTCTTCTGGGCCCGGTTCGGGGTGGGCATCGCTAAGGCCAACACCATCCCCGTCCACTCTTCGACCATCGCCGATACCTACCCCATCGGTATCCGCGGTCGGATCGGCGCCCTCGACAAAGGAATGGGCCGCCTGTTCGCCGTCCTCAGCCCCATCCTGGTGGGCGGCATCGCCGCGCTGGCTAATGGCCCGGGCGAGATCGACGGATGGCGGTGGGCCTACTACCTGCTCGGCATTCCGGTAGCCGTAGCCGCCTTGGCTGCCTTTTTTCTCCGTGAGCCCCAGCGGGGGCGCTGGGAGAAGGAGGACGTCCTGAAAGAGTCGTTCACCGAGGACGACCCGCTCCCCGTTTCCATGGACGCCGCGTTCTCACGCCTCATGCAGATCCGGACCATGAAGACGGTGGTCGTCGGATTCAGCGCCCTGGGTTTCGGCCTGTTCACCGCACCGGTGCTGGAGAACCTGTGGCTGGAGGACGAGTTCGGCCTGGAGTCCTTCGAACGCGGCGCCTGGGCCACCACGGCCGGTGTGTTCACCGTGCTGGCCCTCATATACGTCGGGCCGAAGTTTGACCGGCTGTGGCGGGAAAACCCCACCCGCACCCTCCACCTGGTCGGTGCCCTGATCGGCCTGTCTGCGATCTTCAAGCCCATCCAGTGGGCCATGCCCACTGTGCCGCTATTCATCGCCCTGTCCATACCCACCCAGGTGATGCTCAGCACGGCCTTCGCGATGGTCGGTCCGCTGATCCAGGCCATCGTCCCCTATCGGCTTCGGGGTAGCGGGACGGCGCTCATTACCCTCTACATCTTCTTCGTTGGGGGAACGGGTGGGGGCCTGATCTCGTTCATGTTCGCCGACGGTTGGGGACCCCGGGTCACCACTTTGGTCCTGACCGTCCCTTCCTCGATCATCGGTGGCTGGATCATGTTCCGGGGCGCTCGCCACGTCCGCCATGACCTATCGCTAAACGTCCAAGAACTGCTCGACGAGCAGGCCGAACAGCAACGGGCGTCCGACCCCTCCGAGATCCCTGTCCTACAAGTCAACAACGTGGACTTCTCCTACGGGCCGGTCCAGATCCTGTTCGACGTGGGCTTCGAGGTGCGCCGGGGCGAGACGTTGGCCCTCCTGGGCACCAACGGGGCCGGCAAGTCCACCATCCTGCGAGTTATTAGCGGCCTCGGTATGCCCCGGCGGGGCGTCGTCCGGCTCAACGGACGCACCGTCACCTACACCTCGCCACAACTCCGGTCCCGCCTCGGCATCCAGCAACTCCCCGGGGGTAACGGCGTCTTCCCGGACATGACGGTCCGCCAGAACCTGGTGATGGGCGGCTATATCCACCGTGGCGACCGGGAGGACGTGGAGCGCCGGATCGTCGAGGTCCTGGACCTCTTCCCCGACCTAGCGGACCGGCAGGGCCAACGGGCTGGATCTATGTCCGGAGGGCAGCAGCAGATGTTGGCCCTGGCCCGGGTCCTACTCCACGACCCCGAGATCCTGCTCATCGACGAGCTCTCACTGGGCTTGGCTCCCACGGTGGTCCAGGATCTCCTGGCCCTGGTCGAAAGGCTCCAAGAGCGTGGCCAGACCATCATCCTGGTGGAGCAGTCCCTAAACGTGGCCCTGTCGGTCGCCGACCGGGCCATCTTCTTGGAAAAGGGACAGATCCGGTTCGAGGGCCCAGCTCGGGAGCTACTCGAACGAGACGACCTGGCCCGGGCCGTGTTCCTGGGCCGGGAGGGTGGCTGAGGTGGGGTCCATCGTCGGAGGCGAGATGGCCGTAGTGGCCGTCTGGACCACCCGCCAACTGTGGTTCGACGGCATCGTCAACGGGATGGTCTTCGGGCTGCTGGCCCTCGGCGTGGTTCTCGTCTATCGGTCCACCCGGGTCATCAACCTTGCCGTAGGCAACATGGGCCTCCCAGCCACCGGCTTGATGACCCTCTTGACCTTTAACTACGGCTTCCCCTACTGGGCTGCCCTGCCCATCAGCCTGCTAGTAGGTATCACTGTCGGGGCGACGGTCGAACGGGCCGTCATCCGCCGTCTGTTCGAGGCCCCCCGGGTCATTGTGCTGGTCGCCACCATCGGCATCGCCCAGCTCATGCAGGCCATCCTCGCCTCGTATCCCGACCTCGTGCGGGACCGCAGCCAGCGCTTTCCCATTCCGGTGAACTTCACCTGGGACGACGTCCTCGGCGTCCGGGTCACCGGGCCGAAGGCGACCATTCTGGTCGTCGTCCCCCTCCTGGCCCTGGGCTTGTCCTGGTTCCTGAACCGCACGGTGTTCGGCCAGACGGTGCAGGCCTCGGCCAGCAACGCCGACCTGGCCCGCATGTCGGGAATCGACCCGAAGATGGTCCAACTGTTTGTCTGGACGGTGGCCGGACTCCTGGCCACCATCTCCCTGCTCCTGCTGTCCGGGAACCGGGGAAGCGTCGGTGGCCTTCAGAACCTCGGGCCCAGCACCATGGCCCGAGCTCTGGCCGCCGCGGTCATCGCCGGCATGGTCTCCTTCCCCCGGGCCCTCGGTGCCGGAATCCTCATTGGTGTGGTCCAGGCCCACGTGCAGTTCGTGTTCTTTAACCAGGGCGGCCTGATCGACTTCGTGTTGTTCGTCGTGGTTGCCGTGGCCGTTGCCTTCCAAAGCCGGGGAAGCCGGGAGGTCGACTCGTCGTTCTCCTTCTCGGCCCGGAGGCGACCCATCCCCGAGCGCCTCCGACAGTTCTGGTGGGTGAGGCACCTGTCGACGATTTCGCTGGCCGTCCTGTTGGGCATCGCCCTGATAATCCCCGCCATCGTGGACCGCCCCTCACGCCACCTGTTGTACGCCAACATCCTGGCCTTCGCTATCTGCGCCGTCTCGATGACCATCGTGACTGGCTGGGCCGGACAGTTGTCTCTCAGCCAGATGGCGTTCGCCGGGATCGGTGCCCTGATCGCTGCCGGGTTCAACCGGGGCTTGGAGTTCGGGGTCGGAATCGGTGACGACCTGGAGTTCTTCTCCATCACCGTTCCCCGCCTCCCCTACCTGGTCTCGATGCTGGCCGCGGCAGGCGTCGCCGCTGCCTCGGCTGCCCTCATCGGCCTCGGGGCCCTCCGGGTCCGGGGACTCCTGCTGGCTGTCACCACGTTCGCCTTCGCCCTAGCCGCTCAGCAGTACCTGTTCCGCCGGCCGTTGTTCAACGGTGGCTTCAAGCAGAGCATCCCGTTTCGCCGGGGCAGTCTGGGGCCGATCGACCTGGCCAGCCAACGGACCTACTACTACCTATGCCTCGGGTTCCTGGTACTGCTCCTGGTAGCGGTCTCCCGGCTCCGGTCTACTGGCATCGGACGGACGATCATCGGGATCCGCGAGAACGAGTCCACGGCCGCCGCCTACACGGTCGGCCCGACCCGTACCAAGCTCTTGGCCTTCGCCATAGCCGGTGGCATCGCCGGCCTTGGCGGCGCCCTGCTGGGCGGTCTGGTGCAGAACATCCCCTACACGGAGCGGCTGTTCCAGATCGGCGACTCGCTGCGCCTGGTGTCCATCGTGGTCATCGGCGGCCTTGGGACAATCATGGGCCCAGTGGTGGGTGCCCTCTGGGTGGTGGGACTACCCGCTTTCTGGCCCGATAACGAACTCGTACCCCTGTTCACCTCCAGCATTGGCCTGCTGATCCTGCTTCTCTACTTCCCCGGTGGACTGATCCAGGTCGCCTACTCAGCCCGAGACGCCGTACTGCGGTGGGCCGAGTCGCGCCTGCCCGATACGACACCAACTTCCACGACAACACCACCGGCCGTGGCCCTAGGAGGTGGACGGACCCATCGGGAAATCGATGGGCCCGCGCTGGTCGTAGACGATGTGGCCGTGACCTTCGGGGGGCTCCGGGCAGTCGACGGCGTATCGCTCGTGGCCCACCCGGGGGAGGTGGTCGGCCTCATCGGAACCAACGGCGCCGGCAAGTCGACACTCATGAACGCCATCGGTGGTTTCGTCCCGTCCACGGGGACCGTCAAGATCCTCGGCCGCGACGCCTCCGGGTTGTCGGCGGCCAGCCGAGCCCGCCTGGGGTTGGGTCGAACCTTCCAGGCAGCCCGCCTGTTCCCCGAACTGACCGTGAATGAAACGGTCCAGGTAGCCCTAGAAGCCCGAGAGAGGACAAGGCTGCTCCCGGCAGCGTTCTTCCTCCCGTCGTCGATCCGGGCTGAGCGGGCCAAGGCATCCGACGCCTCCGACCTGATCGACTTCCTGGGCCTGGGCCGCTACGCCAACGCCTTCGTAGCCGAACTGTCGACCGGAACCCGCCGCATCGTCGAGCTGGCCGGCCTGTTGGCCCTTGACGCCCGGGTGCTGTGCCTCGACGAGCCCACGGCCGGCATCGCCCAGCGAGAAACCGAGGCCTTCGGACCGCTGCTTAAGCAGATCCAGCAGGAACTAGGCGCCACTATGGTCGTAATTGAACACGACATGCCGATGATCATGGCCCTATCCGACCGGGTGTACTGCCTAGAGACCGGGCAGATCATCGCCGAGGGATCCCCGGACGAGGTTCGAAATGACCCCCGGGTGGTGGCCAGTTACCTAGGCACCGACGACCGGGCTATCGACCGCTCCGACGGCTAACCGGACCGAAAGCCCAGCCAGCGACTACTCGTCGCCATCGCTGCCAGATCGACGCTCCAGAAGATCGTCGCGAACCTCGGTCTCGGGAACCACCGTGGTGCGCTCCGAGACCTGGTTGATCCACACCGTCCGCTGGGGGAACGGGATCTCGATACCGTTGGCGTCGAAGGCCTTCTTGAGGCGGGCCCGAATGAGACGTCCCGTGGCCCACTGCTCATTGGGTTCCGTCTTGACGGCTAGACGGATGGAGATGGCGTCGGCGCCGAAACTCTGCACGCCCCAGATCTCGGGTTCCTCGATAATGGTGGCTGACTCCACCTCCTCCTGCCAGACGCTGTCGGCCACCTCCTTGATGACACTGGCCGCCAGGTCGATGTCCGTGTCGTAAGCGACGTCCACGTCGAGCACCGTGCGGGCCCAAAGTTGCGAGGAGTTGCCCACCCGGCGGATTTCACCGTTGGGGACCACCCACAACGCTCCGTCGATGTCTCGCAGGATCGTGGTCCTCAGGGTCACCTTCTCGACCGTGCCCGAAGCGGCTCCCACGTCCACGATGTCGCCCACCCCGTACTGGTCTTCGATGATTATGAAGATCCCGGCGATGAAGTCGGACACCAGCGACTGGGCGCCGAAACCGATGGCTAGGCCGACGATGCCCGCACCGGCAATCAGCGGACCGAGGTCTAGCCCTAACTCTCCGAGGGCCACCATGAGGGCTAGGGCGTAGACGGCAACTCCCGCCAGGCCGCGAAGCACCACTCCCAGGGTCACTGCCCGCTGTCGCGAGCGCTCGGCCTGGTCGTGAATCTTCTGGAGTCTGCCCCGGGCCCGGCGCCCTAGCCGGGCCAGTCGGGCTGATGACTCGGCTTCAGCTTCGCCTTCCTCCCGGGTCCTTGATTCCACGAGGCGGCTGACCATTCGGTCGATGGCCCGCTTCACTAGGCGGTTCACGACCAGGGCGCCGACCAAGATGACCGCCACCTTGAGTGGACGCTCGATCAACCAGTCCACGAGCCCGGCTAGAGCCTCGTTATCCGTTGTGTCCCAGATCCACTCACAGATGAAGCCCGGGGACTCCCCGCAGGCATCCACAAGGCCGGCTTGCAACTCGGTCGTCACCGCTTCAGGCATCGACGCCACCTCCCCGCCGGACGGTAGTCCCCCGGGGACCACGACAAGGATCAGCCGCTCAGGCTGGCTATGGCCCAGAGCGCGGCAACGGTGCCCAGGACGATGTAGAGCACGCTCCGCCACACTGGAGGACGGACTAGGTCTCCGTCGTCTCGTTGTCGTGGTGGTCGGACAAGAGCCGCGGCATTGCCCACGGCCATGGCCCCTCCAAGAGCCAGCAGCAGCCAGCCCAAGATGTCTTCGCCCAATAACACCGATCGGTCCTTAGCTAGCCCGCGACATGTTGGAGAAGCGGGTGTAGCGGGGTAGCCAGGCCAGCTTTACGGTGCCCGTCGGCCCGTTACGGTGCTTGGCCACAATGACCTCGGCCGTACCCAGGTCAACGGAGTCCGCGTTGTAGACCTCGTCGCGGTATAGGAAAATCACCACGTCGGCGTCCTGCTCAATGGACCCCGATTCCCGAAGGTCGGCCAACATCGGACGCTTGTCTTGTCGCGTCTCTAGGCCCCGGGAGAGCTGTGACAGGCCGACCACCGGGCAACCCAGCTCACGGGCCAGAATCTTGAGGCCACGGCTGATCTCGGAGACCTCGACTTGTCGGCTCTCCGCGGTAGAACGGCCGGTCATGAGCTGGATGTAGTCCACGACAACCACCCCCAGCTTGCCGACCCGGCTCTTGAGACGTCGGGCCTTGGCCCGGATCTCCATGACCGAGGTATTCGGGTTGTCGTCGATCCAGATATGGGCCTCGCTCAGCTTGCCGACCCCACGGTTGATGCGCGACCAGTCGTCGGAGTTCAACTGTCCGTTGCGGATGTTGGTGGCGTCCACCCGGGCCTCGGAGCAGAGAATCCGTTGGGTTAACTCCATCTGGCTCATTTCCAGCGAGAACACCACGGTCGGTAGCTCGCACCGGATCCCTATGTGGGTGGCCAAGCCGAGGCCGAAGGAGGTCTTTCCCATGGCTGGCCGGGATCCGACGATGATGAGCGACTCGTCCTGGAGGCCGGACAACAGCATGTCTAGGTCCTCGTAGCCGGTGGGTGTGCCAGTGATGTGGTCTCCCCGTTCCATCAACTCTTCGAGGCGATCCAGGTTGGCATCAATGAGGTTCCGGATCTGGGCCATGGAGTCGGTCACCCGTCCCTGACCCACCTGGAACACCAGGCTCTCGGCCTCGTCCACGGCCTTGACCACGTCGTCGGGTCGGCCGTAGCCGATCTCAGCGATCTCGTTGGCCGCACCGATGAGGCCCCGCAGAGTGGCGTGTTCCTGGATGATCCGGGCGTACTTGGGGGCGCTGGAGGTGGCGGGAGTCGACGCCTGGAGTTCCAACAGCAGGCCCGGTCCGCCTATCTGGTCCAGCAGTCCGGACCGGGTCAGGGCCTCAGCCACGGTGACCGGATCAGCCGGCTCTCCCGAGGCGTACAGGCCACAGATCGCCTCGAACACGTGACCGTGCGAGGGCTTGTAGAAGTGCTCGGCGTTGACGACCTCCAACGCGTCGGCAATGGCGTCGCGCGACAACAACATGGCGCCGAGGAGCGAGGCCTCGGCGTCGAGGTTGTGCGGAGGAACCCGTGCACCTGACGAACGGTTGGCCGAACGGGAACCCCGGTCAGCCGACCACGCTCGCGAATCGTGGTGATCGTCGTCCGGTGGTTCTTCGGGAAGCGGGACATCGGCGGGAAGAGGCGGGAGGTCGGGAAGGGCCACGTCCGCCGGACCGGGTGGTTCGCTCGTCTGGTCCACGCCATCGTCATCGAGCGACCCGCTCATGTCGGCCCCCCGGTCTCCCATCCACCCATGAGTCCAAGGATGCACGGACTGCCCTGTGGGGTGCTAGAGGGAAAACTCCGGCTACTGGTCCCCAACACGCCGCTCCGACCGGGGATATCGCGACCCATCCTGTGGATTGCCAACCGTCCGGCCCGGAGATCGGACCTGCGGACGATCCACGACACGACGGGGGTCAGGCCTCGGCCTGTACCTCGACGGTCACCGGCACGGAGACCTCGGCATGGAGTTCGA
>JAZADL010000087.1:0-14585 GCA_036123635.1 Actinomycetota bacterium
GGGAAGGCCAGACCTACCGCCTCCACGTCCACGACCACCCGGCCGGGACCGACGTCGGGATCGTCGATTTCATCGAGGACCATACGGTCGATCGGGTCGCCTAGTTCGTGGACTTGCCATGCGCGCATGGAGACGACGGTACCCGTGGAACTCGCAACTGTCCGTAGCGGGTCAGGCCAGATCCGTCAGGGCGTGAACTGCTCGGAGTCGAGTCTGATCAGCCCCGCAGGATGGCCGGCAGAGTGCCCTGTACGGCATCGATGCACCGCTGCCGCACCTCGGCAACCTCGCCGTCGGTGAGGGTTCGGTCGTCGGACTGGAAGCGCAGCGTGAAAGCCAGGCTTCGTCTCCCGTCGGCCACCGGTGCCCCCCGGAAGACATCGAACAGGGTGAGGTCGGCCAATAGGTCCCCGGCAGCCTCGCGGAGGTGGGCCTCCACGTCAGCGGCCGGCGTGGCCTCGTCCACCTCGAAGGCCAGATCGATGTCTGATGACGGGTATCGGCTCACCGGGCGGTAGGGGCGACCTCCATGGGGCAGACCGAGGAGGACTTCTAGGTCGACTTCCAGCCATCCCACCCGTTCGTCCACTCCGAAGGCGTCCAACACGCCGGGGTCCACCTCGCCCACATGGCCCACCGGCACGCCGTTCACGTCGATTTGTGCTGTCCGGGTGGGGTGCAATCCGGGGGTGACATGGGCTGCCAGGTGGTAACGGCGAGCATCTAGGGCATCGGCAAGGGCTGAGAAAACTCCCACGGCGGCTCCAGCGTCCTGACCGGCCAGGGCTACGGCCAGGTGTTCGCGCTCGTCAGGCAGCGGCTGGTTGCCGTCTGGACGCCGGTAAATGTGGCCTACCTCGAATACCCCCAGGCTGTGTAGTCGGTGTGAGGCGTTGTAGGCCAGTGTCTTGAGGATTCCGGGGCGCAGTGAGGCCCGCATGACTGATTCCTCGGCTACGAGCGGGTTAGACACCGTGATCCCGTCGGACTCCAGGCCGGCCCGCTCCAGGTCGCCCGGAGCCAGGAAGGGCACCGGCATGACCTCGTCGAGCCCCATGCCCACCATGGCCGACCGAACGGCCCGCCGGTCGGCCTGGTACGGGGTCAGGGATCCGGTGAGGGTCGACTGGGGGACAGTCCGGGTGATCCGGTGGTAGCCGTAGATCCGGGCTACTTCTTCCACTACGTCAATCTCGGTGGCGCTGTCCGGTCGAAAGCTTGGGATATCCACGTCTAGGTCGTCGTCGACCGGCCGGGTAGAGAACTCAATCGACTCCAGCAACCCGGCTATCTCGTCGCGTTCCAAACCCGTCCCTAGTAGGCCGTTGACCCGGTCGGTCCGCACCCGGATCGTCTCGCGTGCTGGAGTGTTGCCCCGCACGTCCACCATGCCGGGGGTCAGGGTGGCCCCCGACTCGGTTAGGAGCTCGGCGAAACGGCGCATGGCCAGATCGGCTACCTCGGGGTCGGCACCCCGCTCGAAGCGGGCCGACGCTTCGCTCCGCAGGCCAAGGCGTCGCGCCGACCGGGTGATGGATATCGGATCCCACCAGGCCATCTCTAGAGCCACACTGGTTGTTGACTCGCTGATTTCGGTCGACGCTCCGCCCATGATCCCGGCGATGCCGATGGTTTCGTCGTTCCCGTCGGCGATCACCCCATCGGTGGCTGACAGGGTCCGGACTACCCCGTCCAAGGTCTCGACTGTTTCGCCTTCAGTGGCCCGGCGTACCCGCAGCGCGCCGCCCTGCACGGCATCCAGATCGTAGGTGTGGTTGGGCTGGCCTAGTTCCAGCATCACGTAGTTAGACACGTCCACCACGCGGTTGATGGGCCGCATCCCGAGGGCGGTCAGCCGGTTAGCCATCCAGCGGGGCGACGGACCGATCGAGACTCCGTCTAGCACCCGGACGGCGAACCGACCACACAGGTCGGGGTCCAACACATCGACAGTAAGGCGCCGGGCGGCGTCTTGTCCCGCCTCGTCCGGTGACGGCTCGGGGCGGGCGAAGGGTACGCCTTGGCGTGCCGCCAGGTCCCGGGCCACCCCGGCCACTGACATGGCGTCGGGCCGGTTCGGGTTGACCTCCAGGTCGTAGAGCACGTCGGGGCGAAGTTCCAGGGCCTCGGCTAGGGGTCGTCCCAGTTCGTGGTCGTCGTCCAGGATGAGGATGCCTTCGCCGTCAGCACCCAAGCCGATCTCGTCGGCCGCGCAGAGCATCCCGTTTGACCACTCGCCGCGCATCTTTCGCCGGGCGATCTCCATGCCGTTGGGCATCGTCGTCCCCAGGGTGGCCAGCGGAACGAGGTCGCCCGCCGACATGTTGAACGCTCCGCAGCAGATCTGTAACGCCTCACCGTCCCCGGCGTCGACGTCTACCAGTTGGATGCGGTCGGCGTCCGGATGGGAGCGGAGGTCCAGCACTCGGGCCACCACCACGCCGTCTAGGCCAGCCCCCACCGTGGTGATCCCCTCGACGGCCAAGCCAAGCTCGCTGAGTTGGTCGCCGATCTCGCCGGGGTCGCCGGACACGGGGGCGAACTCCTGCAACCAGGACAGCAGGACCTTCACCGGTCACCACCCTGAGGTGCGAAAGCGCGTACGGAAGACATCAGAACTGCGACAGGAATCGGTGGTCGTTTCGGAACAGCTCGCGAAGGTCGTCGATTCCGTGGCGCATGAGCGCTAGGCGGTCGAGCCCGAACCCGAAGGCGAAGCCTGACCATTCTTCTGGATCCAAGTCGCACGCTGCCAGCACGTTGGGATGGACCATGCCGCAGCCCGCCAGCTCTAGCCACGTTCCGTCCGGGCGTCGGATGTCGAACTCTGCCGACGGTTCAGTGAACGGGAAGTACGACGGTCGGAGCCGCGAGGTGAAGTCTCCGCCGAAGTAGGCCCGAGTGAAGGCCTCCAGGGTCCCGGCCAGGTCCCCGAAGGTGATGCCCCGGTCCACCACCAGGCCTTCGATCTGGTGGAACACCGGCATATGAGTGGCATCTGCTGTGTCGCTGCGGAACACCCGTCCCGGCATGATCGAGTAGATGGGCGGCTCGCCAGCCTCCATGACTCGGATCTGGACCGGCGAGGTGTGGGTGCGCAGCAGGGTGCTGCCCGGCTCGCCATGGTCCACGTAGAGGGTGTCGTACATGTCGCGGGCCGGGTGGTCGGGCGGGAAGTTGAGGGCACCGAAGTTGTGCCACTCGTCTTCGATTTCGGGACCCTCCGAGACCGTGTAGCCCATTCCCACGAAAAGGTCTTCGAGCCGCTCCCAGGTCTGGGTGACCACGTGACGATGGCCGAGACGCCTGCCCCGGTCCAGCTCTGTCAGGTCCAGGCGCTCCTCTTCCAACTGTTCGGCCCGGGCTTCACCCTCCAGTGCCGATCGGCGGGCGACCACCAGAGCCTCGATCTCGGCCCGTACCTCGTTCAGGCGTTGACCCACAGCCTTCCGTTCGTCCTCGTCGAGGCCGCCCAGAGCTTTCCGGGCCTCGGTCACCACCGACTGCTTCCCCAGTAGCTCGGAGTTCACGGTCCTCAGGGCATCGAGGTCGCCGGCTGCAGCGATGGCTGTCGCGGCTTCGGCGAGATGCTGATCCAGGTCAGAGATCATCGGGTGCGGTGGCGGTCGGGGCTGGTGGCGATCCACGCAGACTACGGGACGTGGTCGCGCTCCCCCATGACCGTTTCAGTCGGAGTCGCTGTCGGCCTCTCCGGATCTGGTGGCTAGGGCGTGGAGAGCCACCGAACCCGCCACAGCCACGTTAAGTGAGTCCACCCCGCCCACCGTGGGGACGGTGATCAGGCCGGTGCAGGCCTCCACCACCCCAGCGTCCAGGCCGTGGGGTTCGTTGCCCAGGATCAGGGCCACCGGGCCATTAGAGGGCACCTCGGTAGGTGGGATTCCGCCGTGGGGCACAGTCGCCCAGCAGGACACTCCGGCATCGGTCAGAAGCCGAACGGCGGTGACCGAGTCGTCGACCGCTGCGATGGGCACCCGGAAGCTGGAGCCGGCAGCGGCCCGTACCAGCTTCGGGTTGTACGGGTCCACCCCGCCGGCCATCAGGATTCCAGTGGCTCCGAAGGCCTCGGCTGATCGGACCAGGGTTCCGGCGTTGCCCGGGTCGCCCAGTTCGGCCAGGACGACCAGCGGCCCCGCCGTGGACGCTAGGACCACAGCCTCGGCGTCGTGAAAGGCCACTTCAGCCAAGGCGGGCTGGGAGGAGCGGGTACTGGCCAGTCCGTCGAACACCCGGTCGGGTACGAGAAAGGCATCCACCCCGGCTTGCTGGACCAGCCGAACTAGGTCGTGGTCGGCCGCTGAGGTCGGTAGCGCTACTTGTCGAACGTCCCGGTCGGCGTCCAGCGCCTCGGCCACCAGAATGGGGCCCTCGACGATGTAAGCCGCTTCGTCGTGGCGGAATCCGCGGTCGCGAGCCAGTCGGCGTAAACGTCGACAGCGGGGGTTCCCCCCGGAGAGCTCTTCGATCATGGGTGGGTGTCCGTCCACCGATCGATCTGGACTGGCGACAGGAGCCGTCTCGGCGCTCAGGCCGCGTCGGCGGCCGTGGCTACCTCGACTAGGGCGGCAAAGGCTGCCGGTTCGGCCACCGCTAGGTCGGCCAGGACCTTGCGGTCCACTTCGACACCAGCCCGCTTCAGGCCGGCGATAAACACGCTGTAACTGGTGCCGTGCTGTCGACAGGCCGCGTTGATGCGCTGAATCCAGAGGCGACGGAACTGCCCCTTGCGGGCGCGGCGATCACGGAAGGCGTAGTTGCCCGAGTGCATCACCTGCTCGTTGGCGGCACGGAAGGTCCGGCTCTTGTCGCCGTAGTAACCCTTGGCTTGCTCTAGGACGGCCTTGTGCTTCTTCTTGTTCTGGACGGCTCGCTTGACCCTGGCCATCACGATCTCCTTGTAGGCGTCGTCGTCGCCGTGCGACGGGTGTTTGGTCGTGTCGTATGGGGACCTGGTCCCCGGTTGTCAGCCACCAATCGGGTGGCCCGGGTTCAGATTCCGAGTTGCTTCCGGACGGTCGAGGCGTTGGTCGGATCCACATCGAGCTGGCGACCGCGTCGCCGCTTCAGCTTCACCGCCTTCTTCACATAGGTGCCCCGCTTCAGGCGACCGGTGCCGGTCACCTTGATGCGCTTGGCCATCCCCCGGTGGGTCTTCATCTTGGGCATGTGTTCTGCTCCGGTGTCTAGATCTTGGTCTGTCTTGGTCGCCCGGCTCAGGTAGCCGGGCTGGGGTCCGTTGCTGCTTCGTCGTCCTCGGTGACTGCTTCCTCGGTGACTGTTTCCTCGGTGACTGTTTCCTCGGTGACTGTTTCCTCGGTGGTGACGTCCGATGCCAGGTCCTCCTCGTGCTCGGCCGCCGCCTCCCGCTGCCTGCGGGTAGCCTGGCCGGGAACCAGCACCATGGACATGTTGCGGCCCTCCTGCTTAGGAAACACCTCTACCCGACCGACGTGGGACACCGCCTCAGCGACGTTGTCCAGGATGCGGCGCCCCAGTTGGGGATGCTGCATCTCCCGGCCGCGGAACATGATCGTGACCTTGACCTTGCTGCCGTCGCCCAGAAACGCTTCCACCTTGCGGGTTTTGGTGGCGAAGTCCCCGGGACCGATCTTCGGCCGGTACTTCATCTCCTTGACCAGAACGTGGGTCGACTTCCGGCGTGATTCCTTGGCCCGCTGGGACTGTTCGTATTTGAACTTCCCGTAGTCCATGATCCGGCAGACCGGTGGATCAGCCTTGTCGGCCACTTCCACTAGGTCGAGGCCCATCTCTTGGGCCGCCGACAGGGCATCCGGTAGGGACTGAATCCCCATTTGCTCACCCTCTGGCGAGACGAGTCGGACCTGTCCGGCCCGGATGCGGTCGTTGATCCGTGGTTCCTGATTGGTTGGGGCAGCTATCGGTCGTCACTCCTGTGTGTCACGCAGGCTCTCTCCTCGTGATTGAACATTGGGACGGCACCCTCCGCACCCCGACCGGGAAACGGCCCCGGAACGCGGAAACGGCGGGCGCCGGAAAGCCGACACCCGCCGAGGCGACCCCGACATCACACGGCGATACGCCATGGACGTCGTAGATCCGACGAGAAGAAGACCCGAACCCGCTAGACGCGTGTCGGGTGGGGAGAACCCCGCTTTCCTTTCAGTTGTAGCCCGTAGGCTACCGGTCCCGCATCGTTCCGGCACCAGCCGCCGGCCCGGTGGGTATTCCGCTCCCTCAGGGGAGTCCGACGACCAGGCGAGGAATCCCCAATGAGCAGTCTTTGGACCCCTGGCGGGGAACATCCCGTCGACCCCTCCAGTTCCCCACAGGACCCGCCGGTCGACCCCTCCTTGGAGGCGCTGTCGCCTGAGGACCGTGAGAAGGCGGAGGCCATGGCCCGAGAAATGGCCGCCGTCCAGGAGCAGTTGGCCTCGGCCCCGGCCTCTGTCGTGGTGGCCAACCACCTGATGGGTTTCTACGAGCTGGCGGCCATCCACCTGTCCCAGCAGCCGCCCAACTTGTCCGAGGCTTCGGTGGCTATCGACGCTCTGGCCGCCGTGGTCGACACGCTTCCCGGCCGCTTAGGGGAAGCTGAAGCGACAATGCGCGATGCCCTACACCAGATTCGTCTGGCTTATGTGGCCGTCGAGAAGGCGATGAGGGAGGCGGTAGCCGACGACGGAGACGAGGCCGAAAACGAGACCGGAGAGGTGGCCAGCGACTAACCGACCCAGCCCGCCGGGCGGGTCAGTGGACAATCTTGGAGAGCGGCAGTTCGATGATGTCGGTGGCCCCGGCATCGCGTAGGGCCGGAATTAGCACGTTGATCTCCGATTTGGCCACCACGGTCTCCACAGCAAAGCCCGAACCCCCAAACAACTCGTTCACCGTCGGTGACTTCATCGACGGGATGAGACCAATCACCGCGTCGAGGTGGTCACCTACCACGTTCATCTTCACTAGGACCTTCCCTCGGGCTTCCAAGGTGCCCTGTAGAAGTCTGTGGAGTTGCTCCATGGCGTGGCGTTTGTCCGGGTCAGCGTAGGCCTCGGGGTTGGCCACCAACTCGGTGAAGCTGGTCAGGATGGTGTCGATGACCTTCAAGCCGGCAGCTCGCAGGGCTCGGCCGGTCTCAGTGATGTCGACCACTACGTCCACGATGTCGGGCACCTTGGCCTCGGTGGCCCCATAGGAGAGCCGTATATCGGCCTCTACGCCCTGCTCGGCGAAGAACCGGCGGGTCAGCTCTGGGTACTCGCTGGACACCCGGACCCCTGACGACAGGTCGGCTACCGACTCCACCGGCGAGTCACCGGGGACGGCGACCACGATCTGTACCGGTCGGGCTGTGGCCTTTGAGTAGTGCAGTTCGCCGAGCGAGACTACGTCGCTACCCGTCTCCTGGATCCAGTCCCGGCCGGTGATTCCCAGGTCAAACAGTCCGTCAGCCACGTAGGTGGGAATTTCCTGGGGACGCAGGATGCGCACCTCGTCGACTCGGGGATCGTCGATCGTCGCCCGGTAGTCGACTGACGAACTGCGGACTACCCCCAGGTCGGCACCCTCAAACAGTTCAAGTGTCGACTTCTCTAGGGAACCCTTGGGTAGGACGAGCTTCAGCACGGGCTGAACCTATCCGGTCCCCCGTCCGGCCCGCCCCCGGTTTTCTCGGACCTCTGCCGAGCTCAGCCGGCGTCCAGCACCAAATCGATACGGAGGTCGTCGCCCAACGGGGTCACGGCAGCAAACCGGCCCCTTCGCAGGTCGGCCATAGTCGGCGCACCCGGGCCGGCCAGCAGGGGCCGTCCATCGTCACCACCCAGTAGAGCTGGGGCCAGATAGACGATGTAGCGGTCCACCAGGCCCTCACGGTGGAATCGTCCTGCTACGTCGGCCCCGCCTTCCACCAGCAACTGCAGCACGCCCTCGGAGCCCAGGCGGTCTAGAAGGTCGGCCGGTTCGCCGTGGTGCTCCTCGGCGGGGAGTACCCGGGCGCCTTCGGGGATCGCCCCTAGCACCACCCGACGGGGCGCCTCGGCCCCGTCCGGCACAGGAGTGTCCCGCACGTCGAGGCGTGGATCGTCAGCCCGTACGGTGGCGGCCCCTACGCACACGGCGTCGCTAGACGCCCGCAGCAGGTGCACGTCGGCTCGGGCCTCAGCGCCGGTGATCCAACGGCTGGAGCCGTCGGAGGCGGCGATCCGACCGTCCAGGGTGGCGGCCAGCTTCAGGACGACGTAGGGGCGCCCGGTACGACGCTGATGCAGGTAGGGGGCTAGCTGCCTGGCCACCTCATCGCCCAGTACGCCGACCTCCACGTCGATGCCGGCTGCCCTGAGCCTCTCCAGGCCTCGACCGGAAACGTCCGGGTCGGGGTCGGACACCCCAACCACTACTCGGGCCACGCCGGAGGCCACGATGGCCTCAGTGCACGGGCCCGTCCGACCCTCGTGATCGCATGGCTCCAATGTTGTGACCAGTGTGGCGCCGGCCAGTGAGCCCACCGCCTCGTCCAGGGCAATACGTTCAGCGTGGGCACCACCCGGCGGCTCGGTGGCCCCTCGGGCCACGATCTCACCGTCGGCTACCACCACGGCACCCACCCACGGGTTGGGCGAGGTCCGGAAGCGCGCCGCGTCTGCCATGGCCATCGCCTCCCGCATGGCCTGACGGTCGTCGACACCGGGTCGGTCAGCCACCGGTCCCCGACCCCTCGCCTGACGGGTGCGGATCAGCGTTGTCGACTAGCAGGCGTACGGCGTGGGGCACCACGTCGGCGACCGCCTCGAGACACTCCACGCAACCCTTCGCCGAACCTGGCGTGTTCAAAATCAGGGCCGTACCTACCGTGCCGGCCACACCCCGAGAGAGCCGGCCTAATGGGTTCACTAGCCGCATGGCCTCAGCTAGCCCGGGTGCCAAGCGGTCCACAACGGCCAGGGTGCCCTCTGGGGTGGCGTCGCGGGGCCCAAAGCCAGTACCCCCGGTGGTCAGCACCAGGCCGTGGAAGCCATCTACGAGGGCGTGCAAGGCTTTGGCCACCGCGTCGACACCGTCGGCGGTCACCGCTGTCTCGACCACCGTCCAGCCCTCGGCTTCACAGCAAGCCACTAGGGCCGCTCCGGACCGGTCTTCCCGCACGCCGTGGAACACGCCGTCGGACACGGTGAGCACCTTGACGGCCGGTGAAATGGCGTCGTGATGCCCGTGGTCGCCCATGGGGCGAGGCTACCGGCGCTCTTCGGGCAGGCCGGGACCGGAATCGGGTCCAGGCCTGGCGCTACCGTCTCTCTCATGGGCGTGGACGCGTTGGCCGGCTACCAGATCGGCGACTTCGAACACGGCGGCACCATCCGGACCGTGCTTCGCACCGGGACTGGGCCGGCGGTGATCGTCATCTCCGAAATGCCTGGAATCACCCCTCGGGTGGCCGAGTTCGGCCGCCGGGTAGCAGCCATCGGCTGCACTGCCGTGCTTCCGTCGCTGTTCGGCACACCGGGACGCCGACCCACTCTCGGCTACTCCCTCAGAATGCTCACTAGAGGCTGCGTGTCGAGAGAATTCACGGCGTTTATGCGACGGCGGACCTCTCCAGTGACCGACTGGCTTCGGGCCCTGGCCGCCTTCGAGCATGGCCGGTGTGGCGGACCGGGTGTCGGGGCAATTGGGATGTGCTTCACCGGAGGTTTCGCCCTTGGGATGATGGTCGACGACCGGATGCTGGCCCCCGTGCTCAGCCAGCCCAGCCTCCCTCTGCCCTTCGGGGTCCGGCAGCGACAGTCGGTGGGCATTTCGGACCGCGACCTGGAGGTGGTCCGGGAGCGGGTGGATGAGGGTGTCTGCGTCCTCGGCCTGCGGTTCAGCGAGGACGGGATGGCGCCCGCCGAACGGTTTGAGCGTCTTCGCGAGGAGTTGGGAGAAGGGTTCATCGGCGTCGAGCTGGACAACTCTCCTGGCAATCCGTGGTACATCTCCAAGAGGGCCCACTCGGTGCTGACCGAGGAGTTCGTGGATGAACCGGGCCACCCCACCCGGGAAGCTCTGGACCGGGTCCTGAACCACCTGGCCGAACGGCTGCTGGTTTGACCGGGATCGGTTAGGGCATTCGGTAGCGGAAGACGGCCATCCCTTCGCTGTCCAGGTCCTGGGGCAGCAGCAAGCCGCCGGACCCGTGGTCGCCGTGGGGTCGCCATGGCCTACCTATTGGCTCGGGTTCCGCTCGCGGCTCGGCCTCACGGAACCGGCGGTCCACGCCGGCCGTCTCAGCCTCGGTCACCGTGCACACGCTGTAGACCAGTTGGCCGCCTGGTCGGACCAGGGCAGCGGCCCCGGTTAACAGGTCGGCTTGCAGGAGGGCCAGGTCGGCCAGGTCGGATTCGTCGCCTCGCCAGCGGGCATCGGCCCGACGACGCAGGACCCCTAGTCCGGAACAGGGTGCGTCTACCAGCACCCGGTCGAACGACCCGGGCCGGAACGGCGGAGTACGGCCGTCAGCCGCTACCAGAACTATCGCTTGTCCGAGGCGATTGGCGTTCTGAGCCACCAGACCCAGTCGGGCCGGTCGCAGGTCAGCGGCCACTACCGAAGCTCCAGCGGCCGCCAGGGCCGTGGCCTTACCTCCCGGGGCGGCACAAAGGTCCAGCACTCGTCCGCCGGGGATCAACCCCTCCCCGGTGAGATCGGCCACTAGCTGTGAGGCCCGGTCCTGGTGGTAGCCGTCGTCTCGGACCACGGCCGGAGCCGGACGGTTCATGGCAGTCAGGGCAGCCAGGGCGTCGTCCGAGCCAAGGTCGGCTACCAGGCGGTCGATCAGCCAGTCGGGAACACTCAGCTCGACGGCTGGACCGGGCCAGGTCGGCTGGTGGTCGGCGACCCGCCGTAAAACCGCGTTGCACAGGCCTTGAACCCGGCGGGGAGCTACCGCCACGGTGGCTGATACGGCGGCGTGAGGCGGAACTCCGGCCCAGTGCAGTTGGTAGGCACCCAGCCGGAGCACGGTCCGGACGTCGGGCTGGATGTCGTCGTGGAGGAAACGGTCGATCAGGTGGTCGCAGGCCCGTCGCATCCGGGTAGTTCCGTAGACGAGCTCGGTGACGAAGGCCCGGTCCCGGCGATCCAAGTTGCACCGGTCCAAAGCGGCTCGCAGGGACAGGTTGGCGTAGGCGCCGTCCCTCTCGATTCGTCCCAGCACCTCAAGGGCCAGGCGCCGAGCGTCGCCCCCGCTCACCCGCCCAGCCGTTCGTCCGCTGCTGGCCGTGCTCCAGCCAACCAGGCCGAAGTGGCCATGCGGGACCGGCTGGCTGGCTGGACCTCGACGAGTCGTAGGTTCCCCGCCCCGGTAGCCACCTGGTCACCGATCAGGACCCCGGGGGCGGCAGTCGATAGGTCGTCGACCACCTCAACCTCCCATACCTTTAGGTCGTCGCCCCGGAACGTGGTCCAGGCTCCCCCGACACGGACTACTCGGGCCAGCTCAGCGGCTGGCCGCTTCCAGTCCAGGTGCAAGTCCTCTCGTTTTATCTTGTGGGCGTAGGTGGCCTCGCCGGTCTGGGGTTCCGGGTTTCCCAGCCCACCGGCCAAGGCGTCGATCAGCAGCGTCGCTCCGAGGTCGGCTAGGCGGTCCCGGAGGTTGGCCGCCGTGTCGGTCGGCCCGATGGGCGTCTCGATCCTGGCGTGGACGTCGCCAACGTCTAGATCTTCGGCCAGGCCCATGAGACATACCCCGGTCGTCGGGTCACCGGCCAGCAGGGCGCGCTCGACGGGGGCGGCACCCCTCCAACGAGGAAGGAGCGAGAAGTGCAGGTTGACCATGGGAATCCGGGCCAGCAACTCGACGGGAACGATCCGCCCGAAGGCCACCACCACCCCGAGGTCGGCGCCGCAGTCGGCTACCGCCTCCAGGTCGTGAGAAACCGGGATGCCTAGCTCAACGGCCCGGGCAGCCACCGGGGTTGGGGTCGGAGCCGAGCGTCGGCCCCGCCGACGGTCCGGTGAGGTCACCACCAGCACCACTTCGTGTTCCGCTTTGTGCAGGGCGTCCAGCGTCGGCACAGCCACCGCGGGGTTGCCGAGGTACACCAGCCGTCCGGGATGCGCTGGAGGCGGCGCGATCAGGGCAATCGCAGGCCCCCACCCGACGGGCCGCTACCAGCGGCCTCTACACGGGCCATGGTCATCTCGCGCAGCACCCGTCGGGCGTCGCGTTGCTGGTCCTCGTCCAGGTGGTCGACGAGCAGCACGCCGTCCAGGTGGTCCAACTCGTGCTGGAACAGTCGGGCTTCTAGCTCGTCGGCCTCGATGGACACCTCGTTGCCGTCCAGGTCCACGCCTACCAGGTGAATCTGCTTGGGTCGGACGATCTCCCACGACAGTTCGGGGATCGACAGACATCCCTCGTCGAACGTCCACTCCCCGTCGGACTCCACGATCCGCGGGTTCAAAATAACTCCAGTTCCCTGACCGTGGTCGTAGACGAAGAGTCTCCTCTGGACGCCCACCTGTGGGGCAGCCAGACCGATGCCAGCCGCCTCGTACATGGTGGTGAACATGTCGTCGGTTAGGCGGACCAGCGCACCGTCCACGTCGGCCACGTCGGCCGCCGGTTGGCGTAGGACCGGGTCGCCGATGAGTCGGATCTCGTGGGGTGCCACGGGGGCAAGGCTACCGTCGGAGTCATGGAGGCCCGGATGCCCGACCGGTACCACAGGTGAACGACGGCCAGTACTGGACCGACCGTCCCGAAGTGGACTCGCGGCCATCCGAGGTGGATCTGCTCCTCCCCGACGTCGACCTGCGCCTGGCCACCGACCGCGGGGTCTTTTCGACCGACCGGGTGGACCGCGGTACCCGCTACCTCCTGTTGGAGGGGCCGCCTCCGCCTGCTGGTGCCGTCGACCTCCTGGATCTGGGCTGCGGGTACGGACCTATCGCCTGCACGTTGGCTATCCGGTGCCCCGATGCCCGGGTGTGGGCCGTGGATGTGAACGAGCGGGCACGAGACCTGTGCCGAGCCAACGCCGAGGCAGCCGGTCTGGCCAATGTCGCGGTGGTCGCCCCCGACGAGGTCCCCGAGGAGATCCGGATGGCCTCCCTGTGGTCCAACCCCCCGATCCGCATCGGCAAGGCGGCTCTGCACGACCTGTTGGAACGATGGCTAGACCGCTTGGCTCCGGATGGCACCGCCCACCTGGTGGTTCAGCGTCATCTGGGGGCCGACTCGCTTGCCCGGTGGATGGACGACCAGGGCTGGTCCACTACCCGGCGGGCGTCACGCAAGGGATACCGCCTGCTCGACGTGGCGGCTCGGAAGGCCCGGAGGGAGGACGTGTAGTGAAGAACCTTGACGGCACCGGCCTCAAACGCCAACACCGCGACTGGCGGAGACGCCACGAACCCGAGGTGGCCCTGCTGCTGGATAGCGTCCAGACGCCCTACAACGTGGGGGCCATCCTGCGCACCGCTGCCGCCTACCGAGTCGCACACCTGTGGCTGGCTGGGGCCACAGCGGCGCCCACCCACGCCAAGACGGCCAAGACCGCCCTTGGAACCGGCCGCTACCTGACCTGGACGACTTGTGACGACGTCTCGGAGGCCATCGAGGGCATCCGGGCCGCCGGGTACGGGCTGGTCGGGGTGGAGTTGGCCGACGAGGCGGTGCCCCTCCACGAGGCGCCGCTGCCCGAGAAGGCCTGTCTGGCCCTGGGTCACGAGGATCGCGGGTTATCAACCGCCACCCTGGCCGCCTGCGACGTGGTGGCCTTTATCCCCCAACTGGGAAAGGTTGGCAGCCTTAACGTGGCCACAGCGGCCGGTATTGCCCTCTACGAGTTGAACCGCCGGAACTGGTAGCCCGACCCTCCCTATGGTCAGGCCCGGCGGGGGTCCACCTCGATCCGAAGCCGACCCGAAGGGCGCTCTACCCCGACCAGGACAGCACTCAGGCTGTCGTGGTCAGCCGCCCGGACTAGCCACGCCCCGTCCCGGGGGCCTAGGACGTCGACATCGTCAGGTGTGCCGAGCCGGTCTATGAACTCAGGGGCCACAGCGCCCGAGATACGAGCCAGGGCCCCGTACGGGGGAAGCCCGAGGAGCATCCGCCGTTCCCGTTCCCCCTCGACCAGGCGCCCCGGATCGGCGTGCAGCACCGCCTGGAGCACCTCGTGGTCAGGCTGGCGGGTCTGGACCACCAACCGCCCACCGGCCTCCCGGGGGCCGACCAGGCGGGCCGCACGGACTAGCAGGGCCACGGCCTGTTCGGCAGTCCTCATTCGGGGTGCCAAGAGCTCCTGGTCGAATTCCAGGAACACCACCCGGGCTACTCGTCGGTGGATCCGATGGAGCACGGCCTCGGTCCCTACGAACACTGAGGCCTCACCGTCGTCCAGACTGGCCGCCCCTGTGTCCGCCGTGACCTCCAGAACGGGACGTCCGGCCAGCGCCTCCAGCTCTTCGCGGACTCGGGCTACGCCGGCCCGCAGATTTCGGAACCGGGTGGCCCCGCAGGCGTCACATACCACGGGCCTGCGATCGTCATCTACCGGGCAGCGCAGCCGGTCGTCCTCGTCCTGGATGAGGGGAACCTG
>JAZADL010000088.1:0-3641 GCA_036123635.1 Actinomycetota bacterium
CACCAGGCGTTCGAGCACCCGGTGGACGATCGATCCGCGGACGGAGGGGGACAGGTCGGTCCGCTCCGAGGGTTCGTCGAGTGGGCGGACCCCGAGGACGTACTCGGCGAAGAAGGCGAACGGGCAGTCCACCCAAGCCTCCAACCGGGTGGCCGAGACCTCGACGTCGAGGACGTCGAGGTCGACGTCGGACAGGTTGCCGTCGAACCGGGTCAGGGACGACCCGGACCGATCCTCCTGCATCTTGATGCCACGGTCGACCACGACGTCCGAGTTTCGGAGTCGATCCACGGCGTCCGGACCACCACGGACCGCGGTGGCGAGGTCGTACTCCTGGGTGGTTGCCGGTTCGTCGCGGTCGAGGGCGTCAGTGAACGAGGCCACGTGGTCGAACCAGTCGGCGGTGAACCGCTCGAGCTGGTCGAGTTCAGGACGGTGGCCGGCCAGCGCTTCGAACTCGGCGAGGAGCAGGCGGGACATCGGTCGGTCGCCGGAGCGCCGGAGGTCGCCGCGGGGTTGGACCAGGACGATCCGCTCGCTGGCCGCGGTGATCGCGGCGAGGAAGGCGTGCTGTTGCCGAGCGGCGTGGTCGTGACGGGTGGGAAGGCCGGTCTGCGCCGAGATCCGTCGGGCGTCGGTGAGCAGGGGGTCGACCGCAGCCCGGGTGGGCAGGGAGCCCTCGGCGAGGCCAACCACGATCACGAGGTCGGCGTCGAGTCCGATGGCCCGATCGATCCCGACCACATGGATGCCGACGCCGGTTCGCCCGGAGCGTCCGACCGGTCGCCGGAGTTCGGCAACCAGGGCGTTCCGGAAGCTCTGTTCCGGGGGAGCGGGTTCGACGTCGTCCAGTTCGGAGAGGGTGTCGAGGATCGCCCCGACTTCATCAAGGGCGAGGATCTCGTCGGCCGGCCAGTCCTCTCGGACAGCGGGCCCGCCGAGGTGATTGCGCACCAGGCCGCGGATCCGCCGGCAGCGACCGGACCACGAGGCGTCGTCGGCTAACTCCATCAGCGACCGATCGAGCCTCCCGACGAAGCCGAGGAGTCGTCGGGCCATCTCGGCTTCGGAGGCCAGTCGCTCAACGAGCCACGGCCGGGCTTCCTCGTCAGCCTCCTCGGCGGCCTCGTCTTCCAGTTCGGTCGCCAGCCGGGAGAGTCGGATCGTCCAGTCGTCGAGGCCTCCGACCACGCCGGCCCGGAGCGCCAGCCTGGTCCAGGCCCTGGCCGGGACCAGGTCGTGGTCGGGATCCCAGAGGGGGACGTCGGCCATCCAGGCCAAGAGGTCACCTCGTCGGAGGTTCCGATCGGGCAGGCCCAGGAGGCCGACCAGGAATCGTCCGACGACTGTCTCGTCGAGTCGTCGGACGCCGCCTGCGTGGAAGGTGATTCCCGCCGTAGAGAGCCGCTCCTGGATGAGGCGGGCGTCATCGGTCGAGGACGGGTGGACCAGGACGATCCGGTCCAGTGACGTCCCACCCTTTGCCGCCTCGACGATGCGGCGGATGGCGTGCCGGACCGCTTCGTCCTGTTCGGGGACCGATGCCACCAGGAGGTCCACTCGGGAACCGGCTGGCCCGGCCTCGGGAATCTGGGCGCCGAGGGTGGTGGCCAACGCGTCGAGGCGGGGGTCCGCCGACACCGTGCCATCGGGGGCGTCGGCGTCGCCGACGATGGCGATCACCCGGGAAGCCTCGGCCAGGGCCGAGAGGAGTCGCCGTTCCGAGGCCACGTGGTCGCCCGGGAGGTGGAGGACGACGGGGGGCATCTCGACCATCCCGTCGGCGAGCACCTGGGTAGCCACGTCAGCTCGTTCGCGCTCGTCGTGGAACCGTTCCCGAAGCCGTGCGACCAGACCCCGGTGCAGGGCCACCAGGTCGGCCAGCATGTCGCCACTGGCCGCCAGGCGATCCAGTGCCCTGCGGTGGACCTCACGGAGGTTGCGGTGGGCGGCGACCACCGAGCGTGCGACCGACTGGTGGTCGGCCACGCGGTCGAACGCACCAGGATGCTCGGTCAGGAGCCGCCGGGTGGCGGCGAGGACGACGGCGTCGCTGACCGGGCGCCGACCGGTCAACCGGGGTGAGCCGGCAGACAGCGACCGGGCCAGGTCGAGGAGGGTGACGACGTCCACCGCGGCCAGGCCTCCGGCACGGGCGGCCAGGCGTCGGCGGACCATCAGACCGGTGGCGTGGTTATCGACGACGATGGTCACCGGGGCCAGCGGGTCGCCGCCCTGGAGGTCCTGGACCGCTCCGGCCAGGGCGTCCGTCGCCGGTCGTCCGTACCTGGTCCGCAGGATCTCCGCTGCCATGGACGGACAATAAGTGAGCGCAGTGACATCTTGCTCGGCTCGTGACCCTGTCCCCGCTGCCGACCGGCCGATCCCGGATCGGTAGGTTCCGGCGACATGGACGACGACCTCCAGTACCCGGGCCGCTGGGCCATCGAAAGTCCCGACCGTCCGGCCATCGTGATGACCGGTTCTGGTCAGGCCATGACGTTCGCCGAACTGGACGCTGAGGCGAACCGCATCTCCCAGCTCTTTCGCAGCCTGGGCATCAAACCGGGCGACCACGTCGCCTTCTGTCTGGAGAACCGCATCGAGTTCCTAGCCGTGACCTGGGGGGCCCACTACGCCGGGCTCTACTACACGGCTATCTCGTCTCGGCTAACCGCCGACGAGATCGCCTACATCGTCAACGACTGTGGGGCCCGGGCCTTCGTGACCTCGCCCTACAAGGCCGATGCAGTGGTCGAGATCGACGCCGCCACACCTGGAGTCGAGGCCCGCTACGTACTCGGTGGCGCCATCGACGGGTATGCCTGCTTCGAGGAGGCGGTGGCCGCCCAGCCTGCCGAGCCGCTTCCCGACCGGACAGAAGGCGAGGACATGCTCTACTCCTCGGGCACCACGGGCCGGCCCAAGGGCGTCAAGCGCCCAATGTCCGACAGAGCGTTAGGTGCATCCGACTCGATAACCATGATGGCCGAAGCGCTCTTCGGGGCCACGACCGGTTCGGTGTATCTGTCACCAGCACCCCTCTACCACGCCGCTCCGCTGCGTTTTTGTCTTGGAGCTCATCGCATGGGCTGCACGATCGTGGTCATGGAGCGGTTCGATGCCGAGCGGGCCCTAGCCGCCATCCAGGACCACGACGTCACCTGGAGCCAATGGGTGCCGACCATGTTCGTCCGCATGCTGAAGCTTCCCGAGGAGGTGCGGGGACGGTACGAGCTGTCGAGCCTCGTCTCCGCGGTCCACGCCGCCGCTCCCTGTCCGGTCGAGGTGAAGCGACAGATGATCGAATGGTGGGGCCCGGTGCTGCACGAGTACTACGCCGGCACTGAAGGCAACGGCCTTACCTACACCAACTCGCAGGACTGGTTGGAGCACCCGGGAACCGTCGGCAAGGCCCTGCTGGGCGAGGTGATCATCCTCGACGACGACGGAAACGAGGTACCGGTCGGCGAGGAGGGAGGGGTGTACTTCCGGGGCAACTCCAGCTTCGAGTACCACAACGACCCGGAGAAGACCGCCGGGGCGAAACTGGACGCCAACACCAGCACCCTGGGCGACGTGGGCCGCCTCGACGAGGACGGTTACCTCTACCTGACCGACCGCAAGGCCTACATGATCAT
>JAZADL010000089.1:0-10937 GCA_036123635.1 Actinomycetota bacterium
TGAGGAGGCCGGGCCGCAAGGCCCGGCCTCCCACCGTTTTGAACCCCACCGGCTCCGGCCCGACGACCGGCCAGCCGGTAGGGTCGGGCGCCCTCCGGTGGAACAAGAGGAACAAGTGAACAAAACGGATTCGACGAGCTGTTCTCCGACGAACTCGACGGCCCACCGACCGCCGGCCGTTGAGTTGAGCGGCATATGGAAGAGATTCCCCGGCGTAGTAGCTAACGCAGGGGCGCACCTAACCGTTCTGAGCGGAACAGTGCACGCCGTTCTGGGGGAAAATGGGGCGGGAAAATCCACCCTGATGAACGTCTTGGCCGGCGTCTACCGTCCCGACGAGGGCGAGGTTCGTATCGACGGTGCAGCCCGCCACTTCCGGTCACCGGCCGACGCCCTGGCCGCCGGGGTGGGCATGGTTCACCAGGAGTTTCGTCTGGTGCCGTCGTTCACCGTGGCAGAAAATGTTGTGCTAGGTGCTGTCGACCGGATTGTTCGACGACAGTCGATCGAATCGGCAGTCGGAGATCTGGCCGAACGATTCGGCCTAGCAACCGATCCCGTCCGACCGGTTTGGCAACTTTCGATGGGGGAGCGCCAGCGAGTTGAGATCCTCAAGGCACTGTGGCGAGACGCCCGCATCCTCATCCTGGACGAGCCCACAGCAGTACTCACGCCAGGCGAAGCTGACGAGTTGGGTGGTGTTCTCCGACACATGGCTGACGATGGTCGCACGGTGGTCTTCATCAGTCACAAGTTGCACGAGGTGACCGGCTTCTGTGACGAGGCAACAGTTCTGCGTGGCGGCGAGACGGTCGCCGCCTCGCTGCCGGTGGAAGGGACAGACGCCTCGACTTTGGCCGGCCTCATGGTGGGATCGGCCCCGATGGCCAGCGAACGCCCACCGCCCTGCGCCGTCGGCGAACCCATGCTCGAGGTAGAGGCGTTGTCCTGCCTGGGAGATCGAGGCCTCCAAGCCCTTCATGAGGTCGACCTGACGGTGCATTCCGGTGAGATCGTCGGCATCGCCGGGGTGGCAGGAAACGGGCAACGCGAGCTGGCGCAGGCCATTGCCGGGCTGCGCCCGACTACCGGCGGTTCGGTACGCCTGGGGAGAACCGATCTCACAACGTCTACGCCCCGCCAGCGGTTCATCGCTGGGCTGGGCTACATCCCTGAAGACCGCATCGGGGTGGGTTTGGCTCCCCGGTTGAGCGTCACTGACAACGCCATCCTCCGGACCTACACGTCGCACCGAAAAGGTCCGTTCCTTGACGCTGGAGCGGCGACCAATCACTGTCAGGGCCTCGTGGACCGATTCGGCGTCCGGACCGGACCACTGGACGAACCGATCGCCGGATTGTCGGGTGGGAACTTACAACGGCTGCTGGTTGGGCGCGAATTGAGTGATCATCCTCAAGTTGTGGTTGCGGCCCAGCCGACCCGAGGTCTTGACGTCCAGGGCGTCAAGGCGATCCAGGACCTCCTGGTGGCTGAACGAGGAGCCGGTGTCGCCGTCCTGCTGATCTCCGAGGACCTCGACGAACTCCTGATGCTGGCCGACCGTCTGCTGGTGATGCACGACGGTCGGGTGGTGGCCGAGTTTGATCCGGAGACCGCCCGACGCCATGCCATCGGAGAGGCGATGGTTGGACATGTTGCGACGGGAGCCGTGACATGAGCCGTCCGGTACTGGCCCGACGCGACCAAGTGCTTCGGGGTGGTCAGCCCCTGGCCTTCGGGGTCGGTCTCCTCGTGGCCCTCGTCGTGGGCGTCGTCCTGCTCATGGGGTCCGGACATGATCCGATGCGGGTCTACGAGCGAATGTTCGACGCCTCTCTGGGAAGCTCTCGAGCTTGGTCCGTCACCCTGAACCGCGCCGTGCCGTTGGGTCTGGCCGGTTTGGCGGTGGCTGTAGCCGGCTCGATGGGCCTCTGGAACATCGGTGCCGAGGGCCAGATCATGGCCGGTGCCATCGGTGCGACATGGGTGGCCCGGATCGGCGAGGGCTGGCCGGGACCGGTCCTGGTGCCTGCCATGCTCGCTGCTGCCGTGGTGGGTGGCGGGCTGTTGGCGCTGGGGCCTGCGGTGGCAAGGGCACGGATTGGTGTCAACGAGATCATCACCACGCTGATGCTCAATGAGGTAGCGCTACGGCTGGTCCAGTGGCTAATCCACGGTCGGTGGAAGGACCCGGACTCCCACGGCTTTCCCCTGGCCCCGATGCTTCCCGAACAAGGTCGGTTGCCGAACCTATTCGAGCGGGCCCATGTGGGAGTGGTGCTGGCTGGCGTGGTCATAGCACTGTTTGGGCTGGCGGCGAGCAGGACGGCATGGGGCTACGAACTCCGGGTGGCCGGATCTTCGGGGGCCACGGCCCGCTATGCCGGCATTTCCCTTCAGCGCAAGATCCTGACCGTCCTAGTGGTGTCCGGTGGCGTTGCCGGCCTCGCAGGCGGCGTGGAGTTGACCGGGGCCTCCGATCGGATCACCGAGGGGCTCTCTAACGGATTTGGCTTTGCGGGGATCATCGTGGCCGCCCTGGCCCTTATGCGGCCGTCGGGAGTCGCCGCGGTGGCACTCCTGTTTGGCGCGGTTCAGATTGGAGGCCAGAGCATCCAAACCATGGGGGTGTCCTCCTCGGTCTCGACCATCCTGCAGGCTCTCATTCTCTTTGGGGCTATCGCGGCAGGCGTGTTTAGCCGGTATCGGGTGGAGATGGTGTCCGGCGACGCCGCGGAGGCTGCCGCATGATCCGGGAGCCTGACTCGTGACCGAAGCGTCGGTTATCGGCCTCCTGGAGGCCACGGTGTCCTTCGGCGCCCTGTTGTACCTGGCTGCCCTGGGAGAGATGATCACCGAGAAGGCCGGAATCCTGAACCTCGGAGTCGAGGGGATGATGGCTATGGGTGCCGTCACCGGGTTCATGGTCGCCCTCCACACGGGGAATCCCTGGGTGGCTCTGGCCGGGGCGGTGGCCGCCGGCGCGGCCGTGGCCCTCCTACACGGCCTGTTCACCGTGGTGATGGGAGCCGATCAGGTGGTGTCGGGCCTGTCTCTGACCATCCTGGGTATCGGCCTTGCCGCCTATCTCGGGAAAGGTTCTGTTGGCCGACCGGCGGGGGCCGAACTGTCTTCTGTGGACTGGGGGCCGTTCTCCGACATCCCATGGTTCGGACCGGTGTTGTTCCAGCAGTCTCCGTTCGTCTACCTCGCCGTGGTGGCCGGGGTGGTGGTCTGGTTTGTGCTTGGCCGGACCCGGTTGGGCCTCGCTCTCCGGGCGGCCGGCGAGTCGGCTTCCACCGCAGACGCCGCCGGGCACTCGGTGGCTGGCCTGCGTCTCGGGGCAGTGGCCATGGGAGGTGCCCTGGCCGGAGCAGCAGGGGCCTACCTGACGCTGTCCCTCACCCCACAGTGGGCTGAGGGCATTGTGGCTGGTCGAGGATGGATCGCCGTGGCCCTCGTGATCTTCGGCGCCTGGCGGCCGGGAAGGGTGGCTCTCGGCTCACTCCTCTTCGGCCTCACGTTGGCGCTGAAGACTCGCCTGCAGACTTTCGGCGTGGACTTCTCGCCGATCCTGCTGTCTATGCTCCCGTACCTGCTGACGGTGGGCGTGTTGGTGGCCATCTCGATCCGGGCCCGGAACCGGCCGTCGCCGGCTCCGGCGGCTCTAGGCATCGCCTACCGACGCGAGGAACGCTGAACCGGGCTATTAGCCGTTTGCCGCCGGCCCTGCAATCAGCTCCGTTCGACGCCGGTCAGGAGGACGGCGGCCGCCTCACCGGCACCGATGCACCCATCCCGCCGGGCGGCCAGCAGCCCGGCCAGGCCGGCTGTACCCGTGGCGTCGGCCGAGACCGGGGAGTGGGCGGAGACTAGGCGGCAGGCCTCCACCACGTCCTCTTCCAGGGCCACCACCGGACCTCCGGGGACGGTCCCGAGGAGCATGTCGTACACCACGGACCGCCAGTCGTAGGCCACGTCGTCCAGTATCGCGGTGGCTGCTGACGAAGGGTTGTCCCACGCCCACATGGCGGCACCCTCGGGATCAGCCAGGGCGGCCATGGGATCGACCGCTTCGGACACCAGGTTGAAGGCCCGGACCAGCGGCGCACACCCAGCCGCCTGGACGGCGATCAGCGGGGGGCGGCGTTCCAGGCCACCTAGGGCCACAGCGTCGTCCAGGGCCTGGGCTGTGCTGCTGGCCAGCGCACCGCCTCCCACCTGGACGAACAGGCGATCGGGCGTTGGCTCGGATCCCGACCAGGCGGCAGCCAGCTCGAAGCCCAGGGTTCGGCCACCGTCCAGGGTCAGGAGGTTGTCGGTCCCCTGGCATCCGAAGGCGAGAGCTCCCTCGGAGACCAGTTCCCGGAACCGCGAGATGCAAGGGTCGCCGGACTCGCCGTCACGTCGCTTACAGGTCCGGACGTCGGCTCCTAGGTCGGAGAGGCGGTCCAGCACCACTGGGTCTGCCCAGGCGGGCACGTGGACGACGAGGGGTCGGCTGGCGGCTCGGGCCACCACCGCGGCGCCTAGTGCTGCGTTGCCGCAAGACGAGATGGCCAGCGGGGTGTCGACGGGAACGCCGTCGACGGCCAGGTGGAGGGCCAGGCCGAAGAGGTGGCGGGCCTTGTGGCTGCCTGATACGGCCCCCGTCTCGTCTTTGGCCCAGAGGCCACCGTCCTGGCCGATGGCCGTCGCCAGGTCGTCAAGGCGGCGGAGTGGAGTGGTGCGGAAGCCCCGTCCGTCGACCTCGCCCACTGCGTCGTCCAGTCGCCTGACTTCGTCTACGAACCGGTCGTCGGTCCAGCCGGCGGCTAGGGCCGCATGGTGCGACCAGAGCAGCGAGCGGAAGGTTACGAAGGGGTTGGGGTCGGCCTCCGCCTTCGGATCCGGCCACCGGGCACCCGGTGGCCGGCCTAGCAGGCCGATGGACCGGTCGCGTCCACCGGTCGCCGTCTCGTCCATCGGCCTCGTCGCCTCCGGCCGGTTAGCCGGAGGCCAGCACCCCGGTGCGGTCGTTGAACTCGTCAATCATGGCGTCCCACGTGGGGGCCATGGTCTGGATGTGGCGCCAGAATCCCTGTCCTCGACGGACCTCGAAGTCGGCGAATTCCACACCCTGTTGCTCCACCCACGTGTAGTAGCCGAGGTTGAAGATGCGGTTGCGTCCGGTCTCGTTGAGTACCTCGACGTGGCTGGTGTCCGCTCCGTGAAGGTGGGCGGCTACCGCCGCCGTGGCGTCGGTCTCCGAGAAGCCGGCGGCGTACCGGCCGGCCCGCATGGCCTCCCGTTCACTCCCGTAAAGCTCAGCGCCGTCGGTGGCTACGGTGACGATGGCGTCGTCGGGTCCGAGGTCGAGTTCCCGGGCCACCTTGATGGAGGCCACCACGTTGCAGATGCTGGACAGCCCGAGGTGTCCGAGCGTCCCCAAGACAGCGTTGTCGACGCCGGACGACGCCAGATGGGCCAGGCCCTCCGGTGTATTGAACGCCATGCCCAACTCATCGCACGCTCGATCGGATACGCCGACCACCACATCAGTATTGGTGATGTTGTGGATCAGCGGGATGTGCTTGTCGCCGATGCCCTGGATGTTGTGTTCGCCGAAGCCGTTGTAGAGCATCGTCGGACATTCGAGCGCCTCGACCGCCGCGATGCGGGCACCGTGGTCGATTTTGAGGCGTTCACCGGCGGCCAGGGTGCCCGATGAGCCAGAGGCGGCGACAAAGGCGGCCAGCCTAAGGTCGGGCCTCACCGACGCGTAGTGCCGGTAAAGATGCTCCAGTGCTCGACCGGTGACCTCGTGGTGGCCGACGTGGTTGGCGAACTCGGTGAACTGGTTGAGGATGAAGTTCTCCGGGTCCTTCTCCAGCTCGTCACAGGCGTCGTAGATCTCTTTGACGTTGCTCTCCGAGCCTGTGGTTCGGATCACGTCGCCCGGATCGGCGATCCACTCATCCAGCCACTCGAAACGTTCCCGACTCATGTTCTCGGGGAGGACGGCTACGCCGCGACAGCCCATGAGCCGTGAGATGGCCACCCCTCCCCGGGCGTAGTTGCCGGTGGACGGCCAGATGGCACGGTGGACGGTGGGGTCGTACTCGCCGGTAACCACCCGGGGAACCAGGCAGGCGTATGCGGCTAGGACCTTGTGGGCCCCGATCATCGGGAAGCGATTACCGAAGGCCACGATGATGGGGGCGGCCACGCCAGTCATCTCGGAGGGAAGCACCACGTGCTCGGGGAGGTCCACGACCCCGCCGTGCAGGTCGTTGTACCAGTGGACCCGGAACAGGTTGCGGGCGTCGGCGGCGTTGCGGTCTACGCCGGTCAGGCCGGCCCGGATCTCCTCGGGGATGCGGGTCGGATCGGCCAGTTGGGCGAAAGTGGGCAGGACGATGCCCTGGGCCCGGAACCGATCGACGCTGCGTGCGTAGCGGTCGGCGTCGACCAGGTCGGTGGCCAGACCGAAGCGGGAGGGGTCGAATGTCTCGACGTCAAACGACGGGGCGTCAAACGCGCCGATGCCGGCATCGGGGAGAGTGCTCATGGCTGCAGGCTAGCCAGTTCCCGTGGATCAGATTGACAAAATGTTGATCTTGAAGAACTAAACGACGGTAGCCACCCAGACCACGTGGAACACCGTGCCCGATACCACGTCGGGGTGCCGCGGATCCAGGGTGCCGCGATGCAAGGCTGTCCCCCGTGGTTCGCCGGATCCTCAATGCTCTAATGACCCTTGGCGTCATCGGCGTGGTCGTGATCATCGCGGCGCGCGTGGCCGAACCCTCGGTGAGGCCCGTCCTGTACCCCGTTTCGATATCTCCGGCTACGACCGTCATACCGGATTTCGCAGAGACGTCGGAGGGAACCGTCCCGGCAACTACGACCACTACGACGGCGGCACCGTCCACGACCACCACCGCTCCCGTTGCCGCCACGACCACCACAACCACTACTACGGCGGCCCCGGTGGATGAACTGGCGGTGCTAACAGCGCCCTACGCCTGGGGACCGAGTGTGGACACCGTCCTGCTCCAGGAGGTGCTGGGGGTGTCAGCCGACGGCTGGTACGGGCCGGCCACCCGAGAGGCACACCTGGCCGAGAACGAGTCCCGAGGGCTCTCGGTCGAAGGCGTTCCGGCACCTCCTACCACCGCCGCTCCGGCCACCACGACGACCACGGTTGCTCCGACGACCACGGTTGCTCCGACGACCACGGTTGCTCCGACTACCACCGCCGCTCCGGCTACCACGACGACCACGGTTGCTCCGACGACCACGGCACCTGCCTCTACCACGACGGTTGCTCCGACGACCACCGTTCCGCCGCCGAGCACGACGGTGGGAATGTTTGGGAATTTGGGTGCTCAACTGGTGGCCCAGCTACTGGGCCAGCCTTGTATCGCCGACGGGGACCTCAGCGACTGTGGCCCTGAGGTCAGCGCCCTTATCCAGGGCCTAGTCGGCTGACCGGACTATCTGACCCGCGGGCCGCGGAAAGGTCACGACCACCCGACCGGCGGTCCAGCACACTGGTGGGCATGCGTTCCGCGTTGCGCTCCCTCTCGGTTGTCCCCACAACCGACGCCCGCCAGCGGATCGTCGCGCTTGCTGTCGGAGTGGTGGCTGCCTCAGCGGGGGGCCTGGTTTTAGCCGCCGCTGACGGGACCCTGACCGACCTCCCCGGTCTATTGCTTCTCGTGCCAGGGGCCATCGCCCTGAGGGGCAACGTATTCGGGGCCATGGGGAGCCGCCTGGGAACTGCCGTGCACACCGGTACCTTCCGCCTCTCGGGTCGTATCGACGGAGTGGTCGGCCAGAACCTGCTGGGGGCCTCCGTCCTGACCCTCGCCCTTAGTGCCCTTCTCGGGCTCATGGCCCGGGGTACGGCCATCGTGTTTGGGATCGCCCCCACCATGGGCGTGGCTGACTTCGTGGTGGTCTCTACCGTCGGCGGCTTGCTGGCCTCGGTGGTGGTGGGTGCGGCCAGCTTGGGCTTGGCCGCTGGGTCAGTTCGGTTCGGCTGGGACCTCGACAACGTGACGGCCCCTCTGGTTAGCACGCTGGGCGACCTGGCCACCGTGCCTGCCCTTGTGGTGGCGGCCACCCTGGCCGACCGCTCCGGGCTTACTGAGGCTGTGGGGGGCGTTCTGGGATTGGTTGCTGTGGTGGCCCTCGTGGCAGCCTGGCGAACCTCCCTTGTCGACGTACGGCGGATCGTCCGCCAGTCGGTGCCCGTGCTGGTGGCTGCCGGCCTCTTGGACCTGGTGGCCGGCGTGACCATCGAGAAGCGACTCGACGACCTGCTGGCCGCTGAGGCCCTACTGGTGGTCCTACCGGCCTTTCTCGGGACGGCCGGCGCTCTGGGTGGCATCCTGTCCAGCCGTCTGTCCACCCAGTTCCACTTGGGTCTGGATGACGCCACGCCCCTGCCCAGCCGCTCCAGTTTCCGGGAGGCTCGTTCTCTGGGCCTATTGGCGGTTCCGGTTTTTGCGTTCTGCGCTGTAGTGGCCCAGTGGGCCTCGGTGGCCACCGGCCAGACCACGCCGGGGCTGGGTGACCTGATGACCGTTGTCCTGCTTGCCGGGGTGGCGGCCACAGTGCTGGTTGTCGTAGTGGCCTACTACACGACGATGGCTGCTTTCCGGTTCGGCTTGGATCCGGACACCTACGGGATCCCAGTCGTGCTGTCGACCCTCGACCTAGCCGGTGCGTTCGCCCTGATTCTGGCCATGGTGGCCGTAGGGGTGGTATGAGGACCGACCCCCGCTTCTCCCCGGAACCCCTCTCTGGCCGCCCGACGGCCGGGAATACCATTGACCCACAACATCGAGTGAGGACCTGATGGACGATAGACCCCGCAACCTGCGGGCCATGCTGGCGGAGGCCAAGGACACCTCAGAACTGATGGTGGACCTGGCATATGCCTCGGTCTACTTCAGTGACCCGGACATGGCCGAAGAGGTCGAAGAACTGGAGCAGCAGATGAGTGAGCTGGTCCACGACATGCGCGCCGTGTGTGTCCTGGCTGCCCGGAGCCCCCTGGAGGCGGAAGGTATGTCGTCAGTGCTCCAGGTGGTCTCGGCCATCGAGCGCATGGCCAACGACGCGGTGGACATTGCCCGGATTGTCACCCACCGGCTGGGTATTCCCCAACAGTTGGTGGCCGACCTGTCCGACGCCGAGGAGGTCTCGCACCGGGTACTGGTTAGCGAGGGTTCCCACATGGCCCACCGCCCGCTATCGGCCCTCGAGCTGACCGTGCAGGCCGGAATGCGAGTCATGGCGGTCCGTCGTAGCCGGCAGTGGGTCACCCATGTGGACGGCAACACGGTGCTGGTACCTGGCGACGTCCTGTTCCTGCACGGATCCCCGGACGGAATCACCCGGCTTCGCGAGTTGGCCGCTGCTCCAGTTTGGGAGTCTCCACATTCGGACGACGGGGAGGCGCTGACTGACCTGGATCGGGCAGTCGACGTCCTCGTCGAGATGAAGAACCTGTCGGAGGCCTCTGTGGGTCTGGCCTATAGCGCCCTAGTGCTCGGGGACCGGGGCTTGGCCGCAGAGGTCCGACACTTGGAGGAGCGATTAGACGAGATGAAAGAGCAGCTCGAACTGTGGGTGCTTCGTGCGGCAGCTGACGGTTTGGACCCCACGGCACTGCGCGGCTTGCTCCACCTGGCCGAGGCGGCCGAGGACCTGGGCGATCAGGCCAAGGCCATGGTTTGGCTGGTTGAGGAGGACGAGGAGCTTCACCCCATCCTGGGTATCGCCCTTGCAGAGGCGGACGAGGTGGTGGTGCGATTCCCGGTGGCCTCCGACTCGACGCTCGACGGTTCGACACTTAAGGACCTCAGGTTGAACATCGAGCCGGGCTTCACGATTTTGGCCATCCGACGCGGCGGCGGGTACGTCTACCGACCGCGGGGGCCAGTGTCCCTGGCCGCCGGCGACGAGGTCATCGCTAGCGGTCCCGAGGAGGGCCAGGTACTCCTGGCCGCTATGTGCGGTTGGGAACTGGTGGAAGACGACGAGGGCGGGGACGAACTGGTTCCTGTTGGCTGACCAATCTCCGGTCTAGTCCACCTTGAGTGCTCGGATCGTCAGTCGGTCGGGTCTTCGTGCTCGGCGAGAGCAGTATCTCGGGCCGATGCCTCTGGACGGTCGCCCTCCGGCTCGTCGCCAGTGAACAGTTCGGCGATGGCGCCCAGCGAGCCGAGGGTGGCACTCATGTCGGCGGGCAGGAAGATCTTGGTGGCCTGTCCGTCGGCCACCGTTCCCAGGGCCTCTAGGTACTTGATGGCCAGCAGGTCGGGCGTCGGGTCGCCGTCGTGGATGGCGCCGTAGACGCTGCGTACGGCGGCAGCTTCGCCTTCGGCCACCGTCAACTGGCGGTACCGCTCGGCGTCGGCCACGGCCCGGATGGCCTCGGCTTCGCCTTCGGCCTCCAGGATGGCCCGCTGCCGGACGGCCTCGGAAGCCAGGATGACCGCCTGCTTGTCGCCCTCGGCCCGGGTGATGGCCGCCTCCCGGCCGCCGTCGGCCTCTAGAACGACGGCCCGACGGTTCCGCTCGGCCTTCATCTGTTCGTGCATGGCGTGCATCACGTCGGCCGGTGGGTCGATCCGCTGGATCTCGACGCGGACTACCCGGACGCCCCACTTGTCGGTGGCGTCGTCGAGCACCTCCCGAAGGGCCACGTTGACGTTGTCTCGGGACGTCAGGGCATTGTCCAGCGACATGTCACCGATCACGTTTCGGAGGTTGGTCTGGGCCAGCTTGGTGACAGCCAGGATGAAGTTGGCCACGTTGTAGATGAGTCGTTGGGCGTCGGTGGGTTCGTAGTAGATGACGGCGTCCACGGTGACCGTCACGTTGTCTTTGGTGATGACCTCCTGTGGGGGCACGTCGATTACCTGCTCTCGCATGTCCAC
>JAZADL010000090.1:0-8768 GCA_036123635.1 Actinomycetota bacterium
CCGTCGAGCCGTCGGCCCGTCGGATCTCGATGCGGAGCATCATCCGCTCCTCTAGGTCCCGGTCCCCGACCAGGGCTCGGCCAACGGCCGCCTGTGCTTCGGCAGGTTCGACAGTGGTCAGGTAGCCGAGTTCCCCGTGGTTAACTCCCAGCACGGGAACCGGCCGACCGTCTAAAAGGTCAACGGCTCGCAGAATCGAACCGTCGCCGCCCAGGCTGACCACTAGGTCTAACTCACCGGTAAACGATTCCCGATCGAAGCCTGAACCGTCGGACCGCACTACCTCATGGCCGTCGCCGGTCAGGCCTATGGCCAGCGCATCGGCCTGGGCCACGGCCTCCGGTCGATCCTCGTGGATAACCAGCCCCACGACTGCCATCAGTCTGCACCTCCGTCAACCGAGGCCACCACGGTGGCAGCGTCAAAGGTCGGCCGGTAGTCGTCGGCGGCACCTGACCGTACGTGCAGCAGGAACTCCACGTTGCCGTCCGTTCCGGTGAGGGGGGAAACCATGCCCTCCATGATGGCCGCTCCGTGACCCAGAACCGACCGCGAAATCTCCACCAGCACTCGTTCCCAGACCACGGGGTCTCGAACCACGCCGCTCCCTCGGTCTACCTCGGCCCGTCCCGCTTCGAACTGGGGCTTGGCCAACAGCACCATGGGTGCTCCAACGGCCACCAGACCAACTAGGTCGGCCATCACCGTTCGGAGCGAGATGAAAGACAGGTCGCACGTCAGGAGGCCGAAGGGGGCACCCAGTGAGCTGGCGTCCACGCCGCGCACGTTGGTCCGCTCGTGCACCTCGACCCGATCGTCGTCGCCAAGGCGATGGTGTAGCTGGCCGCGACCCACGTCGACGGCGACCACCGAAGTTGCCCCGTGCTGGAGGAGGCAATCGGTGAAGCCCCCGGTGCTGGACCCGACGTCCACGGCCCGCAGCCCGGTTGGATCCAGCCCGAAGCCCTCGAGGGCCGCCTCTAGCTTCCGCCCACCTCGCCCTACGTAGCGAGCCGGCGGGCCAGCCACCACCACCGCCTGTCCGGGCGCCACCAGACGGGACGCCTTGTCAGCTGGTGCCCCGTCCACGGTCACCCGGCCGGCTCCGATCACCTCGCTGGCCTCGGTTCGGCCTGCCACCAGCCCACGCCGGACCATCTCCAGGTCGAGGCGTCGGCGGGCGCTCACCCCAGATGCTCCCTGACGGCGGCCAACAGATCAACGTTTACGGAGTCCGGCTCCGGGTCCACCGGCAGGTCGTCCGGCCCTACCAGTCCCGACAGGACCAACGACCAGCGCCAACCCAGGGCCCGGGCGAACCGCCCGTCGGTGTCGGGACGGTCCCCAACCATGGTCCCGTCGTCGCCAGCCAACTCCCGTACCAGGTCGCACATCGGCCCGTAAGGCTTACCCGCCTTCTCTGGAGTGACTCCGGTAGCCGCCACTAGCGCGGCGAGCAGTGAACCGGCGCCGGGACGCAGTCCATCGTGAGCTGGGAACGTCACATCGTCGTTAGTGGCCAGCACCCGGGCGCCTCCCAACACGGCCTTCATGGCGGCCGTTAGGCCCCAGTAATCGAAGTCCTCGTGGAAACCCACGACTACCGTGTCTGCCGGTCCAGTGGATACCACCTCAGCGCCCCGAGCCTCCATCTCCTCCTGACATCCTGGGCCGCACATCCCCAGGACCCGCTCTCCGGGCGCCACCAGACGGGCGGCAGCCCTGCCCGATGTGACGACGCTGCCCTGAGCGTCAATGCCCAGGCCGGCCAGCTTCTCCTCGGTATCGACCACCCGTCGACCTGAGTTGTTGGTCACGAACAGGACCCTCTCTCCGGCGTCCTGGAGAAGGCGGACGGCTTCTGCCGCCCCGGGCACCCCCTCGTCGCCGCGCCAGACAACGCCGTCCAGATCCAGGGCCCAGGCCATGCGGATCCGGTCAGCGGCTGCCGTGGTCGGCGAGCGCTGGCCTCAGACTTCCCAGGTCGGCTGAGAGCGCAGCAGGTCGCCCAGATCGCCCTTTCCTAACTGGGCCTGGACCTCTTGGATCTGGGCTGCCACCGAGGAACTGAACTCGTCCCTGTCGATAGCCCGGAACACCCCGATCGGTGTCGGCGTAGCCGGCGTCTTCGCAATTCGAGATAGCGAAAAGGCGGTCGACGGGTTCCGGATGGTCTCGTCGTGCACCATGACGTTCTCGATTCCCAACTTGGCGACGTCAACGATCACCACTCCCTCCGGTGCCAAAGCCACCCCGTACTGCTTCTCGGAACCAAAAAGAATCGGCTGCCCATGATTCAACTCGATCAACATGTCGTCTCGAACGTCCTTCTTGGTGATAGTCGAGAACACGCCGTCGTTGAAGACGTTGCAGTTCTGGAGCACCTCCACGAAAGCTGATCCCTCATGTTCGTAGGCCCGGCGAAACGTGTCCTGCATGTGTTGGCGGTCCATGTCGTGGGTTCGGGCCACGAAGGTGGCCTCAGCTCCGAGGGCCACACTGATCGGATTGAATGGTCGAGCCACCAGCCCAACTGGCGACGACTTGGTCACCTTTCCCTTCTGGCTGGTCGGCGAGAACTGGCCCTTGGTCAGGCCGTAGATCTGGTTGTTGAACAGCAGGATGTTCAGGTTGATGTTGCGGCGCAGGGCGTGGATCAGATGGTTGCCCCCGATGGACAGCATGTCGCCGTCCCCGCCGATTACCCAGACATCTAGGTCGGGTCGGGCCATGGCCAGGCCGGTAGCCACCGCCGGGGCCCGACCGTGGATGGTGTGCACCCCGTAGGTGTTCATGTAGTAGGGGAAGCGGGCCGCGCAGCCGATACCCGAGATGAAAACCGTCTTCTCTCGCCGGGCCTTCAGCTCGGGCAGCAAAAGCTGCATGGCGGTCAGGATGGAGTAGTCGCCGCACCCTGGGCACCAGCGCACCTCCTGGTCGCTAGACCAGTCGGCCCGGGTCGTCGCCGGAACCTCGTCGGCTTCTCGATTAGCTCCAGCGTCTAGGACGTCGGTCACGACCCCTCCCCTGCGAGCTCGTCCAACCGTTGGTTAATGGCATGCTGGATTTCGCCCGCCGTGAATGGTTGGCCCTTCACCTTGGACAGGACCTCGGCGTCGACCAAGAACTCGGCCCGAAGGATCCGCGACAGCTGGCCCAGGTTCATCTCGGGAACCATCACCCTGCGGTAGGACCGGAGGAGGTCGCCGAGGTTGGCAGGCAGGGGATTCAGGTGGGTGAGGTGCACGTGGGCCACCTTCCGGCCTGCCGTCCGGATTCGGCGGACGGCGCCGGTGATGGCCCCCCACGTGGAGCCCCAGCCGACGATAAGCAGGTCGGCATCGGCATCGCCGTCGACCTCGGCGTCGGGCACCGGGATCGAGGCGATGCGCTTATGGCGGAGGTGGACCATGAGCTCGTGGTTCTCCGCGCTGTAGCTCACATTGCCCGTACCGTCCTCTTTCTCGATACCCCCGATCCGGTGCATCAGGTCCGGGGTACCCGGCAGGGCGAGAGGACGATTCAGGTTCTCGTCTCGTAGGTAGGGCCAGAAGACGCCCTCACCGTCCTCATTAGTCTGGTTGAATTCGGTGGCATGCACCACGTCGATGGACGCCAGGTCGGCGACCTCGGGCAGACGCCACGGCTCCGACCCGTTGGCCAGGTAGCCGTCAGAGAGCAGAATTACCGGCGTCTGGTGGGTCAGGGCAATGCGGGCCGCCTCGATGGCCATGTTGAAGCAGTCGGCCGGAGTCCGGGCAGCCAGGATCGGGACCGGCGACTCGCCGTGGCGTCCGTACATGGCCATCATCAGGTCGGCGGCCTCGGTCTTGGTGGGTAGTCCAGTGGAAGGGCCGCCCCGCTGGATGTCAACCACGACGAGAGGAAGTTCCAGGCTGACGGCCAGGCCCATGGCCTCGCCCTTCAGGGCCACCCCGGGCCCGCTCGTGGTAGTCACGCCCAGCGAACCGCCGTACGAGGCTCCGATGGCTGCACCCACAGCGGCGATTTCGTCCTCGGCCTGGAACGTGGTGACGCCGAACTCCTTGTGCTTAGACAACTCGTGGAGGATGTCGGTAGCCGGCGTAATCGGGTACGACCCCAAGAACAACGGGAGGCCGCTGAGTTGGGAAGCAGCGACCAGGCCCCACGACAGCGCCGTGTTGCCGTTGATGTTGGTGTAGGTACCTGGTTCCAACGGCGCCTTGCGGACGACAACTCGCTGCGACCCCAGCTCGGCCGTCTCGCCGTAGGCGTGGCCAGCGTTGAATGCCGCGCGGTTGGCCGCCGCCACCAACTCCCGGTCGGCGAACTTGACCTCGATCCAGTCCAGCGTGGCCTCGATAGGTCGGCTGTACATCCAGGACAACAGGCCCAGGGCGAAGAAGTTCTTGGACCGGTCGGCGTCGCGCGGCTTAACGCCCAGCTCCTTGCAGGCGTCTTTGGTGAGAGTGGTCATCGGGACCTCAATGACCTGGTAGCCGGCAAGGTCGTCACCGTCGATTGGATTGTGGTCGTAGCCGGCTTTGGCCAAGTTCCGCTCTTCGAAGGTGTCCCGGTTAAGGATGATGGTGCCACCGGGGACCAGGGTGTGGAGGTCCGATTTGAGAGCCGCCGGGTTCATGGCCACCAGAACGTCTGGGGCGTCGCCGGGGGTGGTGATGTCGTGATCGGAGATGTGGACCTGGAAGGCGGATACACCGGCCATGGTTCCGGCCGGGGCGCGGATCTCGGCCGGGTACTCGGGGAGGGTGGCCAGGTCGTTGCCGAACATGGCACTCGCCGTTGTGAAGCGATCGCCGGTGAGCTGCATACCGTCGCCCGAGTCGCCAGCAAACCGGATAATGACCTCATCGACGGCCGGCGCCTCGGCGGCCGGCCCCGCATCCACCGTGTCGGTCACGTCGGTTCCTCCGCCCGAGCGCCGTTGCTCGAGGCCGCTCGTCGACGGGGCTGACCCTAACCGCCCGCCCCGTCAACCGACATGATCTACACGCCATCCGCCGGTGGAATCAGTCACACCCAACGGGTCGAAAGAGAAGGTCAGGCGTCTCCGGTGCGGTAGTCGCCGAACGGCTCGTCGCGCTCTTGGAGGGCTCCGGTCAGGCCCTCGTCGCGGACCAGTTGTAGAAACTCGGCCATGGAGGCCGAATGGACTCCCAGGGCGCACAGCTCGGTACCGGCCCGGATCCCGGCCCGCATCCCCATGTACTCCATCTGCCGGTGCACGGCCCGCTTGTTGAGCTGCACCACGTCCGGCGGCATGGCGGCCACCCGCTGAGCCACGGCCAGCACTGCCTCGTCTAGCTCGGCTTCTGGAAAAGCCGCATTGGCCCATCCCTCGGCTACCGCCTCGATCCCGCTGATGGAGTCGCCGGTAATCATCATCTCCATTGCGCGGCGCATGCCCAGGAACCAAGCGTGGAAGTGCATGTCCGGTACCCCGAACCGGACCGCTGGGTAGCCCATCCTGGCGTCCTCGGCCACGTAAATCAGGTCGCAGCCTGTCGCCAGCTCACTACCTCCGGCGAGGCACCAACCGTGTACTTGGGCGATGACCGGTTTGGCTAGGTCCCAGATTCCCATCCAACCGTCGGTCACGTGCCGAGGCCACTGTCCGTCACCCGGGGTCGTTGGGAACGGCAGATCATGGCCCTCGTTTGCACCTCCCAGGTCATAACCGGCTGAGAAGCAGGTACCGGCTCCTCGGATAATGGTTACCTGGACGCCGGGATCGGTGTCGTGGTCGACAAGCGCGCCGAGCAGTGCCCCCCGGAGGGGATGGCTCAGGGCGTTGCGCTTCTCCGGCCGATTCAGGGTGATCCGCCGAATGCCGGCGTGCGGCTCGTCGACGAGTATCACGCCGGCGCCTACGCCGCTTGTGTCGTCGCCCACGTCAGGTGGTGTGTCTCACCGGCCGGTGATCAGGCCAGCGTGATGGCGTCGTCCAGGTACACGTCCTGGATGGCGTTGAGGAGGTCGACGCCCTCGGCCATGGGCCGCTGGAAGGCTTTGCGGCCGCTGATCAGGCCCATACCACCGGCCCGTTTGTTGATGACGGCCGTCCTGACGGCTTCGGCCAGATCACTGGCCCCCGACGAGGCGCCACCGCTGTTGATAAGCCCAATCCGGCCCATGTAACAGTTGGCGACCTGCCACCGGCAGAGGTCCACGGGATGTTCGGTGGTCAGCTCGTCGTAGACCAGGGAGTGGGTCTTGCCGTAGCCAGGCAGGGCGTTGTATCCGCCGTTGGTCTCCGGGAGCTTCTGCTTGATGATGTCTGCCTCGATGGTGACACCGAGGTGGTTGGCCTGGGCCGTCAGGTCAGCCGAGGCGTGATGGTCCACGCCGTCCACCTTGAAGCCCGAGTTGCGGAGATAGCACCACAGAACGGTGAACATCCCTAGCTCGTGGGCGCGGGCGAAGGCCTCGCTGACCTCCTGAATCTGTCGAGTGGATTCCTGGGAGCCGAAGTAGATAGTGGCCCCCACGCCGGCCGCTCCCAGGTCGTGGGCCTGTTCGACGGAGCCAAACATGACCTGGTCGAACTGGTTGGGCAGTGTCAGGAGCTCGTTGTGGTTGACCTTGACGATGAACGGGATGTGGTGGGCGTAGCGGCGGGAAACCGCAGCGAGAACCCCGAAGGTGGAGGCCACGGCGTTGCAGCCGCCCTCCAGCGCCAGCTCCACGATATTCGCCGGGTCGAAATAGGCCGGGTTAGGAGAAAACGAGGCAGCAGCCGAGTGTTCGATGCCCTGGTCCACCGGCAGAATGGACACGTGGCCGGTTCCGGCCAAGCGGCCGTGATTGAGGAGTGCCTGGAGGTTTCGCAGGACCTGAGGGGACCGGTCCGTCTGGGCGTACACCTCGGAGACCGTGTCTGGTCCCGGAGTGATCAGTTGGTCGGCGGGGATGGTCTTCGACTCGTGTTCGAGCAGGTACTCGGCATCGTCACCGAGTAGAGATGCAATGTCCACCTTGAGAGGCTCCTTGTGCCGTGGGCGGCTGGCCGGCCGCCGATACACCTCACACTAGGCGGTGCGTCGTTCGCAGATGGGGCCGTTTGGCAGCCGTTGGGCCCGGGCGTCGAGCGGTCCGGTTAGGCCAGGGAACGGACGCGGTCGGCCACGTCGGCAAACCCGCCGTCGTGGCCCCGGATCCAGGCGAACAGGTCACGGGCCCGTGGGGTAGCGCCCGACCGCTCGTAAAGGTCGGCCAGGGCGTAAGCCCGACGGAGGTGATGGTCGCGAGGCCGGGATGGTGCCTTCCAGCCCTTCTCAAGCAGCCTGACCGCTTCGGCCAACCGGTCCTGGTCGGCCAAGGCGCCTGCGGTCACCAAACGACTCTCAGTCACCAGCGGCGCGCTCGGCGAAGCGTCACACACTTCGACCCACAGCACGTCGACGTCGTTCCAACGGCCTTGTGCCCGATAGCAGTCGGCTAGGACGGGATGCTGCTCAGTGCTGCCGGTTAGTTCCCGGAAGGCCTCCATCCGCTTGGCTGCAGCCCGCCAGTGACCCATCCGGTAGTGGACGAGGCCAAGCAGTTCCAAAACCTCGGGGACCTGCGGGGCTCTTTCCACCAGCTGATTCAGGATTCGGCGGGCATCAGAGAATCGTTCGTCGGTGAACGCCCGGGCCGCCTCGTCGAGGCGTCCGACTGCCCGTCCACCGGCCTTGTCGCCTAGAACCCTCCGCAGGAGGACGTCGGCATCGGGTAGGCGGACAGGTGCTGGTGGGAGAGGCGGGCGGTCCATGGCTCGCGGAGCCCGCTCCGATCGCCTAGTCGTCTGGCCTCGGCTGACCGCCTCGGCGGCCTCCTCGCGTAGGCGGTTGCTGCGTTCTACCTCGGGGCGACGAGGCCGCGTCGTCCGCTCAGCCGTACGCTCTGAGCGTTCAGGACGGTCCTCCAATTCCTCGCGTTCCAGTCTGCCGGCGCCACGACGGGCCACGCCACCCCACTTGGCCGGACCCGCTACGTCGGGACCTCGACGGCGACGGTCGGGTGGTCCCTGCCGGCCCCGGTCACCACCATCACGACGCGGCCCACCAGAACGACCACCGGACCCACCATCACGACGCGGCCCACCAGAACGACCACCGGACCCACCATCACGACGCGGCCCACCAGAACGACCACCGGGAGGTGCCATGGGCGTGGACCCTACCGGCCGTCCGGCAACCCTTCGTGGTGTCACCTGTATGGCGAAATAGCCCGTGATCCAATTCCAAAACGCGCTCGAGCGGGGCCCGAAGGCCCCGCTCGTAGCGTTCGAAATCCGGCGGCGACCTACTCTCCCAGGGACACTCGTCCCAAGTACCATCGGCGCTGGCGGGCTTAACTGCCGTGTTCAGAATGGGAACGGGTGTGACCCCGCCGCCATAGCCACCGAAAACCAGCTGTGCCCCGACCGGCGATGCAGCCGGGACTCGATTCAGTTGTCAAGAGCGACCTCTCAGCCTCTCCAGTACTCCACAGCGAACACGAACACCGACAACGATCGTCGATGTGAGTAACCAAGCCCTCGGCCGATTAGTACCGGTCGGCTGAATGCGTTACCGCACGTACACCTCCGGCCTATCAACGTGGTGGTCTGCCACGGGCCTTACCCGGTTATCCCGGTGGGAGATCTCATCTTGAAACGGGCTTCCCACTTAGATGCTTTCAGCGGTTATCCCTTCCGTAGGTGGCCAACCAGCCATGCTCCTGGCGGAACAACTGGCACACTAGAGCTACGTCCATCCCGGTCCTCTCGTACTAGGGACAGC
>JAZADL010000091.1:0-6994 GCA_036123635.1 Actinomycetota bacterium
CAGCGCCACCTCCCGCCGCGTCGCCTCCCAGGTCGTTGACGACCACCTTGGCGCCGTTGGAGGCCAGCATCAAGGCATGCTCCCGGCCGATTCCTCGACCGGCGCCGGTCACGATGGCTACACGGCCCTCGACGATGTTGCCCATGGGGGTACTCCTGTTCCTGGGATAGCGACTGGGTCGACATCGGTTCGGTCCGACGTCGCGACGGCACCGAGCCTGCCACCGGACGGGTCCGGTTGCCCATGCGGGTACACCAGTAGCGAGATCTTGGCCACAAACGAACTATCTGGAGAAGGTTGTTCTGACCACGCCAGCAATCAGGGTGCCTACAGATCCCTAGCAGTCCCGAATGCCACCTAGGGTCAGCCTGTGGCGACGGGTGATGACAGGGGGCGAGGCACAGCCATTCCCTACGAGACGGGCCTTCACGAGGTGGCGGACGGGGTGTTCGCATACCTGCAGCCAGACGGGGGCTGGGGCTGGTCAAACGCTGGATTGTTTGCCACGAGAGATTCTTCTTTGCTCGTTGACACCCTTTTCGACCAGGTCCTCACTCGTCAGATGCTCGACGCGATGGAGCCTGTGACCGCTACCCGCCCAATCGATACGGTGGTGAACACCCACGCCAACGGTGATCACTGCTACGGCAACGGACTTCTCGAAGGTGCAGAGATCGTCACCACCGAAGCTGCCGCTCGCGAGATGGGCGCCGTACCTCCGTCTGCATTGGTCGCCCTCCTCCAAGCCGATTTGGACCCGGTCACTGCCGAATACATCCAAGAAGCCTTCGGGGGCTTTGAGTTCGGGGGGATCACCATCCCAGAGCCGACACAGACGTTCTCCGGTCGACTCGAACTCAAACTCGGCGACCACCCTGTTCACCTAGAACAGGTGGGCCCAGCCCACACGGCGGGCGACTTGATTGTTCACCTACCCGACGAGTCCACCGTTTTCACCGGAGACATCCTCTTTGTGAACGGCACCCCGATTGTCTGGGACGGACCGATCGCCAACTGGGTGGCAGCTTGCGACCGGATCCTTGAACTCGGTTGCGACGTCATCGTTCCCGGCCACGGGCCACTCACGGACGCTGGCGGCGTATTGGCTGTCCGCGATTACCTCACCTGGCTGGAAGATGCCTGTCGCTCCCGTCACAAGGAAGGACTCGCCGCCGCAGACACCATTTCCGACCTGGCAACCTCCGAGGAATTCGCCCCCTACCGTGAATGGGGAGAGTGGGAACGGCTAGCCGTCAACGTCCGAGCCGCGTACCGTGAGATCGACGGCGACGACGGGACGATCCCGAGTTCATTTGTAGAAATGGCCGCCGAGATGGCAATGCTCGCTGCCGGTGGTTGACCTGATTCCGTTACCCCTCACGTGAGAGACCGAGGAGAGAACAATGTCCACCTGCAGCTTTGTGGGCCTGGGGGTCATGGGCTATCCCATGGCAGGCCACCTCCAGGCCGCTGGTCACGCCACGACCGTCTACAACCGCACCACAGCCAGAGCCGACGATTGGGTCGACCAGCATGGTGGGGCCTCTGCGCCGACTCCCCGAGAGGCCGCCACCGGAGCTGAAGCCGTCATGGTTTGTGTCGGCAACGACGACGACCTGCGCTCGGTCGTTTTCGGAGACGAGGGGGTGCTGGCTGGCATGGCCGCTGGTTCGACATTGGTCGACCACACCACTGCGTCGGCCAAGGTGGCGCAAGAGATCGCAAGCCACGCTTCCGAACAGGGGGTGGGGTTTGTTGACGCTCCGGTATCCGGAGGCCAGGCCGGTGCTGAGAATGGGCAACTATCGGTGATGTGTGGCGGCGACCCTGAGGTGTTTTCCCGGGTTGAGCCCCTGATGGAGGCCTACGCCAAGGCCACCGTCCTCGTTGGCGAGGTTGGATCTGGGCAACTCACCAAGATGGTCAATCAGGTCTGTATTGCCGGCCTGATTCAGGGCTTATCCGAAGCACTTGATTTTGCTCGCCGTTCCGGCCTTGATGAAGAGAAGGTGCTGGCGGCTATCAGCAAGGGTGCCTCCGGCTCGTGGCAGATGGACAACAGGGCTCACACCATGCTTGAGCGTCACTTCGACCACGGGTTCGCCTTGGACTGGATGCGTAAGGACCTTGGCATCGTCTTTGATGAGGCGGAACGCATCGGCGCCACACTTCCGGTCACGGCGATGGTCGACCAGTTCTATGCCCGTCTCCAGCGAGAGGGCCATGGCCGGTGGGACACCAGCTCGCTGATCGAATTGCTTCGCGACGACTGAAGCTTGCCGTCGGGCCGACGAGAAGCGTGGTCCTAGGCCGTCGGCTCTGTCCCGGCGACTGTGGTCCGGTGTAGTTCCCGGCGCTGGCCCCCGTAGTCATTTAGCGCTACGTGTTGGGTAGACCGGTTGTCCCAGAGCACAACGTCGCCGTCTGACCATCGGTGGCGGAAGGTGAACCGGATATGGGTGCTGAATTCGTGTAGCCAACTCAGGAGACGCTGCTCCTCGCGGGAACCCTCCTCGGTGTCGTCGCCGACTCCTGGCCCCTGGAGGCCACGCACGTAGGTCCCGTTGAAGAACAAGCTGCGCCTTCCCGTCTCAGGGTGTGTGCACAACAGCGGGTGGTTTCGGGTGTCCTCAGCCGATTCCGAGGTGCGGATGTCCATACCTGACAGTCCGGAGTGCAGCGCTTGCTGGGCGGGCGAGTATGAGGCACTAGCCGAGTGCACGCATGTGATCTTCTCGAAGCGTTCCCGCATTTCCTCTGGTAGGGCATCGTGGGCAGCTGTCGTCGATGCCCAGACCGTGTCGCCTCCGACCTTTGGAACTTCCAAGGCGTGCAGGACCGTAAAGGCGGGTGGGGCGTCCAGAAATGAGAAGTCGCTATGCCATACCCCGCCGAAGTTGAACGCCTCCACTTCGGTGGCTTCTTTGACGACCTTGATGACCTCCGGATGCTCTGGTACGGGCTGGACGAATGGCACCGGCGAGAAGTCGCCTAGTAGGTGGCTGAACTCGGCCTGTTGGCCGGCAGACAGGTTCTGTTCGGGAACTACCAACACCTCGTGGTCACAGAGGGCGTTTCGCAACTCGGTCACTACCGCCGGGTCCATGTCGGGTGCTAGTTGCACCCCATCGACTCGGGCACCCAGGACGCCTGTCAGGCGGGAGACCTCCACGCCCGGACCTTACGTCCGGGAGCGTTCCCTGAAGAGACCGGCACAGAACTTGAATGGTGACGTCCGGTCCGAATATGTCACAACAAGTCCTTCGGTCCCGCGGACCTGAGGTGTCCACTTGGCCGACATGCCTAGTTCGATTTGTTTCTGGGGCATGTAGAGTTACAGGTGAGAGGCGTGACTGCGCCCCGGTGAACGGTGTTTCAGCTCCCGATCAGGAGTTATCCAACCGCTCAGGGGTAGGCGGAGCGCCTCTCTTCACCGTTTTCTGCTGATCTTCCCCAACACAGGCAGGGGTTTCGCATTGGTGGTTACGTCCCCTAGGGCGAGAGACCATCGACAAACTCCCCGCAGTGCAAGGCCTCATTCCGAAATAGCACCTGCGCGAGATGAACGGATGGCGAAGACAAGCCCCCAGAAGCCGCCACCGATGACACCGCCAAGCATCTGCTGAAGGACATTGGCCCCTCCCATGCCGATTCCCAATAGTGGGATAGCGAGTGTGAGGTAGGCAACACCCGTCATCCTTGGAGTGAGGCGACGTCGGCGTAGCCCGACGGAGACGAGGAGTGCTGCAAGTGGGGGAAGTGGAACGAAAGTGGCTAGAGCCTCGGCTCCGCCAAATACTCCGTCTCTCGAGAAGAACTCCTCGGCTGAGGCAATGAACAAACCTGTGAAGAGGCCGGTGAGTATCGCCGTCAGGAAGATCCGGCCGCTGATCCGCACCGAGAAATCCTGTCAGAGTCTCCCGGTGTAGATGCGCACAGGCGGTTTATGGGCCTCCGGGGAGGGACTCGCACGGCTCGCCGTCGTCGTCGCCATCTAGACGTGCCACGTCGCCGAAGTACGGGAAGTAGGTGTCAAACCACGCCTTCGCCGCCGGGTAGGTGGAGAAGTCTGAGCAGTTCTTGGTGTTACCTGGGTTGTCAGGCACTCCGGAGGTCGTAGCCGGCGATGTGCCCGTCGTAGTCGTGGTGGTCGTAGACGTCAGATGGGAGAAGGGAATTCTCGTCAAAATCTCCGCTTCCCTGCAGGGGTCGTGTCCTTCGGGATGGGTTTCTTGGAGCATCTCCCCGAAGTCATTTGTCGTGACGTGGCAGAGCAAGTACAGACCTGCTTCTTCCAGAAATTTCATGACGTCATGATGGATGTCCTTACCTCTCGGGTTTTTCGCAAGATCGAAGATTCCTTGCCGCCCGTAGTAATTGTCTTTTGGTGTTGGTCCCGAGGTGAAGGTTGTTTCTTTGATCTCCCTTTGTTCAAGTTCACTGACCAGGAGACCCCACTCGGTTTGGGTGACTACCGCGATGTCGTACATGAGGGCATTGCGGATTGGGAACATGATTGCCATGACCCTGTGGAAGGCTTTCTCGTCTTCGCTTAGTCCGTCTTGTGAGGACCTCTGAAGTTCGTCTCCGTCAAAGGCGGGGGTTCCTCTCGCCGGGAGTGCCTCGCCTCGGGCATTTACCGCCACTGCTTCGTTTGCTGCAAAGAGGAAGTTCCCATCGCGATCGACGATCGCTTCGGTTCCCGGGTCAAGCCCGGTCTGATGCGGAGTTCCTGTGAAGATGCAGTAACCCAAGGAATCGATATTGCAGGCGTATGTATCTGCCGGTCGGCCCTTTCCGGCATCTCCCCCGCTCGATTGACCACCGTTTCCCCCAGTGGTGGTGGGAGGGGTGGTCGCCTGAGGTGCCGTCGTGGTGGAAGCAGTGGCTGCGGGAGCCACAGATGTGGTTGTCGTGGCGTTACTGGGGGCCTCGTCACATCCTTCCAACATTGTCTGTAGAGCGTCTGTCTCACTGCTTGTGGCAGTTAGTCCCCATCGGGCTTTGATATCTACCCAGGAGTATGCGTACTGGCACCAATAACGGGAATCAGGGGGCCTCCACTCGTCGGGTCCTCTAGCTCCCTTGGAACGGTTCGCTGACGCGGTTACCGCGATCAGGTGCTGTGGGTCCGCCAGGTTGTTGTAGTAGTCGCGTTTGTTCGCCGCCGACCACGCCCATCCACCGGAGGCGTGAGCGTTGGCGAGCGGAACGAAGTGATCGATGTCCAGTGACCCCGGATCATCCACGTACGTACCGGTAAAAGCGTCAAACCATTGACCGCCAATGACTTTGCACCCTGAAGGGTCCATCTCCACAGAGATCAGGGACTCGAGGATGAGGACTTCGTGACGGGTGTTGATGCAGTCACTATCTGCATCTGACCAGCCTGAACCCCAGTCGTCACGGTCGTAGTCCGCTTGCGGAGTGGTGTCGTTGATCTGCAGGTCGCCTAGGAGGTCCACCATCGAGTCTTGGTGTACGACGGCAACCGTGGTTGTTGGGGGAGTCGTTGGAGGTGTGACGCTCGTTGACGTTGACGTTGACGTTGACGCCGCGGTCGTGGTCGGTGCACGAGTGGTCGTTGGTGTGGGAGCGGTCGTATTCGAGGCCGGCACAGTGGTGGTTGCCGCTGGTGCAACGGTTCCGGCACTACTGGAGCATGCCGAGGCCACGAGCAACGCAGCGACCGCGACTTTGGACTGCTTCACGGATCGAGTTTGCCAGCTCTCACCGGGAGAGAGTGGGGCGACATCGGAGCCCAGGTGAGACCCACAAACGCGCAAAGACCCCCGCCGAAGCGGGGGCCACTAATCCCCGTCCCGTCCCATCAGGTTGAGAGGGTGCCCTTCCCTGCTTTCTTGGCTTTCTTTGCCTGTCGCTTTTCTTTGGCGCTCTTGGAGGCAGGAGTCTTGCTGGCCCTCCCACCCTTGTCTTTGCTGGCCATGGCGACCTCTCCAACTTTCTGTTGTCCTCTTGATACCACCCGACCTTAGGCCCCAGGTACAGATACGTGCAGGCCGACTAAGCCCAACTCGCTCCCCTCGAGAGATCTTTCGTTGGAAACTGGCGGCGATCTTGTTGTCGGGGTTTTGAACTAATCGCCTTCACTAGAGGATCTGCGACAGGAACAACTTGGTGCGTTCCTCGGTCGGGTTCGAGAAGAACAGTTCCGTCGTGTTCTGTTCAACGATCTGTCCACCCTCCATGAAGATGAGCCGGTCGGCCACCTCCTTGGCGAACCCCATCTCGTGGGTCACGACCATCATGGTCATCCCGGAGAGGGCCAGTGTCTTCATGACGTCCAGCACCTCTTTGATCATCTCCGGATCAAGTGCCGACGTGGGTTCGTCGAACAGCATGATCCGAGGCTCCATGGCCAGCGCCCGGGCGATGGCCACCCGCTGCTGCTGACCGCCCGATAGCTGTCCCGGATACTTCTGGGCCTGCTCGGGGATACCAACGCGCTCCAGCAGGGCCATGCCCTGGGCCTCGGCCTCGGCCCGCGGCTTCTTGCGCACCCAGATGGGTGCCAGGGTCACGTTGTCCAGGATGTTCAGGTGGGGGAACAGGTTGAACTGCTGGAACACCATCCCGACCTCGGATCGGACCTTCTCGATGTTGCGAAGGTCATTGGTGAGCTCCACGTCGTCTACGACGATGCGGCCCTCCTGATGGATCTCAAGGCGGTTAATACACCGGATCCATGTCGACTTTCCGGAGCCCGACGGGCCGAGCACCACCACGACCTCCTGCTCCTTGATGGTCGCCGAGACCCCATCCAGGGCCTGGAAGTCGCCGTACCACTTCGACACGTCCTCGCACACGATCATGTCGCGGGCTCCGGACAGGTCCCGGGTCTGGCCACCGGTCGGCTCGGCTGCTGTTGTATCGGTCATGACATCACCTCATAGGCCTCAAGAGAGGCCGCTAGCGCTCGCCCAGCCCGGTGCGCCGCTCGAGGCGCTGGCTGGCCTTGGACATCTGGTAACAG